>CAZKAX010000102.1:0-10381 GCA_964550775.1 uncultured Novosphingobium sp. | reverse complement strand
TGATCGCCATCGCCAAGGGCCCGCACCACGGGCGCGAGGGGCGCGAAGTGTTCCACTTTCCCGACGGGCGCGAAAAGATGCTGCCAGTCAATTCGCCGCTGCTGTTCCACCTTCAGCGCCTGCGTGACGAAGTTCACCGCTTCGCCATCGGCGCCCACCGCGACAAGCGCAGCCGGGCGATCACCGCCAGCCCGCTCGATGAGATTCCCGGCATCGGCCCGGCCCGCAAACGCGCGCTGCTGCTGCATTTCGGCACCGCCAGCAAGGTCCGCGCCGCCAGCCTCGAAGACCTGCAACGCGCGCCCGGCGTCAGCGCGGCGGTGGCGCAGACGGTGTATGATTTCTATCATCCTGGGGGGTGACTGGCAGCAGGTGGAAGAGGTCAGGCTGGGCTACTGGTGACGCGAGCCTGCATTGATCGTGACTTATGTGCTCTCTCCCGTTGGGCTTCGCCCGCCTTCGGCTCAGGGGAGAGATAGGCAGGCTTGCGGGCTCGCCCGCTAGCCGGAGTTGTGAGGGGGAGGCAGCGCACTCCCCTCTCCCAACCCTCTCCCCTCAAGGGGAGAGGGCTATGGGTTCCTCCCCCATCACAACGCCGCGTAAACCGCCGCGATCAGCGCTTTGGCGCGGGCGTCGTCGCGCAGGTTGGCGTCCATGCGGTTCATGACATAGGCCATGGTGAGGCCGTTTTCCGGGTCGGCCACGGCAAAGGATCCGCCCCAGCCAGTGTGGCCAAAGGTCGCCGCTACGGGGCCGAACACGCCGCTGGAATTGCGCAGGAAGCCCGCCGCCCAATCGCATTCGATCTGCAGCACCAGGTCGGTACCCTGGATCTGCTGCGCGGTGGCCATGGCCAGCGTGGCTGGCGAGACCAGCCCGTCCTGCGGCGCGATCAGGCGGGCATAGATGCTGGCAAGCGCCCGTGCGGTGCCGTGGCCGTTGGCGGATGGCAGGTCGGCGCCGCGCCATTCCGGGGTCATGGCAAAGCCCGCGCGCAGCGGCGGGTTGCCCAGCGCGGCGATCTGCGGCGCAGTGAAGCTGGCGGGATCGACCGGCATGGCCGGGGGCGGGATTAGTTCGGCGCAGCGGTGCTCCTGCCCGGCGGGCAGGCCGATCGCGAAATCCAGCCCGAGCGGTCCGGCGATCTCCTCGGCCACGAATTGCCGGATCGAACGGCCCTCGATCCGCCGGAACAGTTCGGTGCCCAGCACGCCGATCGCCAGAGCGTGATAGCCGCTGGCGCTGCCCGGTTCCCACAGCGGAGCCTGCGCGGCGAGGCGCGCGGCGGCTGCGCTGCCGCCGACCACGTCGGGCTCGCCCGCGGGCGTGGCAAAGCCGCAGAGGCCCGCCTGATGCGAGAGCAGCTGGCCCACTGTCACCCGGTCCTTGCCCTCGGTCCCGAATTCCGGCCAGAAATCCACCACCGGCTGGTCATAGTCCACCAGCCCGCGATCCACCGCCATGGCATAGCAGCTGGCCTGCACGCCCTTGGTGGTGGACCAGACATTGGCGACGGTATCGGCCGTCCACGGCCGGGTCCGGGCCGGATCGGCCCAGCCGCCGTGGAGATCGGCCACCAGTTCGCCATTATGGGTTACGGCAAAGCTTGCGCCGATCTCGTCGTGTCGGGCGAAGTTCGCGGCAAAGGCATCGCGCACCTTGGCAAAGCGATCGTTGCAGGTGCCGCCAATCGCGGCCTGGGCCAATTCGGTCATCTTCGTCCCTTCGCATGCGGCGCGGTCAGTCGCGCTGCTTGGGGACTACCTTACGGATCATGCCTTCCTGTGCAACACTGGCGACAAGCCGCCCGTCGCGGGTGAAGATCCGGCCGCGATTGAACCCGCGTCCGCCGCCGCTCCACGGGCTGTCAGTGGCATAGAGCAGCCATTCATCGGCGCGGAAGTGATCGTGGAACCAGACCGCGTGGTCCAGACTGGCGCTGACCACTTCGCCGCGCGCCCAGGACAAGCCGTGGGGCAGGGCGCAGGTGCCCAGCAAGGTCATGTCGCTGGTAAAGGCCAGCACCGCGCGGTGGATGCGCGGATCGTCGGGCAGGGGGGCGACGGTCTTGAACCACGAATGGCTGCGCGGCGGGGCGGGCTGGGGGTTCATCCAGTGCCGCCCTTCGACCGCGCGCATCTCGACCGGGCGCGGGCTGAGGAAGTGATGGCGGGCTTCGGGGCGGGCCTGCTCGGCATAGCGGCGGCGCACCTCGACCTCCGGTTCCAGATCCTCAGGCGGAGGCACCTGAGGCATCTCCGCGTCAACGTGATGCAGCCCTTCCTCGTGCTTCTGGAAGCTGGCGGTCAGGTTCAGGATCGGGCGGCCCTGCTGACTGGCCACGACCCGGCGGTTGGAGAAAGAGCCGCCATCGAAATCGCGCTCGACCTTGTAATCGGTCTCAAAATCCTCGCTCCCGCCGCGCAGGAAATAGGCGTGGAGCGAATGCGCCGGGCGCGCAGGATCGACGGTCTGTTCGGCGGCGAGCAGCGCTTGCGCGATCACCTGTCCGCCAAACACCCGGCCCACCCCGCCACGCTTGCGCCGCCCGGTGAAATGGTCCGCTTCGCCGGGCTTCACTTCCAGCAATCTGACCAGGCCCGCGACCTGCTGTTCGGGTGTGGGATCGTTTTCCATGGCAACCCTTTGGTGGGGGTTGCTGGGAAGGTCAAGCGGGGGGCAGTCCCCCTCCCGCTTGCGGGAGGGGTCAGGGGTGGGCTTGAGGCCGCAGACCTCACTCGCGTGATTGCACTGCCGCTGGCCCACCCCGCTGCGACCAGGTTCACTGCGTTCACCAAGTCTCGCGCCCCTCCCGCAGGCGAGAGGGGATTCAGAGGAATTAGCCCCGCATCTTCCGGATCAGCCGCCAGCCGAGCGCCTTCACCTGGTTGCCATGCGGCCAGCGCCCGGTGCTGACCGGCTTCATCCCGATCCGGCGCAGCATCGAATTGAATGCGCGGGCGTCGGCTTCGGCAAAGGACCATTCGCTGCGCCAGGTGATCGATAGCGAGACTGAGCTTTCCGGGCCGTTGCGGACATAGTGCGGCGCCATGACCGGCACGAACAGCGCCTCGCCCGGAGCCAGCGGGAATTTCATTCCGCCCGCTTCCAGCTCGTCCCGCCAGGTCAGTTCGCGCCCGCCGCCGGTGTGGTAGGTTTCGTGGACCTCGTCCGGGGCATAGGCGGGATCGCCTGCCGGGAACTGGGTCATCACCTTGCTGCCGCGGATCTGCAGCAGGATGTTGTGTTCGGGGTCGAAATGGTACGGCGTCACGCCATTGGGGCTGGTGATGAAAATGAAGCCCTGGGTCTTCATCATCTTGCCGGTCCTGGCCTCGATCTCCGGCCGGATTTCGGCAAGCAGATCTGCCAGCAAGGCGGCATATTCGGGCACCTGCTCGATATTCTTGAGCGCGGCCCAGCTGCCGCTTTCCTCGATCCGGCGGATCGTTTCACCCACGCTCAGCGCCGAGGCTTCGGGCTTTTCGGTGATGCCGATCGGCAGGTCGCTGCGGTTGTATTCGATCGATCCGGCAGGCAGCTGCTCCGCCAGATCGGCCAGCGCGCCCACTTCGAGCAAAGGGTGGCGGCCCAGCTGGTGGTGCAGCTTGTGCGGCACTTCGGGGTAGTTGGCGGCAAACAGCGCGCGGTCGGCGGGGCTGAAGACGGTCATGGCGTTATTCCACTGGGATTGCGGCCCAATTCGGCCTTGAGCAGGTGACGGAAAATGGCGCGGCGCGGCGTGCTGCCGATCGCGATGGACAGCCGCCCGATCGCGCGGCGTTCGCGCCAGATGTGGTCGATCATCGGATGGTCGGCGGCGGCGCAGCTGTCGGTCCAGCGGACCAGCGGGTGGTCCAGCATGGCCAGGTTTTCGCGCTGGAGCAGCACGCCGGGGCTGTAGCGGGCATAGCGTTCGTCAAACGCGGTCTTGAAACTGAACGCGCCGGGCGGGGTGACGAAGCTGGCCAGCATCGCGATCGGTTCGTCATCGAGCGTCAGGGTAAGCCGTTCCAGCCGCCCGTGGCTGGCTGCGCCCGACAGCGCTTCCCTGAACAGCCGCGTGGTCGCCTGATGCGATGCCAGCGCGGAGCCCGCGCCGCCTTTCCAGCCCGAATGTTCCAGCGCCAGAAAATCGTCGATCCAGCGGCCCAGGTGTTCGTCGCCGATGGTCCGGTGCAGCTGCACTTCGCCCAGTTCGGACAGGCGGGCGAACTGGCGGCGCAATTCCTTGCGCTTTTTGCCGGACAAGGCCGCTTCGAAATAGGCCTCGCTCGGCTGGTCCGATTGCAGCATCGCGCGCTGTTCTACGTGGACCAGCCCGGCCAGGCGGTCCTGCTCGTCCAGCACTTGCGCCAGGGCGCTTTGCAAGGGGCCGTCCAGCGGCATGCAGGGCAGGTGCAGGAACAGCGCAAGGCCGGGCGCCGCATCGGCCCATTCAAGCAGCGCGCGCCAGAAATGGCGTTCGAGCCCCTGCGCGACCAGCGGTGCCCCCAGAAAGCAGTTGCCGTGGATCCAGGTGGTCAGCTGCGGGATCGGCCAGCGGTAATACTTCGGCTCGCGCCGCACGGGGAGCAGCCCGGCCAGTTCGCCATCACATTCGAACCGCAGCATCCGCACGCTGCCCGCTGGATCGTGGGCGCGCAATGCGGGGAGGAGGTACCAGCTTTCGAAGAACGGATTGGGCTCTGCCGCGCATTGCGACAGCGCATCCCAGGCGAGGCGCGCTTCGGCATCTTCAAAGCTGCGCCAGTCGACCGGGCGGATCCGGATGGCAGGCAGCGGCAAGGGCGCAGCGGGGTGCTGCGCGCGCGTTGCAGGAGCGTAGTCAGCTTTGCTGGCCACCGGTTGGTCCCTTGCAGGCGGGGAAGGTCCCGGCCCGTGGGCTGGCTTTAGCGCTGAAATGCCAAGGAAAGGCTAACGGGGTGAGGTGGAGCCTCTCTCCCCTTTAGGGGAGAGATACGCAGGCTTGGCAGCTTGCTGCCTAGCCGTAGTTGAGTGGGGCGAGGCCGCGCACTCCCCTCTCCCAACCCTCTCCCCTCAAGGGGAGAGGGCTCTATTCCCCCCAAAAAAACAAAAACCCCGTCCGGATCGCTCCGGACGGGGTCTGCTTCACCCTGGCGGGCAGGCGGAGCTTAGCTCGCGCCGTGGGCCAGCGCCGCGAGCAGGAGCAGCGCGACGATGTTGGTGATCTTGATCATCGGGTTGACGGCCGGACCAGCGGTATCCTTGTAAGGATCGCCAACCGTGTCACCGGTAACCGCAGCCTTGTGGGCATCGCTGCCCTTGCCGCCGTGGTTGCCGTCTTCGATGTACTTCTTGGCATTGTCCCATGCGCCGCCGCCCGAGGTCATCGAGATCGCGACGAACAGGCCGCCCACGATCACGCCCAGCAGCAATGCACCCAGCGCGGCAAAGCCGTTGTCCTGACCGGCGACCAGGGTGATCACATAGTAGACCGCAACCGGCGCGAGCACCGGCAGCAGCGACGGAATGATCATTTCCTTGATCGCCGCCTTGGTCACCAGGTCAACCGTGCGGGCATAGTCCGGACGGCTGGTGCCATCCATGATGCCCGGATTGTCGCGGAACTGGTTGCGCACGTCGATCACCACGTCACCGGCGGCGCGGCCCACGGCGGTCATGCCCATCGCACCGAACAGGTACGGGAGCAGCGCGCCGAGCAGCAGGCCGACGATGACGTAGGGATTTTCAAGGCTGAAATCGACCTTCAGGTCCGGGAAGAACTCGCGAAGGTCGGTGGTGTAGGCAGCGAACAGCACCAGCGCGGCAAGGCCAGCCGAACCGATCGCGTAACCCTTGGTCACGGCCTTGGTGGTGTTGCCCACCGCGTCGAGCGCGTCGGTCTTTTCACGGACCGAATCGTCGAGACCCGCCATTTCGGCAATGCCGCCGGCGTTGTCGGTCACCGGACCGTAAGCGTCGAGCGCAACGACCATGCCGGCCAGCGCCAGCATCGAGGTGGCGGCATAGGCGATGCCCAGCAGACCCGCGAGCTTGAAGGCCACGATGATGCCGGTGACGATCACCAGCGTCGGCATGGCCGTCGATTCCAGGCTGATTGCCAGACCCTGGATCACGTTGGTGCCGTGGCCCGTTTCCGAAGCCTTGGCAATCGAACGCACCGGGCGATAGTTGGTGCCGGTGTAGTATTCGGTGATCCAGATGATCAGGCCGGTGATGATCAGGCCCAGCAGCGCGCACCAGAACAGTGCTTCGCCGGTGATCCCGGTATCGCCGATTGGCACGGTCATGTCGCCCAGCGCAGTGCGCATGGCCCACAGGATCGCGGGGATCGAGAGCACGGCAGTCACCAGGAAGCCCTTGTACATGGCGCCCATGATGTTGTTCGACTTGCCCAGCTTGACGAAGTAGGTGCCGATGATCGAAGTGACGATGCAGACGCCGCCAATCAGCAGCGGCAGGCTCATCAGCGGAACGATGTCGGCCACGCCCTTCACCAGCAGCGCGGTCAGCACCATGGTGGCGCCAACAGTCACGACGTAGGTTTCGAACAGGTCAGCCGCCATCCCGGCGCAGTCACCCACGTTGTCACCGACGTTGTCGGCGATCACGGCGGGGTTGCGTGGATCGTCTTCGGGGATGCCTGCTTCGACCTTGCCCACCAGGTCCGCGCCCACGTCAGCCGCCTTGGTGAAGATCCCGCCGCCGAGACGGGCGAAGATCGAAACCAGCGAAGCGCCGAGCGCCAGAGCGGTCAGCCCGGTCACCACGACGCGGTCATTGGCGGCATAGCCAGCCGGACCGGTCAGGTACCAGAAGAACCCGGCGATCGCGAGCAGGGCAAGCCCCGCCACCAGCATGCCGGTGATCGCGCCCGCGCGGAACGCCAGGGTCAGGCCCTGTTGCAGCCCGACCTGCGCAGCGGCAGCGGTGCGGACGTTCGAGCGAACCGACACGTTCATGCCGATGAAGCCCGCCGCGCCCGAAAGCACGGCACCCAGCACGAAGCCGGCGGCGGAAATACCGCCCAGCGAAAGCATGATGATCACCGCAACCACCACGCCGACAATGGCAATGGCGGTGTACTGGCGCTTCAGGTAGGCTTGCGCGCCTTCCTGGATCGCACCGGCGATCTCCTGCATCTTTTCGTTACCGGCCGAGGCGCCAAGCACCTGCCGGCTGGTAACGAAGCCATACACGATGGCTAACGCCCCCAGGGCGATTGAAATTGCGACGAGACTCACGTGAGGGTACCCCCTTTGGCTATCCTTGAACTAATGTCCCCATAGGGCCCGTTTGGCACGGACCTCTTATGCGCGGACCCGTATAGGGAAGCAGAGCAGGGGTGCAAGTGCCCAATGCGGCGGATTTCCGCGTGAGTTGGGGAAAAATCAGCGGTGTTCGTAGCCCAGGGGAAGGTCGGCCCGGGGCGGCTCTCCGTCCAGCAGCACAGGCGCACCGGCAAACGCTTGGGCCCGCCCGATCCGGAAGGCCGGAATCGGCGGTTCGAATCCGGCCGGAAGCGTGAACAGCAGCTGATAGTCATCCCCCCAGCGCAGCGCCTCGTCACGGCGCTCTTCCGGGCAGGCGAGAGGGACCGCGGCGGGGTCGATATCAAAGGCAAGCCCGCTCGCCTTGGCCATGCGGCTGGCATCGAGCAGCAGGCCGTCCGACACATCCATCATCGCCGTGACATGCGGGGCAAGCGCCCAGCCCTGCGCCAGCAAGGCCAGCGGACGGCAATAGGCCGTGCTGTCTCCGCTGCCGCTGCGCAAGGCTTCCAGCCCCAGCATTGCCGCGCCTAACGGGCCGGTGAGATAGAGTTGATCGCCAAGCTGCGCCCCGGCGCGCGATGGCACCGGGCGGTGGGTGGCGCGTCCCAGCGCGGTCAGCCCCATCGCCTGCGGGCCCGCACCGCCCACGGTATCGCCGCCCAGCAGGGGGACGCCGTAATGCTCCAGTACCACGCTCAGCCCGTCCAGAAACCGCGCGTCGTCCTTGCCCAGCTGATAGCCCAGCAGAACCCCCAACGGCTCCGCACCCTTGGCGGCGAGGTCTGACAGGTTAGTGGCGACCAGTTTCCAGGCGACATCCGCCGGGTCCTGTCCGGGCAGGAAATGCACTCCTTCGACCAGCATGTCATGGGTCAGCACCATGGCTTCACCGCCAATTTCCAGCACCGCCGCATCATCCTCCAACCCGCGTGCGGCGGGGTGCGTGGCAAGGGCCTGCAGGGCGGCGATGAATTGGGGTTCGGTGGTCATGGCCATCAAGGTCTCCCCCATTTTTGCGTAGCAAAAATGGGGAGGGGTACCGCGCCCGCAGGGCGTGGTGGAGGGGTGTCGCTTAGCTGCATCCCCCCTCCGTCAGCGCTTCGCGCTGCCACCTCCCCATTTGTGGCATTCGCCAAAAATGGAGAGGGATTTGAAGGCCCCTACCGCACATCCTTTGCAACCGCATCAAGCAGCCCGTTGACGAATTTCGCCTCGCGCCGCTCGAAAAAGGCGTGCGCGACATCGACGTATTCGCTGATCACGGTGCCGGTCTGGACGTCCGTCCGTGCGAGCAGTTCATAGGTTCCGGCGCGCAGGATCTGGTGCATGGTCTTGTCGAGCCGGGCCAGGGTCCAGCCTTCGGCGAGTTTGCTGGTCAGCACCTCGTCGATCTCGTCCAGCCGGGCGTAAACGCCTTTCACCACATCGTCGAAGAAGGCGACTTCGGCCTGGGCATACTGATCGCCCTCGATCTCCGCGCCCAAACGGTGGCGGTGGAACTCGTCGAGCAGGGTGGGCAGGTGGGTTGCCTCCATGTCTCGCTGGTAAAGCGCCTGAACGGCGGCGAGCCGCGCGGCGGCGCGGGCGCGCGATGACTTGCTGTTGTGCGCTCTCATATTCCCAATCTCACTTCGATCGAGCGCGCGTGGGCGGGCAGCCCCTCGGCCTCGGCCAGCTCGATCGCTGCCGGGCCAAGCGCCCGCAACGCTGCTTCGTCAAGCTGGATGAAGCTGGTGCGCTTCATGAAGTCCAGCACGGAAAGTCCTGAAGAAAACCGCGCGCGCCGTCCGGTGGGCAGCACGTGGTGGGGCCCCGCCACATAGTCGCCGATCGCCTCTGGAGTCATCCGCCCCAGGAACACCGATCCGGCATGGCGGATCGCGTCCATCAGTGGCTGGGGATTTTCGACGGCCAGCTGGACATGCTCTGCGGCCAGCGCATTGGCGAGCGCCGGGACCTCATCCATGGTGTCGACTTCGATGATCACGCCGTGCGTGTTCCAGCTGTCCGCCGCAACCCGCGCGGTGGGCAGCATGGCCAGTTCCACCCCGACGCGGTCGGCCACGGTATCGGCAAACAGCGGATCGTCGGTGATCAGGATCGATTGCGCGCTGGGATCGTGCTCGGCCTGGCTCAGCAGGTCAGCGGCGGTCCATTCGGGGTCGTTCTGGCCATCTGCGATCACCAGGATTTCGCTGGGGCCGGCCACCATGTCGATCCCGACCACGCCGTAGAGCTGGCGCTTGGCTTCGGCGACCCAGGCATTGCCGGGGCCGGTGACAACGTCCACCGCCTTGATCCGCTGCGTACCATAGGCCAGCGCCGCGACAGCCTGCGCCCCGCCAACACGCCACACTTCGTCCACGCCCGCCAGATGCGCGGCGGCGAGGACCAGCGGGTTGACCTGGCCCTTGGGCGTCGGGGTGACCACCACCAGCCGTTCAACCCCGGCCACCTTGGCCGGAATCGCATTCATCAGCAGCGAAGAAGGGTAGGCCGCCCGGCCGCCCGGGACATAGAGCCCGGCTGCGTCCACCGCCCGCCAGCGTGCGCCGAGCCGGACCCCGGCTTCATCCAAATCATCGCGGTCCACCGGCAACTGCGCCTGATGGTAGGCGCGGATGCGCGCGGCGGCGAGTTCCAGCGCGGCGCGCAGATCCGGCTTCAGCGCGTCAAAGGCCTCGCGGCAGGCTTCTGGTGAAATGCGCCAGTCATCATCATCCGATAAGGCGTGGCCATCGAACTTCGCGGTCAGTTCCACCAGCGCCGCATCGCCGCGTGCACGTACGTCGGACAGGATCACTTGCACATCGCGCGCAACATTCGCATCGCTTTCGCGGCGGTCGGCCACAAGGCGGCGGAACGCCTGATCAAACTGCGCGTCGCTGGTCTTGAGGCGAAGCATCAGGCGGCCTGCTGCTGGCTGACGAGGGCGCGAAAATTCTCGACCAGCGCGGCCACCCGCTCGTCCGTCTTGAGCGCGGCGCGGTTGACGATCAGTCGCGCGGAAATTTGCAGGATCTGGCTGGTTTCAACCAGGCCATTGTCCTTCAGCGTCTTGCCGGTCGAAACCAGATCGACGATCCGGCTGGCCAGACCCAGCCCCGGGGCCAGTTCCATCG
>CAZKAX010000101.1:0-10791 GCA_964550775.1 uncultured Novosphingobium sp. | reverse complement strand
GTTCGTGCCGACCACCAAATGCGTCAAGGAAATGGCGCTGGAGGACTGAGCGTCCGCGCGGTCAAACCTGCGCCAGATAGTCGAACGAGCGCTGCACCGCCTGCATCCGGGTGATGGCAAAGGGTGGCTCCTGTTCGACGTAATAGTGTTCCACCCCGGCGCGCTGCGCGGCCTTCAATATGGCTGGCCAATTCTGCTTGCCCGAACCGACTTCGGTTGGATCCATCTTCAGTGCGAAATTGGTCAAGGTCGTCGCCTTGAGATCCTTGAGGTGAAGCCAGCGGACGCGGCCACTGTGCTGCGCCAGGAAAGTCGCCGGATCATGGCCGGCCGCCGCAATCCAGCCCAGGTCGATTTCAAACTTCACCAGTTTCGGATCGCATTCGCGGGTCAGGATTTCCCAGCCGGTGTTGGTGCCGACCGGCGCAAATTCGACATTGTGGTTATGATAGCCGACCGCGATACCCGCTGAGCGCAGGGCTGCTGCCTGCTCATTCAGCACCGCCGCCGTCCGTTTCCAGATGTCACCGTTCGATCCGGCGATGGAACTGGCGATCTTTTCGGGAAAGCTTGCCCCCGGGGCTTCCAGGAAATTGTCAGGCAGCAGCATGATCGGCAGCACCGCGCTGGCGATACCCATCACGCCCAGCGCATCGGCGATCTGCTGGACCGGCGAAGCGAATGACAGGCCGCCGCCCGCCATCATTGCCGTGCCGGGCAGATGGATCGAACTGAATCGCACCCCGGCACGTTCCGCCGCAGCGCGCAATTGGACCGGCGTCTTGCCCAGCATTCCGGGCAGCTCCAGGTCCTTGTACCCGATCGTCGCCAGTTTGCCCAAGGTCCCGTCCAGATCCTGCGCTGGCTCATCGCCCAAGGTGTAGAGTTGCAGCCCGATCTGCCGGCCGGCTCGCGCGAAAAAGCCTTTGCGCGGCTTGGCCAGTGCGTTGGTGGCACTCATGGACATGGCAGCGGCTCCTGCGAAGAATAGGCGGCGGTTCAGGATCATGCTCAGGCAATCCCCATCAAACGCTGGTTGAGTGCGCGGTCCGATCCGCCAGCCGCGAAATCGTCAAACGCATGGTCCGTAACCCGGATGATGTGCTGCGCGATAAACGGCGCGCCTTCCGCGGCGCCCTGCTCCGGATGCTTGAGCGTGCATTCCCATTCGAGCACGGCCCAGCCGGGGAAATCGTACTGCGCCATCTTGGAAAAGATCGCGGCGAAATCGACCTGTCCATCGCCGAGCGAACGGAACCGGCCCGGGCGATCGACCCATGACTGATAGCCGCCATAGACCCCGCTGCGGCCATTGGGGCGGAATTCTGCATCCTTCACGTGGAAGCATTTGATCCGTTCGTGGTAGAGATCGATGTAGGCAAGGTAATCGAGCTGTTGCAGCACGAAATGACTGGGATCATACAGGATGTTCGCGCGCGGGTGGTTGCCGACGCGTTCCAGGAACATCTCAAAGGTCACGCCGTCGTGCAGGTCCTCACCGGGGTGGATCTCGTAAGCAGCGTCGACGCCGTTATCCTCGAATACATCCAGGATCGGCTTCCAGCGGCGGGCCAATTCATCGAAGGCATCCTCGACCAGCCCGGCGGGGCGCGCGGGCCAGGGGTAGAAATAGGGCCAGGCCAGCGCGCCCGAGAAGGTCGCGTGGGCGGTAAGCCCCAGGTTGCGGCTGGCCTTGGCGGCCTTGCACACCTGCTCCACCGCCCAGGCTTGCCGCGCTGCGGGATTGCCGTGAACCTCAGGCGGGGCAAAGCCATCGAACTGCGCATCGAACGCGGGGTGCACGGCGACCAGTTGGCCTTGCAAGTGCGTACTGAGCTCGGTTACTTCCAACCCCTTGTCGGCCAGCATGCCTTTCAATTCGTCACAGTATGTCTGGCTGTTCGCGGCGAGATTGAGGTCGAACAGGCCCTTCTCCCAGGTCGGGATCTGGATGCCCTTGTAGCCAAGGCCCGCCGCCCAGTCGGCAATCGCGGGCAGGCTGTCAAACGGTGGCTCGGCGCCCGCGAACTGGGCGAGGAAAATTCCGGGGCCCTTGATGGTCTTCATGTGTCTGGTCCTCAAACGGTCAACGGCACCCAGCCAGCCCCGGCCTTGCTGGCGGAGACGGCGGTGTCAACAAAGGTCATGCCGCGCAGGGCATCTTCGATCCCCGGCAGCAGCGGCGCGGCATCGCCCCGCAGCACGGCTGCGAAATCGCGGTAGAGATTGGCGAAGGCTTCGAGATAGCCCTCCGGATGACCCGCCGGAGTGCGGGTGCGGCTGGCGGCATCGGGGCCGAGCAGCGGCCCGCCCGCATGGATCACTTCGGTGCGGCCATCCAGCGTGTTGATCGTCAGGCTATTGGGCACTTCCTGCTTCCACACCATGCCGCCCTTGTCGCCATAGAGCCGGATCCGCAGCCCGTTCATCTCGCCCACTTCGATCTGGCTGGCCAGCAGCACGCCGCGCGCACCGTTTTCGAAACGCAGCAACACCGTACAATCGTCATCGACCGGACGCCCAGGCACCACCGCGCCCAGATCGGCCAGGATCTGCGTTACCTTCAGCCCCGTGATGAATTCGGCCAGCTGGAATGCATGGGTGCCAATATCGCCAATGCAGCCGCCAGGGCCGCTGCGGGCCGGATCGACGCGCCATTCGGCCTGCTTACCCACGGCTTCCCCTGCCAGCCAGCCCTGCGGATATTCGACCACTACCTTGCGCACCGTGCCGATCTGCCCGGCGGCTACCCGTGCCCGCGCCTCACGCACCAGCGGATAGCCCGAATAGGTATGGGTCAGGGCATAGGGCAGCCCGGCCTTCGCCACGCAGTCCCCCAGTTCGCGCGCCTCAGCCAGGGTCGCGGTGGCCGGCTTGTCGCTGATCACCGGCAGGCCCGCCGCCAAGGCGGCGCGCGCGGCGGGCAAGTGATGGTGGTTGGGGCTGACAATGCTGACGAAATCGATCCCGTCGGCACGCGCGCTTTCCCCCGCGAACATCGCATCGAGCGAGGGATAGGCCCGCGCCGGATCGATCCGGTAGCTTTCCCCGGCTGCGGCACTGCGGTCCGCGTCGCTGGAAAACACTCCGGCGACCAGCTCGATTTCGCGGTCAAGTTCGGCAGCGATGCGGTGGATCGGGCCGATGAAACTGCCCGCCCCCCCGCCTATCATCCCCATCCGCAATCGACGCATCGCTGGCTCCCAACTCTGTATTTGTAATTCGTGTTCTAGTTCGTTACGTTCCTCACCGTCAAGCCGCGTTACCCGATGCGTGGCAGGGGGGGAGTGAGCATGAACCGGATCGCCCAATTCTTTCGCGATTTGACGCTGCGTCCGCAAGGGGTGACGATCGTTATCGCGGCCTTCCTCCCGATTATCGCCATCGTTGCGATGGGGCCCGCCGTGCCGACCATGATCCAGCACTTCGCGGACGATCCCGATGCCCGCGCCAAAGTGCCCGCCATGATCGGCGCACCCGGGCTGGCCATGGCCTTGCTCGCACCCTTTGCCGGGCTGCTGGTCGACCGGTTCGGACGGCGGCGCCTGCTGCTGCTGTGCACCGGACTTTACGGCATTTTCGGCGCAGCCCCGCTGCTGCTCGACAATCTGGACCAGATCTATTGGTCGCGCTTGCTGCTGGGCGTGTCAGAGGCCGGAATCCTGACCGTGGTCAACACCCTGATCGGCGATTACTGGGATGACAAGGGCCGCCGAAACTGGCTGTTCCTGCAAGGCCTGCTGGGCCCGTTCATCGCCGGGTTCGTCGCACTGCTGGTCGGCTATGCCAGCAAGACGCAGTGGAACGGTGTGTTCTTTGTCTACCTGATCGCCTTCCCGATCTGGGCAGCAATTCTGGTCTGGCTGTTCGAACCCAAACCGCGCGAACGGGCCGCCGATGCTGCACCGGCCGCAGCAAAGGGGCCATTCCCCTGGGGCAGTGCCGTGCTGATCGCAGCGGTCACGCTGTTCTGCTCGATGCTCTATTACGTGTTCATCATCAATGGTTCGCTGGTCTTTGCCGAGGTCGGGGTGAACGATCCGCAAGTCTATGCTGCAACGATCTTTATTCCGCAGTTCTTCATCCTGCTGGGCGCGGTGCTGTTCAAGCTGAGCGCAGGACGCAGCAATGCCGTGCAACTGGGCAGTTTCCTGGTGCTGCTGGGCGGCGGGCTGGCGGGGATGGGGCTGGCCAGTTCGGTCACCGCGATGGCCTTGGCGCTGGTGGTGCAGCAGACCGCCGCCGGGATGGCCGTGCCGACCCTGATCGCCTGGACCCAGACCAAGTTCGATTTCGCCCATCGCGGCACCGGCATGGGGCTGTGGACGGCGGCGTTCTTTCTGGGGCAATCGCAGTCACCCCGGCTGGTTCATGTACTGGATGAGCGGTGGGGTTCGATGCAGGGTGCATTTGCAGTCATGGGCACGGTCGGGCTTGTCGCGGGGCTGATCGCCTTCATCGCGGGGCCGGTCTGGCGCAAACCTGCGTAAAACCCGGTTTACCTTCGCGCCAAGCTGGCGCACATGCGCAGCGAACCATCGCGCCAGCATTGCAACAGGTACTTCCCATGCCCAGCCGAGTGAAAACCAAGGACGAAGCTCCGGCCCTGGCCGTCGCCAGCGTCAGCCGCAAGCCGCAGCAGGGCCGGTCCAAGGCTTCGCTGGAACGCATGCTCGCGGCCGGGCGTGAACTGATGCTGGAACGCGGGAGCGAGGAATTCACGCTGCAGGATGTCAGCGAACGTGGGCAGGTTTCGATCGGATCGATCTATCTGCGCTTTGAAAGCAAGGACAACCTGGTGCGCGGCGTGATTGCCGAGGCGCTGGATGCGCTGGCCACCGATGAAGGCGCGCTGATGGACCTGCTGTCCAGCGATTGCCCCGATCTGGCCAGCTTCGTCCCCGCCTATGTCGAAGGCTATGCCGAGATCCTGCGCCGCCACGCCCCCTTGCTGCGCCTGACGATGGAGCGCGCGGCGTTCGATCCGCTGGTCTCTGCCCCCGGCAAGGAACATGCCCTGCGCGCCGAAAGCCAGAGCACCGAAGCGATGCTGGCCCACGCCGCCGAATTCGGCGGCAGCGACCACAAGGTCAAGGCCCAGTCTGCCTATCACATCGTGTTCGCCACGCTTGCCCGGCAGCTGAGCCTGGGATCGAGCGGAGAGGCGGCGCACGATTACGACTGGAGCTTGCTGAAACGCGAGCTCGGGCGGATGTGCCTCGCCTATTTCCGCGCGGAGTGACGCTAATGAGCCGGACCATCGCAGCCCTGCTGGGCCTGGCCGCAGCACTGCTGGCATGGCCTGCCGCCGCGCAGTTGCCACCGCCCGAATCAGTCCTGCCGGTCCAGCGCCCCGCGCTCCCGTTTGGCGCGGCAAAGTGCGACGGTGCCGAGCAGTGGGAACGGATGTTCGAGCAGATCAACGTCCGCAACGTGACCTGCCCCGCAGTCTACCCGGTGCTGCCCAAGCCCGGGCGGGCCAACGGCAAGACGGTAGTGGTGGTTCCGGGCGGCGGTTACCAGTTCGTCTCGATCGAACAGGAAGGCTTCCGGGTGGCCGATGCCCTCGCCGCGCGCGGCTTTACTGCGTTCGTGGTCAAGTACCGCACGGTCGAAACCTCGCGCGACAACGCGGCCTATATGGCCGGCCTAGCCAGGTTGTTCGGCAACCTTGGCAAGGGCGAGCTGGCCGACAATCCTCCCGCAGTCGATGACCTGGCCGAAGCGCTGCGGCTGGTCCGCGATCAGGCCGCCAGCCGCGGGCTGGATGCGGGCAGGATCGGGGTGGTCGGTTTTTCTGCCGGCGCGCGCACCGCAATTCGCTTGCTGGAATCGAAGGACGAGGCGCGCCTCGCTGAGAATGTCGCGCTGGTCTATCCGCCAATGACCCAAGCGGTCAAAGGCGGACCCCGCCCGCCGCTGTTCCTGGCAATCGCGGCAGATGATCCGCTTTTCGTGCAGGGCAAGCTGGGCTTGCTTCAGTCATGGATGGCCGAAAGCCCCAAGACCGAATTTCACCTCTATTCCGGCGGCAGCCACGGGTTCGGCATGGGGATCAAGGGCACAACCAGCGACCTGTGGATCGACCAGTATCTCGCCTGGCTGGACCGGCATTGACGGCGGCGGGACGGCTGGGCCACCCTGCTCGCGCTCAACTGGCCAGGATCTTGCGGCACATCGCCTGATGCCGCGCGACCTGTTCAAAGCCGCCAGTGCCCAGATAGGCGTGGCCTTCCCACTCTGAAACGATCGTCCCAGTGAACCCGCCATCGCGGAACAGCGGCAGGATCGCGGCATAGTCGATCGCTTCCTCGACCAGATCCTCACCCACGCCATAGAACTTGCCGTGAATATGGATCGTCCGGTCGACCAGCGCGGCCCAGCTTTTGGGATCGTTGTTGGAAAGGATGAAGAAGGCCAGGCTGGCGGCCTGGATATGCGCGGGGGCATGGCCATTGGCCAGCGCCCATTCGCGCAGACGGCCGGCCTTTTCGTGGCTCATCCCTGGCTCCAGCCAGACCTCTTTCAGTTTGCCCAGCAAGCTCTCCGTCGCCCCCGCCGCGCGGGCAGCGTTTAACATCGATTCCGGGATCCGGCTGGCCGTGCCGCCGAAATCGGGGATCCAGCCGAGGTACGGCGTGTTCAGCTTGTCATACATTTCGCCATAGGCCTGAACCGCCGGATGCCCAGCCCACATCGGCGCGTGAACTTCCACCCCCATGCGGATGTCCAGCTCTTCGGCATAGGGCGCGATTTGCGGCAGCAATTCCACCGGCAGGGCGAACTGGTAACGGACCAGCGAGAAGCCCATTTTCTTCGCACTGCGCAGCTGGCGCTTATGATATTCGACCAGCGAAGCATCGTCGATCGGCTGCTGGCCGGGGCGCAGGAAGCGGTCGGAATTGATCGCGCAGCTGACCGGGTTGAGTCCGACCTCCGCGATCATGTCCCTGAACCGCGCCGCGAAATCATCCGAGATGTCGGGGAATTCCTTGAAGTTCTGGAACCCGATGATCTCGATATTCGGGCCCAACCCGCGCGCGGCCACTTCGCGCAGCAGGCCGGGCAAGTCGTACTGGCGGGTGAGCCATTCGTTGGTGAAGGAATAGAGCGTGACGCCGATCTGCGGGACGGTGAGCGTGGTCATGGCAATGGCGTCCTTCACTCGACGATCAGCGTTTCGGTCTGCGGATTGGTGCGGGTCATGCCAGGGATATAGGGCGGGCTGACCAGCACGTTCAGCGCCACTTCGTGCGCGCTACCTGCGGGCAGGCTGCGCCCCGGCAGGACCAGAAAGGCGCTGTCGCGCACGAACCAGAAACTGTCGACCTGTTCGCCATTGGCGGCGAGCGGCCAGGTTTCGCCATCATATTCGATGCGCGCGTCAGCCAGATCGACCGCCTCGCCATCGATCGCCAGACTGGCCACCGCCACGGTCGAGAACGGCAGCGAGCGATACCACGGCAGCCGCATTGCCAGCCGCAGACCCTGCGGCGCGGCGCACAGCCCCTCTTCCCCGATCACCCGTTCGACTGGCAGCATTTCGCCTCTCCGATTAATTAGAACCCACGTTCTACTTATCGCTTGACAGGGGGTCAAGCCTCGTGCTGAAAAAATCGGAACTATTGTTCTAAACGCGTCCGCGCGGGTGGGGAGCCTTGGGTGGCCGAATTCGATTACATCATAGTTGGCGCGGGATCGGCCGGTTGCGTGCTGGCCAACCGGCTGAGCGCCGACCCGGCCACCCGCGTGCTGCTGATCGAGGATGGCGGGGACAACCAGCATCCCTTCATCAGGATGGCCGGCGGGTTCATCAAGATCATGGGCAACCCGGCCTATTTCCGGATCTATCCGCTGCAACCGCGCGAAGGCATGCGCCCCGGCATCCACACCTATGGCCGGGGTCTGGGCGGATCGAGCGCGATCAACGGGACCTGGTATCTGACCGGTGTGCCCAAGGACTATGACGCCTGGGGCCTGCCCGGCTGGGGCTGGGACGAGATTGCGCGCTGTTTCGGCAGGATCGAAAGCTACCGTGATCCGGGAGCCTATCCGGGACGCGGGCAGAACGGCGAATTGCAGATAACGCCCAGCACCTATCAGTCTCCGGTGTTCGATGCGCTGGCGGCCGGGTTCGAACAGGCGGGCATGCCGTGGCTGGGCGATGTCACCACGCCGGGCGGCCCGGCGGCGGGCCGATCGCAATATACGGTCGATCGCAAAGGTGTGCGCGAAAGCACCTACAAGGCCTTCGTCATGCCGGTGCAGCAGCGCCGCAACCTGACGGTGCTGCTGCACACCGCCGTCAAGCGGCTGGTGATCGCAGAGGGCCGCGCGACCGGGGTGGTGACGGAGGCGCAGGGGCAGGAACGGACCCTGTCTGCCGCGCGCGAAGTGATCCTGTCCGCGGGAGTCTATGGCTCGCCGCAGTTGCTGCAACTGTCGGGCGTGGGGCCGGGCGCAGCCTTGCAGGCGCTCGGTATTCCGGTGCTGCACGAACTGGCGGCGGTGGGCCACAACCTGGCCGATCACCAGAAGTTCGGCGTCTCGTTCGACCTGACCAATCATCCCGGCACCAACCGCGAATTCTTCGGCTGGCGGTTGTACCGCAATGCCTTGCAGTATTTCCTGACCGGCAAGGGCCACCTCGCCCGGGTCGGCATGCCGCTGACCGGGCTGATCGCCAGCGAGGGCACCGATCCCGACTGGCCCGATTTCCAGATCGCCGCCGCGCCCTTTGCGATGCGCACGGTCAACGAAATGGCGGCGCGCCCCGGCAGCCCGCTGACCCCCAATCCGGGGCTGACCTTCAGCGGCTATCACCTGCGCCCCCGCGCCCGCGGATCGATCACGCTGACTTCGCCCGACTATCGCCAGAGCCCCCTGATCGACGCGCCGATCTGGGCCGATCCCTACGATCAGGCCAAGGCGATCGAGCTGTTCAAGCTGTTCCGCAAGATCGCCGGCTCTGCCCCGCTGACCAGCTTCATCGGCAAGGAGCGGATGCCCGGGGCGGAGGTGCAGGACGACGCCGCGATCGCCACCGAACTCGCCAAGATGATCGAAGCCGGACTGCACGGCACCGGCACCTGCTCGATGGGCACCGATCCCAAGACCTCGGTCACCGATGCGCGCTGCCGGGTGCATGGGATCGCAGGGCTGAGGGTGGTCGATTGTTCGGTCATGCCGGCCCCGGTCTCGGGCAATACCAACGGCCCGGTGATCGCTCTCGCTCAGCGCGCCAGCGAACTGATCCTCGAAGACGCGCGGGGCTAAGCGGAAATGTTCCTCGGCATCGACATCGGCACATCCGGCGTCAAGGCGGTGCTGATCGACACAGCCGGGGCGGTTGCCGCCCAGTCCAGCGCGCCGCTTTCCGTATTGCGTCCGCAGCCGCTGTGGTCCGAGCAGGACCCGGACCACTGGTGCACGGCGACCGATCAGGCCGTGCTGGCCCTGCCCGCCGCCTTGCGCGCGCAAGTGCAAGGGATCGGCCTTGCCGGGCAGATGCATGGCGCGACTCTGCTCGGAGCCGATGACCAGCCGTTGCGCCCCGCGATCCTGTGGAACGACGGACGCAGTTTCGCTGAATGCGCCGAGCTGGAAGCGGCCGTGCCGGACCTCCACCGCATCGCGGGCAACCTCGCCATGCCGGGCTTTACCGCACCCAAGCTGGCCTGGGTGCGGCGGCACGAACCCGCGCTGTTCGAACAGGTTCGCACCGTGCTGTTGCCCAAGGATTACGTGCGGCTGTGGCTGAGCGGCGACAAGGCCAGCGACCTGTCGGACAGCGCGGGAACGCTGTGGCTCGATGTTGCGAAGCGCGACTGGTCGGACGAGCTGCTCGCCGCCACCGGGCTGACCCGCGCGGCGATGCCCGCGCTTTATGAGGGTACGGCGGCCACCGGCCAGTTGCGCGCGCAGCAGGCCGCGCGCTGGGGCATGGCGCAAGTGCCGATTGCTGCCGGGGCGGGTGACAATGCCGCCGGTGCGGTCGGCGTGGGGGTGGTGGGTGAAGGCCATGCCCTGCTCTCGCTCGGCACATCGGGCGTGATCTTCGTAGCGACGGACAGCTTCCGACCCAACCCGGCAGGCGCGGTCCATGCGTTCTGCCATTGCCTGCCCGGAATGTGGCACCAGATGAGCGTCCATCTGTCTGCCGCGAGCTGCCTGGACTGGGCGGCGCAGGCGCTGGGCATGGATGTTCCCGCTCTGCTGGCTGCGGCAGAGCAGGTTGGAGTGGTCAGCGGACCCGAACTGTTCCTGCCCTACCTGTCGGGCGAACGCACCCCGCACAATGACCCGCACATTCGCGCCGCCTGGCTGGGCCTGTCGAACGACAGCACACCGGGCAGGCTTGCCGCAGCCGTGCTGGAAGGGGTCGCCTTCGCCCACGCCGATGGCCTGGCCGCCCTGCAAAGCGCGGGTACCCGGATCGAGCGGCTGTCAGTGATCGGCGGCGGTGCGCGTTCACACTATTGGGGCCGGATCATCGCTGCCAGTCTGGGGGTAACGCTCGACTACCTCGATGGCGGCAAAGTCGGCCCGGCGCTGGGTGCGGCGCGGCTGGCGCGGATTGCGGTGACCGGCGAGAGCGTGGCCGAAGTGTGCCCCCGCCCCCCGGTACTGGCCAGCATCGCGCCCGATCCGGCGCTGGCCAATGCGCTTGCCCCCAAGCTCGAAAAATTCCGCGCAGCCTACCCCGCGCTCAAAGCCCTATGAACCAAACCCACCCCCTCCGTTCGTGTCGAGCGAAGTCGAGACACCTCGCGCCTGCGTGTCTCGACTTCG
>CAZKAX010000100.1:0-10821 GCA_964550775.1 uncultured Novosphingobium sp. | reverse complement strand
TTGCACCCACGGCGGTTTTCAAGACCGCTGCCTTAAACCACTCGGCCACCTGTCCGTTCTGGCGCGGCTAGCGCTCTCGTGGGCGATTGTCACGTGGTTTGGTGTTTGCATTGCCGCTGGGCTGTGCGAAACGGGGGTGATGTCGCTGTATCGCAAGCTCAAACTGGCACTTCCCCTGGGGCTGGCCGTGGCCCTGTTCTCGCCGCCTGCCGCGCCGGTCGCGGCGCAGGATGGGGCGCAGGGGGGCGTCAGTTTCGATGGCTACATGCAATTGCTGTCCGCGCGGGCCCGGCGCGAAGGGGTGAGCGAGGGGACGATCGCGGCGATGACCGCGGGGCTGACTCCGAACCAGCGGGTGATCGATCTTGACCGCGCGCAGCCGGGGGCCTTGCCGGGGGTCGCGCCCAGCTTTGCGGGCTATTTCCGCAGCCATGTCGATACTGTCCGCATTTCCGGCGGGCGTTCGATGCTGCAACAGGTGGCGGGGATCGTGCCGCAGATTGAGCGGGACTACGGCGTTCCGGCCAAGATCGTCCTGGCGATCTGGGGGCATGAAACCAATTACGGGCGTTACAAGGGCGATTTCGATCTGGCCCGTTCGCTCGCCACGCTGGCCTGGGAAGGGCGGCGGCGCGAACTGTTCGCGGATGAATTCATCGCGCTGCTGAAAATGGTCGATCGCGGGGTGCCGCGCAACCGCCTTTATGGCAGCTGGGCCGGGGCCTTCGGCAATCCGCAATTCCTGCCCAGCGTCTATCTGCGACTCGCCCGCGATGGTGACGGGGATGGCGATGCCGATATCTGGAATGACCGGGCCGATACGCTGGCGTCGATTTCCAACTATTTTCGCGATGCCGGATGGCGGCCGGGGGAAAGCTGGGGCACGCGCGCCTCGGTCCCGGCGGATTTCAACGCCGTGCCGGTGGTCACCCGGCTCGAAGCGCCCAGCTGTCCGCGGGTTCACGCCCGGCAATCGGTGTGGAAAACCGTAGCGGAATGGCGCGCCATGGGGGTGCAGCCGTTGGGCTATCTGCCCGAAACGACGCTGGCCACGCTGATCGAACCCGATGGGCGCGGCACGGGCGCATTCCTGTTAACCGGGAATTACAAGGTTATCCTGCAATATAACTGCTCGAACTACTACGCACTGTCCGTGGGGTTGCTTGCAGATGAGATTGCCCGTTAACCGAAGCCTGCCGCTTGCGGCACTTGTCCTCCTTGCCGCCTGTGGTGGCTCCGGCGGTGGAATCGAACAGATTCCGCTGACGCCAACCGGGCCTGCCGGGGATTACCCGATGGTCCTGGGGCCGGCCTATAGCGTCGGCGGGGTCAGCTATACCCCGGCCGACGTGATGAATTACGACGCGGTCGGCGTGGCCGTGATCAGCGGAGAGGGCGGCCCGGCGATTACCGTGGCGCACCACACCCTGCCGCTGCCGAGCTATGTCGAAGTGACCTCGCTGGACAGCGGGCGCACGATCCTGGCGCGGGTCGAACGGCGCGGGCCGATGGACGGCACGCAGCTGGTGCAGCTTTCGCCCGGCGCGGCCGCGCAATTGGGCCTGACCACCCAGCCCAGCGCCGAAGTGCGCGTGCGCCGGGTCAATCCGCCCGAACCCGAACGCGCCATGCTGCGCAGCGGCCAGCAAGTGCCCGCGCGGATGGATACACCCAAGGCGCTGCTTGACGTGCTGCGCCGCCGCCTGAGCCAGCAGAACGGTGAACTGACCCGCGCCGCAGCGCCGCTGCCGCCTGCCGGGGCAGTGCTGCCGCCCAAGCTGGCCCCGGTAAAACCCGAACCACAAGTGGCTCAGCCCGCACCGCCGCCGCCGCCGAAAGCGGCCCGGCCGGTTACAAAGCCCGAACCGGCCGCCATCCCGCGCGGCAGCCTGATCGTGCAGATCGGCGCATTTTCCAGCCCGGACCGCGCCAATGCGGTGGCGGGCAAGGTTGGCGCGCAGGTCAGTTCCGGGGGCGGGGTCTACCGCGTGCGGATGGGCCCGTTCCGGACCCAGGCCGAAGCCGATGCCGCGCTGGCGAAGGCCAAGGCGGCGGGCTATAGCGAAGCGCGAATCCAGCACGCCAACTAGGAGACGCTCCCGGTCGTGCCGGAATGCCGGGACGACAGGAACTGCGTTTGAAGCCTCCCTTGCTGCTGCTGCTGGCCCTGGCCATGCCGATCACGGCAGGCGGGGCCGCGCCTGCGCCGGTTCCCGCCGTGGTCGGCAAGGCACCGGTCACGCTGCTGGTCGATCTCAGCGCCGGGCAGACGCTCTATGCGCGCGACGCCGAAAAGCGCTTCCTCCCCGCCTCGATGACCAAGGCGATGAGCGCGCTGGTCGCCTTTGATCTGATCAAGGCGGGCAAGCTGCGCGAGGATGCCACGTTCAACGTGCGCCCGGAAACCGCCGCCCGGTGGGCAGGGAAGGGGACCACCTTGTCGCTCCGCCCGGGCGAGCAGGTGCCGGTGCGCGACCTGCTGATGGGCGTGACGACCGTTTCCGCCAACGATGCCGCCGTCGCGCTGGCAGAGGGTGCGCTGGGCAGCACCGAGGCGTGGTGTGCGGCAATGAATGCGCGGGCGCGCGAGCTGGGGATGACCGGCAGCCACTTTGCCACCCCCAGCGGCTATCCCGATCGCGGGGCAACCTATGTCACCGCGCGCGATCTGGTGCGACTGGCCAAGGCCCTGATCGAACAGCACCCCCAGCTCTATCGCCGCTATTTCGGCCATCAGGCGATGGATTGGCGCGGCGAGCGGCTGACCAGCCACGATCCCTTTGCCGGGGTCATGCCGGGGGCGGACGGGATCAAGACCGGGCACACCTTCGAGGCCGGGTTCAACTTCCTCGGCGCGGTGGAGCGCGGCGGGCGGCGGCTGGTGCTGGTGGTGGCCGGGGTCTGGAGCGAGCCCCAGCGCGCCGATGCGGCCAAGGCGCTGGCCGAATGGGGCTATGCGCAGTGGGATGCGCGCCCGCTGGGGCAGGCCGGGCAAGTGATCGGCCAGGCCCGCGTCCAGCTGGGCGATGCGCTGCGCGTGCCGCTGGCGCTTGAACGCGGCTTTTCGCTCGCCGTGCCCAAAGGGACCGCGCCGGCGGTAACCACGCGGATTGTCTATACCGGGCCGCTCAAGGCCCCGATCGCCAAGGGCGCGCAAGTGGCCGGGCTGGAAGTGGCGATTGCAGGGCAGCCGGTCCACTACCTCCCGCTCGTTGCGGCGCGGGCGGTGGAACCGGCGGGGCCAATCGACAGGTTGGTCAATGGCCTGCTAGGGGCGTTCGAATGACGCGCGGCAAATTCATAGCCTTTGAAGGCGGAGAAGGGGCGGGCAAGAGCACCCAGGCCCGACTGCTCGCCGATGCCCTGCGGGCGCGCGGGCTGGAAGTGGTGGTGACGCGCGAACCCGGCGGCACTCCGGGCGCGGAGGCGATCCGCGCGCTGCTGCTCGGTACCGCGGGGGAGGGCTGGAATGCCCGCGCCGAAGCCCTGTTGTTCGCCGCCGCGCGCTCTGACCATGTCGAGCGGCTGATCCAGCCCGCGCTGGCGCGCGGCGCCTGGGTCGTGTGCGACCGGTTCGTCGATTCAAGTCGTGCCTATCAGGGCGGGGGCCTGGGGCTGTCCGATGCGGAAGTGCGCGAATTGCACCGGATCGGATCGGGCGGGTTGCTCCCGGACCTGACGCTGCTGATCGAGGTTTCGCCCGAAGTTGCCGCCGCGCGGCTCGATCTGCGCGATGCCGGAAATGCCGACCGGATCGGCGGGCGCGATGCGGCCTTTCACGCCAAAGTCGCCGCCGCCTTTGCCCGCTTTGCCAAGGAAGAGCCCGCGCGCTTTGCCCGGATCGATGGTGATGGTCCGGCGGCGGAAGTTCACGCGGGCGTGATGTCCGCGCTGGGCGCTCTGCTGCCATGACCCTGCTCGGCCACGAGGCGGCCTGGCACGAATGGCGCGAGGCCATGACGTCAGAACGGATGCACCACGCCTGGATCCTCACCGGGCTGGAAGGGCTGGGCAAGGGCCAGTTCGCCCGCGCCGCCGCCGCCGAACTGGTGCGCGAGGCTGGTGTGCCGCAGCCTCCCGCCGATCGCCATCCGGACATCCTTGTTCCCGAACACCCTCCCGAGAACAAGGAAGAAGCCAAGAAGCGCGAGGACGGGCAGGAATACCGCAAGAAACGCTCGATCCCGATCGACGAGATCCGCACGCTGCAACAGCGGCTGACCACCCGCCCGACGCTGGGAAGCCGCCGCGTGGTGATCATCGATCCGGCCGACGATCTGGAAAAAAACGCGGTCAATGCCTTGCTGAAAAGCCTGGAGGAACCGCCGGTCGGGACCTATTTCCTGCTGGTCACCCACCGGCTCGGGCGGCTGCTGCCGACGATCCGTTCGCGCTGTCGCCTGCTGCGGTTTGCCCCGCTGGCCGAGGCGCAGGTCGATGAGGTGCTGCGCCGCGAGGCTCCGCAGGCCGATGCCGCCACCCGTGCGGCGGCGGTAGCAGCGGCAGAGGGTTCGCCCGGCGCGGCGCTGGCCTTTGTCGAGCAGGACCTGGGCCCGCTGCACCAGCTGATGGAACGGATCCTGACCGAGGGTGACGAAGGCTTTGCCCTGCGCGGCGCTCTGGCCGACGAGATCGGCGCACGCCCAAGCCGCGAGCGCCAGCAAGCCGTCTGCGACCTCGCCCGCGCGGTGGTGACTGCGCAGCTCGCCCGGGGCACCCGCAACCAGCAGGCCCGCGTGATCGCGGCGCATGGCGATCTGGTGAAACTTGGCGCGCAGCTGCCCACCTTCAACTTCGATCCGGGGCTGGTGGCGATGGAAATTGGCGGGTTGCTGGCATCGCTCGCCCTGCCTAGAGAGGCCACTCGCTAATTCATTGAAAGATTGCCACGGCCATGGCCGAACCATTTTATATTACCACCGCGATCAGCTATCCCAACGGCAAGCCGCATATCGGCCACGCCTATGAAGCAATCGCCGCCGACGTCATCGCCCGCCATCAGCGCCAGCAAGGCCGCGATGTGCGGTTCCAGACCGGGACGGACGAGCACGGGCTGAAAATGGCGCAAAAGGCGCGTGACCTGGGGGTTACTCCGGCCGAACTCGCTAACGAAATGTCGCAACATTTCATTGATATGTGCGACGGTCTGAACGTATCTTACGACGTCTTCCAGCGCACCACCGAGCCGCGCCACCACGCCGCGACGCAGGAACTGTGGCGGCGGATGGAAGCCAATGGCGACCTGTACCTCGATCGCTACGAAGGCTGGTACTCGGTCCGCGACGAGGCCTATTACGACGAGAGCGAACTGGTAGCCGGGGAAGGGGGAGAGAAGCTTTCGCCCCAGGGCACACCGGTGGAATGGACGGTTGAGGAAAGCTGGTTCTTCCGCTTGTCAAAATATGCCGAGCGGCTGCTGAAGCTCTACAACGAACAGCCCGATTTCATCCGCCCGGAAAGCCGCCGCAACGAAATCATGCGCTTCGTCGAAGGCGGCCTGCGCGACCTGTCGGTTTCGCGCACCAGTTTTGACTGGGGGGTCAAGGTTCCGGGCAGCGAGAACCACGTGATGTATGTCTGGGTCGATGCCCTGACCAACTACATCACCGGACTGGGCTTCCCCGAAGAAACCGTTGAATTTCAGAAGTGGTGGCCCGCAAACCTCCACCTGATTGGCAAGGACATCACCCGGTTCCACACGGTCTATTGGCCGGCCTTCCTGATGAGCGCCGGGATCGATCTGCCGCGCCACGTGTTCAGCCACGGCTTCCTGCTCAACCGCGGGCAGAAGGAATCGAAGTCGCTGGGCAATGTGACCGATCCCATGGAATTGGCGGAACGCTTCGGCGTCGATGTGCTGCGCTTTTTCCTGATGCGCGAAGTCGCGTTCGGTCAGGACGGCAGCTATTCACCCGAAGCCATCGTAATGCGCGGCAATACCGAGCTGGGCAACGCCTTTGGCAACCTGGCGCAGCGCACGCTGAGCTTCATTGCCAAGAACCTTGAATGGTTGCCGCAGATCCGGGGCAATGACGTCGCGGATAACGAGCTGTTCGAACAGGTCGGCAAGGCCGTGCAGCAGCAGATTCCTGCGGCTTTCGACGATCTGGCGCTGCAACAGGGGATCGACGCCTGGCTGCAGGCGGTGTTCGCCTGCAACGCCTATATCGATGTTCAGGCCCCGTGGTCGCTGCGCAAGACCGATCCGGAGCGGATGGAGAGCGTGCTGGCCACGCTGTTCATCTGCATCGCGCAGCTTGCCGTCGGCATCCGCGCAGTGATCCCCGCCAAGGCCGACGCATTGCTCGATATGATGGGAATTCCGGCGGAATACCGGAGCTACCAGACGATTGGCGCGCACTGGTATTCGCCGCTGGCGGAAAGTGATTTCAAGCTGGCCGCGCCCACGCCGCTGTTCCCCCGGCTTGAGCTGCCTGCCGAAGACGCCTGATGCTGATCGATTCCCACTGCCACCTGGAATACAAGGGTCTGGTCGAAGATCAGGCCGGTGTGCTGGACCGCGCCCGGGCGGCGGGGGTGACGGGGTTTCTCTCGATCTCGACCCGCCAGCGCGAGTGGGATCAGGTGATCGCCACCACCGGGCGGCATGACGATATCTGGGCCAGCGTCGGAATCCACCCGCATGAGGCCGATGCCCATGCCGACATGGGCGAAGCGGCGCTGCTGGCCGCGGCCGAGCATCCCAAGGTGATTGCAATCGGCGAAACCGGGCTCGACTATTACTACGATCATTCTGACCGCGAGACGCAGAAAGCACTCTTCCGGAGGCACATTTCCGTCGCGCGCCAAACCGGCCTGCCGCTGATCGTGCACACCCGCGATGCAGAGGACGATACGGCGCAGATCATGGCTGAGGAAATGGAGCAGGGGGCCTATCCGGCGCTGATCCACTGCTTCACCGCCTCGGCCGGTTTCGCCGCGAAGATGCTCGATCTGGGGTTGACGATCTCGCTGTCCGGCATTGTAACATTCAAGAATGCCAAGGACTTGCAGGCGATTGCGGCGGAATTGCCGGAAGACCGGATGCTGGTTGAAACCGATGCGCCGTTCCTGGCGCCCGTGCCGCATCGCGGACAGGTGTGCGAACCGGCGTTCACCGCCGATACGGCGCGGTTCGTGGCCGGTCTGCGCGGGGTTTCGCCAGAGCAACTGGCCGATGCAACCACCGCCAATTTCCGCCGCCTGTTCACCAAGGCGGGCCTGTGAAGGTCACGATCCTGGGTTCCGGCACGTCGACCGGAGTGCCGCGGATCGGCAACGATTGGGGTGACTGCGATCCCGCCGAACCGCGCAACCGCCGCACGCGGGTTTCTATCCTGCTGGAAAGCGACGCCGGTCAGCGGATTCTGGTTGATACCTCGACCGATTGCCGCGCGCAGCTGCTCGCCAACAATGTGCCGAGTATCGATGCGGTGTTCTGGACCCACGATCACGCCGATCACTGCCACGGGATCGATGACCTGCGCCCGTTCCGCTATGGCCGCGGCGGGCCGATCCCGGGCTATGGTTCGGCCGAAACCGTCCGGCGGCTGCGCAACCGCTTCAGCTATGTCTTCGCCGGTGAATTCGGTTATGCGACGATCATCGATATCGAGCCGCTGGACCGGCTGCGGATGTGCGTCGGGTTTGGCGTGGCCTGGTGCCAGATGCCGCATGGCCCGGCGCAAAGCACCGGCTACCGGTTTGATTGTGACGGTAAATCCATCGGTTACGCGACAGACTTCAGCGCGATTACGCGGGAAATGGTCGAACTGTTCGACGGCGTGGACCTGCTGGTGGTCGATTGCCTGCGCCGCGAACCGCACCCGACCCACGCGCATCTGGGTATGGCGCTGGAACTGACCGAGGCGGTCCGCGCCGGTCAGGCCGTGCTGACGCATCTCGACAAGAGCATGGATTACCGCACATTGTGCGCCGAAGTGCCGCCGCACGTAGTGGTCGGCTATGACGGACTGGAGATCGCGCCATGAGCAATACTGCGATGATCGTTTCGATCGTGTCGGTGCTTGGCTGGCTGCTGCTCAGCCTGGGTACGGTTGGAGACGTGGTGGAACGATACGGCCGCGTCGGAACCATCAAGATGGTGCTGGCCTGGGCCGCGATCATCGGCCTGGTTGCCTGGGCTGCGGGGCGCATTCCCGCGTGAGAGGGGGCTTTGGCTCCATCTATCATTTAACATAATATATATTATCATTCCACGATAGCCGGATCAGCCATGCCCCCCTTAGACCGCCTCCTCTCGATCATGGCCCGCTTGCGCGACCCGCAGCGCGGCTGCGAATGGGATTTGGCACAAAGCTTCGCCACGATTGCGCCGTACACGATCGAGGAAGCCTATGAGGTTGCCGACGCGATCGAGCGTGACGACATGGCCGCGCTCAAGGACGAGCTTGGCGACCTGCTGCTCCAGGTCGTGTTCCACGCGCGCATGGCCGAGGAACGCGGCCTGTTCGATTTCGCGGACGTTGCCGATGCGATCAGCGCCAAGATGGAAGCGCGCCATCCGCACATCTTCGGTGACGCGCCCGATCTCGGTCAAAGCCGCGAGGACCGCTGGGAAAAGCTCAAGGCCAAGGAACGCGCTGCCAAAGGCGCCAACAGCGCGATGGACGGCGTCGCCCTCGCCCTGCCCGCGCTGATGCGCGCCGAAAAACTGCAAAAGCGTGCGGCGCGGCAGGGGTTTGACTGGCCCGATCCGAGTGGCTCTGCGGCCAAGGTGTTTGAAGAACTGGACGAATTGGCTGCTGCCGGAACAGATGCGGAACGCACAGAAGAGGCCGGTGACCTGCTGTTCGCCGCCGTCAATGCCGTACGGGCCTATGGCGTGGCCCCGGAAGAGGCCCTGCGCGCGGCCAATGCCAAGTTCGAAACGCGGTTTCGCGGGATGGAGGCGCTGGCGCAGGCGCGCGGACAGGACTTCGCGGCGCTGTCACTGGATGAGCAGGAAGCGCTCTGGGTTGAGGTGAAGCGCGCCAAACACCTCTGACCCGTTCGTGTCGAGCAAAGTCGAGACATCATGCGCGGCGTGGGCGCGTCTCTACTTCGCTCGACACGAACGGATGGGGATTTTTGAATTCAGAGCCGCGTGAACCGGCCCAGTTCCCTTGGTTCCAGCCGCACTTCCAGGTGTCGCAGCGGGCCGCGTTCATCCTCGCCCGCATCCTCATCGACCAGCACTTCGCCGTGGGCGTGCAGCCAGGCGAGCCGCTGGCCGTCGCTGGCCGGGAGGGTGAACAGGTGGACCCGGGCGGCAGAGGTCAGCAGACGGCTTACCGCCGCTAGCAATTCGTCACACCCCTCTCCGGTTACGGCGGACATCGGCACGATCACTTCATCCGCGTGATGCGCGATCTGTTCGGTCAGGTCCGCAGCGCGTTCGGCGTCGAGCAGGTCCCACTTGTTCCACGCCTCGACAATCGGAACGGTCGGCGCGCCGCCATCTTCCTCGATCAGGCCGAGGTCTTCGAGCACGCCCAGCACCTCACGCTTCTGCGCCAGACTGTCAGGATTGGCGACATCGCGCACGTGGACAACCACATCCGCCGCAGTCACTTCCTCCAGCGTCGCGCGGAAGGCGGCGACGAGCTGAGTCGGCAGGTCGGAAATGAACCCCACCGTGTCCGACAGGATCGCCTTGTCCACGCCGGGCAGGCGGATGCGGCGCATGGTGGGATCGAGCGTAGCGAACAGCAGGTCCTCCGCCATCACCGTGGCCCCGGTCAGGCGGTTGAACAGCGTACTCTTGCCGGCATTGGTATAGCCGACCAGCGCGATTACCGGCCAGGGCGCCTTTTCGCGGCGGCTGCGGTGCAGGCCGCGGGTGCGGCGGACTTGCTCCAGCTCGCGGCGCAGGCGGGCCATCCGGTCACGGATCATCCGGCGGTCGGCCTCGATCTGGGTTTCGCCCGGACCGCCAAGGAAGCCGAAGCCGCCGCGCTGGCGCTCAAGGTGGGTCCAGCTGCGCACCAGCCGCCCGGCCTGATAGTCAAGGTGGGCCAGTTCGACCTGCAACCGCCCTTCTGCCGTGGCCGCGCGCTCGCCGAAGATTTCGAGGATCAGCCCGGTGCGGTCGATCACCTTGCGCTTGAGCTTTTCCTCAAGGTTGCGCTGCTGGATCGCGGTGAGCGAGCCATCGACGATCACCAGTTCGGCATCGCCGAGGTTGCAGGCGACATCGATGTTCTGGATCTGCCCTTCGCCGAACAGCGTGCCCGCGCGGGCTTCGCGGATCGGGATCGCCAAGGCTTCGACCACGTCGAGCCCGATCGCAAGGGCAAGGCCCTTGGCCTCCTCGATTCGCGCGGTGGTATCGATCGCGCCGCCGCCGCGCACCCGGAATTCCGGGTACACGACCACGGCCCGGGCCCCGCGGGTTACCTCTTCACGGCTGTCTTCCAGAAAGCTCAGGCGTCCTCGCCTTCTTCGCCTTCCCAGCCATCGCCGGTCAGATCGACCGGGCCGAGGGGCTGGATGGTGGAAACGGCATGCTTGTAAGCCAGCTGGACATAGCCTTCGCGCTCCAGCAGCATGCAGAACAGGTCATAGGCCGCGACCCGGCCCTGCAACATCACGCCGTTGACCAGGAACATGGTAACCTGCACCCCGGCCCCGCGCACGCTGGACAGGAACACGTCCTGCAGCAGCCGCACCTTCTTGCTCCCCTCCCCGCCACTGCCGAACTGGCCGGCATCGATCGGCTGGCTGGGCATGATGGTGGAGACAGCGTGCTTGTAGACCAGCTGTGACTGGCCATCGCGGCGCAGCAGGATCGAGAAGTTGTCAAACCAGGTGACGATGCCC
>CAZKAX010000099.1:0-10863 GCA_964550775.1 uncultured Novosphingobium sp. | reverse complement strand
CTGGACGAGGCGATTGCCCTGCCGACCGACTTTTCCGCCCGGATCGCGCGCAACACGCAGATCGTGCTGCAGGAAGAAACCGGCATGACCAAGGTGGTCGATCCGCTGGGCGGCTCCTACTACATCGAAAGCCTGACCCAGGAACTGGTCGATAAGGCGTGGGAGATCATCGAACGCGTCGAAGCCGAAGGCGGTATGGCCAAGGCCGTGGCGGCCGGTTGGCCCAAGGCGATGATCGAGGAAGCCGCGGCCGGACGGCAGGCGCGCGTCGACAAGGGCGAGGACGTGATCGTCGGCGTCAACAAGTACCGCCTCGCCAGCGAGGACCAGCTCGAAACGCTGGAAGTGGACAACCACGCGGTGCGCGAAGGGCAGATCGCCCGACTGAAAGCGACCCGCGCCGCGCGCGACGAAGGCAAATGCCGCGCCGCGCTGGCCGCGCTGACCGAGGGCGCGAAGGGTGGCGGCAACCTGCTCGAACTCGCCGTTGAAGCCGCGCGCGAACGCGCGACCCTGGGCGAAATTTCGGACGCGATGGAGGCGGTGTTCGGGCGCTATGATACCGTGCCCACGCCGGTGAAGGGCATCTACGGCGCGGCCTATGCCAATGACAGCCGCTACCGGCAGGTGGTGGAAGGCGTGGAGGCCGTGTCCACCCGCCTTGGCCGCAAGCCCCGCATGCTCGTTGCCAAGATGGGCCAGGACGGGCACGACCGCGGCGCCAACGTGATCGCCAGCGCCTTTACCGACATGGGCTTCGACGTGACCAGCGGGCCGCTGTTCCAGACGCCCGAGGAAGCCGCCAAGCTGGCGCTGGAAAAGGACGTCGATGCGGTCGGTGCTTCGTCCCTCGCGGCGGGCCACAAGACGCTGATCCCCGAACTGATCGGCCACCTGAAAGCCGCCGGCCGCCCGGACATCAAGGTCACCGCCGGCGGCGTGATCCCGCCGCAGGACTATGACTTCCTGCGCGAGGCGGGGGTGCAGGGTATCTATGGGCCGGGCAGCAACGTGGTCGAATGCGCGGCGGATATGCTGCGCCTGCTGGGGCATAATATGCCGCCGGTGGAGGGGTAGCGGTGTCACGCACCTTTACCCCAGACTATCCCGTCGCCCCGTGCTTGACACGGGGCTTGGTTACCTTTGCGACGCCGCGAGGAAGCCTAACCCCGTGTCAAGCACGGGGTGACGAGGAAAGGACGGGATCAAACTCGGACTTGCGTAACATCCGTCATGCTGAACTCGCTTCAGCATCCATTTCTCCCAGCAGAGTTTCGGCCTGTTCGGCGCGATGGACATTGAAACAAGTTCAGGTTGACGGTGCCCGGGAGTGGCCTCGGTGAAGATCAAAACTGCTCTTGCTGTTCTGACTACGATGTTAGGCGCGCAGCCAGCACTGGCATGCCGAGTACTCAATTCATCAGTGAGGTTTCACAGCGCTGACATCGTAGTGGATGGTCAGGCGACGTGTCTGAAGAAGAGCGGCGAGTGCAACCTCAAGGTTGAGCACGTAGGCAAGGGCTTGGTGAAGCGCGGTAAAGTTCTGCGCATAGTCGTCGATGACGCCCCACAAGACGCCCAAGAACGCCCCGATGAAATCATTTTGAGCGGATGTGCTCAGACTTTCGAACCAACTCAGGCAGTAAGCACTGGGCGATTTTACCTGAGGAAAAGAGGCGATGGTACGCTTTACGCCTTTGTTCCTCCCGACCTCAAAGAGACGGAAAACTGATGTTCAAGAAAATCCTCATCGCCAATCGCGGCGAAATTGCTTGCCGGGTGATCAAGACTGCCCGGCGGATGGGTATCCAGACCGTTGCGGTCTATTCCGACGCTGATGCCCGCGCGCCGTTTGTGGCCATGGCGGACGAGGCGGTGCATATCGGTCCGTCGCCCGCGTCCGAAAGCTATCTGATCGCGGACAAGATCATCGCGGCCTGCAAGCAGACCGGGGCCGAGGCGGTGCATCCGGGCTATGGCTTCCTGTCGGAACGCACCAGCTTTGCCGAGCAGCTCGCGGCAGAGGGGATCGAATTCATCGGGCCTCCCGTGAACGCGATTGCGGCGATGGGGGACAAGATCGAGTCCAAGAAGCTGGCCAAGGCGGCGGGGGTCAACGTGGTCCCCGGCTTCGTCGGTGAGATCGAGGATACCGAGCATGCGGTGCGGATCTCCAGCGAGATCGGCTATCCGGTGATGATGAAGGCCAGCGCCGGGGGCGGCGGCAAGGGCATGCGGTTGGCCTACAATGAGAAAGACGTGCGCGAAGGCTTTGAATCCGTGAAGCGCGAGGGGCTGAACTCGTTCGGCGATGACCGCGTGTTCATCGAGAAATTCATCCTCAACCCGCGCCACATCGAAATCCAGATCCTGGGCGATAAGCACGGCAACATCCTGTACCTCAACGAACGCGAATGCTCGATCCAGCGCCGCCACCAGAAGGTGGTGGAAGAAGCGCCTTCGCCGTTCGTTACCCCCAAGATGCGCAAGGCAATGGGCGAACAGTGTGTCGCGCTGAGCCGGGCGGTGGGGTACTATTCCGCCGGGACGGTCGAACTGATCGTATCGGGCGCGGACCCGAGCGGGGAAAGCTTCTACTTCCTCGAAATGAACACCCGCCTGCAGGTGGAACACCCCGTCACCGAATGCATCACCGGGGTCGACCTGGTGGAGCAGATGATCCGCGTTGCCGCTGGCGAAAAGCTGGCCCTGACTCAGGATCAGATCGGGATCGATGGCTGGGCGATCGAAAACCGCGTCTATGCCGAAGACCCCTATCGCGGGTTCCTGCCTTCGACCGGCCGCCTGGTGCGCTATCAGCCGCCGGTTGCTGGCTGGGAGGACGATGGCGCGGCCAACGGCCGGCGCGGCGTGGACGGCGTGCGGGTGGACGACGGCGTCTATGAAGGCGGCGAAGTCAGCATGTTCTACGACCCGATGATCGCCAAGCTGGTCACCTGGGGCGCAACCCGAGACGAGGCGGCGGACAAGCAGATTGCCGCGCTCGACAGCTTCGAGATCGAAGGGCTGGGCCACAACATCGATTTCGTTTCCGCGATCATGCAGCACCCGCGCTTTCGTTCGGGCGAGCTGACCACCGGGTTCATCGCCGAGGAATACCCCGACGGCTTCACCGGCGCGGCGACCTCTGACGAGACTGCCCGGCACCTCGCCGCCATTGCCGGGTTCATCGCCACCGCCCGCGCTGACCGCGCCCGGCAGGTCGATGGCCAGCTCGATGGCGAGCTGGAACCGCCCTATGACTGGTCGGTGACCATCGGCGATGCCACTTTCGCGGTCAGCCTCGACGAAGAGATCACCGTCGATGGCGCGGAAGTGGACCTCGCGCTCGAATATACCCCCGGCGACCGTCTGGTCACCGCCGAAATCGGCGATGTGACCTATGGGGTGAAGATCGAACCCACCCGCATGGGCCTCAAAATGACCACCCGGGGCGCGATCCACCAGGTCCGGATCCTCCCGGCCCGGATCGCCCCGCTGACCCGGCACATGATCGAAAAGGTCCCGCCGGACCTCTCGAAGTTCCTGATCTGCCCGATGCCCGGCCTGCTGGTCGCGCTCCACGTGGCCGAGGGTGACAAGGTCGAGGCCGGGCAGCCGCTTGCCGTGGTCGAGGCGATGAAGATGGAAAACATCCTCCGCGCCGAAAAGAGCGCCACGGTGAAAAGCATCAATGCCAAGCAGGGCGAAAGCCTGGCGGTTGACGCAATCATTCTGGAGCTGGAATGAGCCTGCCCCAAGCCCTTGCCGCCCGCCGCCCGATCGAAGGCGGGTTTGCCGCCGAAATTCCTGCGCCGTGGATGCAGGGGCGGACTTCCTATGGCGGGTTTTCCGCCGCCCTGGCGCTGGAAGCGGCGCGGGGGCTGGCGGATGATCTGCCGCCGCTGCGGTCCGCCCAGGTCAGCTTTGTCGGGCCGCTGGCGGGCGAGGTGGAAGTGCGGGCGCGGATGCTGCGGCGGGGCAAGAACGCCAGCTGGATCAGCGCCGAAGTGACCAGTGAGGCCGGGGTCGGCCTGACCGCGACTTTCGTATTCATGGGCCCGGTGGAAAGCGCCTTGCACCTGCACGAAGTGCCGATGCCGTCCGAAGTGATCCCCCCCGATGCGGCGCGGCCGTTGCCCGATGGCGTCGGCCCCAGCTTTGGCCAGAATTTCGACCGCCGCTTTGCCCTGCCGCAATCGAGCCACCGCAAGCCTGAAATCTGCTGGTGGGTGCGGCTGAAAGAGGCAGAAGGGCTTGATCCGATGGTCAACCTGCTGCTCACCGCCGATATGCTGCCTCCCGGCGTGCTGCCACTGATGACGAGCAGCAGCCCGGTCAGTTCGATGACATGGCTGGTCAACCTGCTCACCCCGCTGCCGCAGACCCGCGATGGCTGGTGGCTGCTGCGCTCGGCCGGGAACTATGCGGAGAAGGGGTGCTCCAGCCAGGACATGGCGATCTGGAATGCCGATGGTCAGGCCGTTGCCGTGGGTATGCAGTCCATCGCGGTGTTTGGATGAGCCTGCCTGAGGATCCGCCAGCCCAGGTGCGGATCAGGTTCCCACGAGCCAAGCCGCGCCATCTGCTGACCTCGCTGCTCTATCAGGTCCACCGCTTGCTGCCCCTGTCGCGCCGGGCAAAGGTGCGGCTCTATCTGGACCTCGAATGGATCTTCCAGCGCTTCGTGTTTGAAAACGCCTACGATCTGTACCCGCGCGGGAAATTTCCGGTGCGGCACAGCGCGTTCCTGCTCGACGCGATCCAGCCCGGCCAGCGGGTGCTCGATCTGGGCTGTGCGAATGGCGAAATCACCGCGATGATTGCCGCGCGCGGCGCCGATGTGGTCGGGATTGACCAGAACCCCGCGCTGATCGCGCAGGCCCGCCGCGAAAACCCCGGCCTGACTTTCGAACAGGGCGAAGCGCGTGCCTATCTGGCGCAGGCGCCGCGGTTCGATGTGCTGGTCCTGTCGCACTGTCTGGAACACCTGGACGATCCCGCCGGGTTCCTGCGCGGGTTCACTGCCCATTTCACCCGCATCTATGTCGAGGTGCCCGATTTCGAGGCGACCCACCTCAACCAGATCCGGATCGATCAGGGCAGTGACCTGCTCTACATGGACAGCGACCACGTCTGCGAATTCACCCGGGACGAATTGAAGGAACTGTGCCAGCGCGCGGGCTTGAGCGTGGAGGCGGAGGAGTACCGCTTTGGCGTGATCCGGCTATGGTGCCGTCCGGTATGATCCTGCTGCCGGAAATGGGGTGACACAGGCCGGACAGATGTTCGGCTGGGTAGCTTGAAACTGGCGGATTTCCGAGGTTTTTGAAGCGGACAGGGTGACAACAAGGTGACACCCTGTCACCCTGGTTTTATGTGTTGTTTCAGTTGGTTGTGCCGAACAAGGTGACACATTGCCTGATTTGGAAGAAAAGCGCCGTGGCTGCGGTTTTTTGCTGCCACGGGTCTGTCCAACGCGGAGCGAGGCCATGCCGCGATCTGTATGCCGACGATGAGAAAGAACGGCGCGGAGCGTGACAGATTCGAGCGATGTAGGAAAATGGTTTTGAGGTGAACATCGATCGCCCTCTCCCGTTGAGGGGAGAGGGTTGGGAGAGTGGAGTGCGCAGCTGCGCCCCTCTCAACTCCGGCTAGGCAGACAAGCTGCCAAGCCTTCGTGTCTCTCCCCTGAATGGGAGAGAGCGGAAGCGTGGTCCAACTTGTCCCACTACCCCGCCAATTCCCCATCCAGAAACGCCGCCACATCGTCCAGCGCCACGTCCCTGGCCAGAAACGCCTCGCCCAGCGATTTCAGCAAGACGAAGGGCAGGGTGCCCGCGTCCATTTTCTTGTCGTGGAGCATGTGCGCCACCAGCGTCCGGCCATCGCAATTGAGGCCCAGATCGCGCACTTCGCTGGCCATGCCAAGCTCCGCGAAATGGCGTGCGACCAGTTCCGCGTCCGCTGCCGCGATCAACCCGCGCCGGGCGGAATAGCGCGCGGCGAGGACCATGCCCAGCGCAACGCCTTCGCCGTGGAGCAGGCGGTCGGAAAAGCCGGTCTGCGCCTCCAGCGCGTGGCCAAAGGTGTGACCGAGGTTGAGCAGCGCGCGCAGGCCCAGCGTTTCGCGTTCGTCTGCCTTGACGATCTGCGCCTTCGCCGCGACCGAATGGGCCACGGCATATTCGCGCAAGTCCGCATCGCCATCCAGCATTGCAGCGGCGTTGGTCTGGCACCAGTGGAAGAAATCGGCATCGCCCAGCAGGCCGTACTTCACCACTTCGGCATAGCCCGCCAACAGCTCGCGCCGGGGCAGGGTATCGAGCACGGCAAGGTCCGCCAGCACCAGCGCGGGCTGGTGGAACGCACCGACCAGGTTCTTGCCTGCGGGCGTGTTGATTGCGGTCTTGCCGCCAACGCTGGAATCGACTTGCGCCAGCAGGCTGGTGGGCAGCTGGATGAACTGGCAGCCGCGCTTGACGATGGCGGCGGCAAAGCCGGTCAGATCGCCGATTACCCCGCCGCCCAGCGCCAGAATGTGATCGCCGCGTTCCACTTCTTCGGCCAGCAGCCAATCGACCAGCGCGGCCAGCTGTTCCCAGCTTTTGGAGCTTTCGCCTGCGGGCAGGATCCGCCAGGCGGCGACATGCCCGGCATCGGCCAAGGCGGCATCGATCACCGCGCCCCAGGCGGCATGGACCCGTTCATCGGTGACCACCGGCACGCGCTGTTTGCGCAGGCGTCCGTGGCAATGCCGGGCCAGATCGGCCAGCAGGCCGGTGCCCACCACCACCTGATAGGGGCGGCCCGCAACGTCGACCGGGATTACAGCCATGCCTCAATTCCTTTCAGCACTTTGCCGATGGTCCGGCTGTGGGGGCCACGCGTGCTGACCACGTGGATCGGGGCCTGGGCATAGGCCGGGCGGCGCTCATCGCGCAGCCGGGTCAGGATTTCGCGCGGGTCGCCCTGTTTCAGCAACGGGCGGTTGTCCTTGCGGCCGACCCGTTCCAGCAGGGTTTCGACATCACTATCCAGCCACACCGCGATGGCGCGATCAAGGATCAGCGCGCGGGTTTCGGGATTGACGAAAGCCCCGCCGCCGGTCGCAATCACCTTGCGCTCGCCATCGATCAGACGAGCGATCACGCGGCGTTCGCCATCGCGGAAATGCGCCTCGCCAAAGCGTTCGAACATTTCCGGGATCGCCATCTGCGCCGCCCGCTCGATCTCTTCATCGGCATCCACGAACGGCAGGTGGAGCAGCGTCGCCAGCTTGCGCCCGACGCTCGATTTGCCCACGCCCATCATGCCCACCAGCACCACCGGGCGGTCAATCCGCCGTGCCAACGCCTCGATCTGGGCGGAAGTTGGGGCACTTTCGTCAAGTTCCATTGCGGGCTTGCCTATAGTTGCGCTAACCGGCAGCGCAAGCATTGCTCTTGAAAGGTCGCGTGTGGGGTCAAGGATTGGCAGGAACGGGGTGCTGTGGCTGGCGGGGCTGCTGTTGGCGGCACTGCTCGCCTGGGCGTGGGTCGATGGCGGCGAACGCCCGCTGCGCCCGCTGGCCGAGCCGGTAAGCCTGCCGGGAGTATCGCGGTGAAGCGGCTGGCATTGCTGGCCGGCGGGGCCTTGCTCGCGCTCAGTTCGGCGCTGGTCGTGGCGCAGGATGCGCCCGAATCGCTGCTGCCGCCGGGGTTCGATCGCCCCCGGCCAAGCCGTCAGCCGGTTGCCGCACCGCCGCCGAGCCGCCCGGCTGAAGCCGCACCTGCTGGTGGATCGGTTTCGGTGCCCGTGGTTCAGGCGTTGCCCGGCGCGGGTGCATCGGCTGCCGCCACCCCCGGGGCCGTGCCCGCCGGGGTCAGGGTGCCCTCGCTCAAAGAACTTGAAACGATGAGCCCGGACGAGCTGGACGAGTTGCTGGGGCTCAAACCGCATTCGGATATGCCGCCCGCCGCGCGCCGCTCGCTCAAGCAGGTCGGGGTGATCGCTTCGTTCGAGGGCGGGCTGCCTTCGGCCTCGCTCGGGCAGCAGAGCCCGCAGCTGGTCAAGGCGGCGCTGGATGGCAACAAGGGCCAGCTGGTGTCGCGCTGGGGGCACATTCTGCTGCGCCGCGCGCTGGCTTCGCGGCTGGATGCCCCGGCGGGGATGAACCCGGCCGATTTCGCCGCATCGCGCGCCGCCTTGCTGGTGCGGATGGGTGAAGGAACGGTCGCCCGGGCGCTGGTGCAGGATATCGATGCCGGCAATTTCTCGCCCGCGCTGACCCAGGCGGCGATGGATACTTATGCCGCAACTGCCGATGTGACCGGGATCTGCCCGATCGTGGCGGTGCAGGGCGGCTTGCGCAAGGATGCCGACTGGCGCGTGCTGCGCGCGATCTGCACGGCGTTTCAGGGCGACAGCGCCGGGGGCATGGCCCAGCTTGACCGGCTGGAGGGCGAAAACGCCTGGCCCAAGATCGACATGCTGCTCGCCCAGAAATACGCCGGTGCCGCCGGCAAGGCGCGGCGCGCGGTCAAGATCGAATGGGACGGGGTCAAGGAACTGACCCCCTGGCGCTATGCCCTGACCGTGGCGGTCGGGCTGGAACCGCCGGCCGAACTGGTCGCCAATGCCCCGGCGCGCTATGCCCATTCGGCGGCGCTGGCCCCGATGCTGCCGCTCGTCTCGCGCGCAGCGGCGGCGGACCGGGCCTGCGCGACGGGCATCCTGTCGAGCGCGGCGATGGTCGATCTCTACAGCCAGATCTATGAGCAGGCCGACATCAACGGGGCCTATGCCGATGCGGCGGATGAACTGCGCAACGCCTATGTCGGCGCGACCCCGCAGGACCGGATGGCCGCGCTGACCACGCTTTGGGATGGCGGCAAGACCGCCGAAAGCCGCTATTCGCGGCTGGTGCTGACGGCCTATGCCGCCGCGCGCATGCCGGTCGATTCCGACTTTGCCAAGCACGCGCCCGATCTGATCGCGGCGATGCTGGCGGCGGGGCTGGATGAAAACGCACTGCGCTGGGCTGCGCAGGCCGATACCGGCTCGCTCGCCTGGGGCCAGCTCGCCGTGGCGCAGCCCGCCCGTTCGACCCCGGTCGATGGCGGGGCGCTGAGCAGCTTTTACGGCAACGATCCTTCGGATGGCTATCGCAAATCGCGCTTCCTGCTGGCCGGGTTGGCCGGGCTGGGCCGGATCGATCAGGCCGCCGCGCAGGATTTCGCCGCCAAGCTGGAAATTGATCTGGGCCGCCAGACCAAGTGGACCAAGCTGATCCAGGCCGCCGCCGATGCCAACAACCAGTCGCTGGTAGCGCTGCTGGCGGGGCTGGGGATGCAGGGCGATGGCTGGGACAAGATGACCAGCCTGCATCTTTACCACATCGTCTCCGCGCTCAACCGGGTCGGCCTCAGCGCCGAAGCCCGGATGATCGCGGCCGAGGCGGTAGCGCGGGGATGAGCCCTGTCGGCTGAAATCCAGTCCTTCCTTTCCATGCTCGCCGCCGAACGCGGCGCGGCGGCGAATACGCTGGCAGCTTACCGGCGTGACCTGACAGGGGCAGAGGAGGAACTGGGCGACCTGCTGGGCGCCGATGGCGCAGCGCTGCAATCGCTCGGCACGGCCTGGGCGCACCTTGCCCCGGCCAGCCTGGCGCGCAAATGTTCGGCCTTGCGGCAGTTTTACGCCTTTCTGCAGGACGAAGGGCTGCGCGCCGACGATCCTTCCAACGCCCTGCCGCGCCCGCGCAGCCGCCGCCCACTCCCGCGCCTGCTCAGCCACCCGGAAATCGCCGCACTGTTCGCCCGCGCCGAGGAAGAGGCAGCGGGGGATCGGGCCGAAGGGGTGCGGATGCTGGTGCTGCTGGAACTGCTCTATGGTTCGGGCCTGCGCGCGACCGAACTGGTTTCGCTGCCGCGCAACGCCGTGCCGCGCGATGCGCCGTTTCTGACGGTGACGGGCAAGGGCGGGCAGCAACGGATGGTCCCGGTCGGCGGGCGGGCGCAGGCGGCGCTGTCACGCTGGCTGGCGCTGGGCGGGGCAGGGGCGCGGCACTTGTTCCCGACCCGCTCCGGCACCGGTCACCTCACCCGCGTCCGCCTGTTCCAGCTGCTGCGCGAACTGGCCGGGCGGGCGGGGATCGACCCTGAAAAGGTCAGCCCCCACGTGCTGCGCCACGCCTTTGCCACCCACCTGCTGGAGGGCGGGGCAGACCTGCGCGTCCTGCAAACCCTGCTCGGCCATGCCGATATCGCCACCACGCAGATCTACACCCACGTGGACGGCGCGCGTCTCGTCGCTCTGGTCAATGCGCGTCACCCGCTGGCGCGTTCCTAGCTGTTTCGGCGTAGCCGAAACAGGGCATCACCGGCCCGCCGTAAGGCGGAAACGACTCACCCCCTTGCCGTGCGGGGCGGAGCGGGCTAGCGCGGTTCGCATGGTTTCCTACCTTGAGTTCGAAAAGCCCGTCGCCGCGCTGGAAAAGCGGATCGCCGAACTGCGGCAGACCGCCAGCGCGGGCGATGTCGATATCAGCGCCGAAATCCGCCGTCTGGAAATGAAAAGCGCGGACCTGCTCGCCAGCACCTATGCCGCGCTGACCCCGTGGCAGAAAACGCAAGTGGCGCGCCACCCGATGCGGCCGCACTTCAAGGATTTCATCGAACAGTGCTTCACCGATTTCATGCCGCTGGGCGGGGATCGCTATTTCGGGGATGATCAGGCGATCATCGGCGGTTTTGCCAAGCTGGATGGCCGCCGGGTGATGCTGATCGGCCACGAAAAGGGCAACGATACGCAAAGCCGGATCAAGCACAATTTCGGCATGGGCAAGCCCGAAGGCTATCGCAAGGCGATCCGCCTGATGGA
>CAZKAX010000098.1:0-11039 GCA_964550775.1 uncultured Novosphingobium sp. | reverse complement strand
GGGATGGTGATGATGAACATGATGAGAAGAACGAGCATGACGTCGATAAGCGGCGTCGTGTTCATTTCCATCATCGGCTCGCCATCGTCATTGCCGCCTGACATTGCCATTGTGGTTTACTCCTGAAAAATGCGGTCAGGCCTGATGTCAGCCGTTCGGATCGACCGGGGTCGAGATGAAGCCGACAGTCGGATAGCCCGAAATCTGCACGTTGAAGATCGCACCGGCCACGCAGCGCCAGGGGGCGTTTACGTCACCACGGATATGGACCTGCGGGACCAGTTCCGGGTTGGTACGAAGTGCTTCCGGACCACCAGCGCGCTTCACGATGTTGTCCAGCCGCTTGTAGGCCTGATCACGCAGTTCGACCGAATCGACCGGCGTGATGTTGTTGAAATAGATCCGGCATTCGCCGCCCAGATTCGCACCTTCAAAGCCCGGGTCACCAGCGCTGCGGCCAGCCGCATCGGTGGTGCTGACCGTCAGCAGCAGGTTCTCGACCTTGTCCTTCGATTCAACCGAGACCATGATCGGGATGCGCAGCTTCTGGATGGTCTGAATCGCGATCGGAACGGCGATGAGGAAGATGATCAGGAGCACCAGCATCACGTCCACAAGGGGCGTGGTGTTGATGTCCGACATCGGCTTCTCTTCGCCGCCGCCGCCCATCGATATCGCCATGGGTTACATCCTATTCTAGCGTTTGACCTGGGAAGGGTGGTTGCCGGTTGGCAAGACCCTTCCCGGTCGGAGGCCGGCGCGGCGGTATGGCAGAGCCATCCGCGCGCCGGCTCGGCGACTTACTGCTTGGCAGCCGGAGCGGCGGCAGCGGGCTTGGCAGCAGCCGGAGCGGCAGCAACCGCAGGCTTCACGGCACCCTTCGAGCTGATGTAGGCCAGCACGTCGGTCGAGAAGCCCGAGAGCAGACCCGAGATGGTCTTGTTGCGGCCCTGCAGGTAGTTGTAGGCCAGCACGGCCGGAACCGCGACGAGCAGACCGAGCGCGGTCATGATCAGCGCTTCACCAACCGGACCCGCGACCTTGTCGATCGAGGCCGAACCGGCGATGCCGATCGCGATCAGCGCGCGGTAGATGCCGACCACGGTACCGAACAGACCGATGAACGGTGCGGTCGCGCCAACGGTGGCGAGGAACGGCAGACCGCCAGCGAGGCGGGCATTGATCTGGCTTTCCGAACGGGCCAGCGAGCCATGCAGCCAGTCATGGGCTTCAAGGGCGTCGCCCATCTTGCTGTGGGCTTCTTCAGCCGCGATGCCGTCATCGACGATCTGGCGCCAGGCGCTGTTCTTTTCGAGCTTGGCGGCGCCTTCCTTGAGGCTCGAAGCCTTCCAGAAGCTGCCCTTCATCGCCTGAAACTGACGCAGGATCTTCGACTGGTCGATCCACTTGGTGATCAGGATGAAGAACGAGCCGAACGACATGATGCCCAGGATGATGACGGTGGCATAGGCGATGAAACCGCCCTGCTTCAGCGCTTCGGCAAAGCCGAACTTGTTCTGCGGCGCGGCTTCTGCGGCGGCGGCCAGGATTTCAACGATGGTCATGCGATAGTCCTCTCAAGAAGAATAATGTGAAATGATTCCGGTCCTCAGACCGGGAACAGCAACTGATCAATCCTTAGGAATCACCCAGCGGATACGGTTGGAATAGCTACCCGAGGTCGGGTTGCCTTCGCCGTCCATGGCCGGAGTGAACCGGGCACGGCGCGTCACGTTCGAGCAGGTCGCCTCGTCAAGGTCGGAGCTGCCGCTCGAGCTGGTTACGGAACAGCTGGTGACACGGCCGTCCGGACCCACGGTGACGCGGAAACCGGTCGTACCTTCGCGTTCTTCACGCAGTGCACGGCTGGGATAGTCGTTGGTGGTCGCCCAGTTCGCGGGATTGCCCTTGGGGGCAGCCCCCTTGGGCTGGAACCGCGGCGGCGGCGGAGCCGGTACCGGGGCCGGCGGCGCAATGATCGGCGGCGGCGGCACGGGCGGCGGAGTCACCACGGTCTGCACCGGCGGCGGAGCAACGCTGACGTTGATCTTTGGCGGCGGGGCCACGATCGGCGGCGGCGCAGTCAGCTTCTTCGGCGGCGGTGGCGGCTCCTTCTTGGGCTCGTCCTTCTTGATGTCGATGGTCGTAACCTTCTTCATGATCTGCTTCACGCCCTCGTAAGCGAGGCCGGTCACCAGAGCATAACCGAGCACCAAGTGGAGCAGAGCAACGATTATAAACGCGGTAATGCGATTACCACTCATCTGTTGGTCAGCGTAGGCCATTCGATTGCATCACTCCATTACAGTCCCCCCGGGCCTGAACCCGGACCGGGCAAACACCCCCCGCAAAGCGGAGCGCGCCCACCCAAAAACTTAACTTCCACCCTGCGGTTCAATCCGGGAAACCATGCTGACGCCCGACGCCCACACAGCCAGATCGCGGACCTTTTTTGTTTTTTGGCCCGGTTTTCCTAGCGTATTAACGGGCTTGGCCGACAGGCGCAACGCTTTATCCATTAACGGGTGATTCACCTGTGTTAACATCAATGGGCTTGAAAACACCGCTGAATCCTGCGTTTCGATGCCGGGTTCAATCAGCTGAGCCACGTTGCGGAGAGCATCATGACCACACCTAATGCTCTTGTTACAACCTTGATCGCGGTCTGTGCGGGGGCTGTTTGCCCTGCCGCAGCGGGGGCCGATTCGCGCCCCGCACCGCCGCCGCCGGTCGCCGCGCCCTATGCCGATCTGGCCGACCTGGCAGATGGGGCGCCGCTGGTGCTGCGCGCGCAGGTGCGCAAACTCGCCCCGGTCGATCCGGCCCGCGCCGCCACGGTCCGCCCCGGCTGGGGCCGCTTCTATGTCGAGGCGAAGACCGAGCTGCTCTATGCCGGGCGTTCGGCGCTGGGCGAGGGGCTGCGCTATCTGGTCGACCTGCCACTTGATCCCAAGGGCAAGCCGCCCGCGCTCAAGAAGCAGAGCGTGCTGCTGTTCGCGCGCGGGGTACCTGGGCGGCCGGGGGAATTGCAGCTGGTTGCGCCCGATGCCCAGCTTGCCTGGAATCCGGCCAGCGAAGCATCGCTGAAGGCGATCCTGCAGGAACTCTACGCCGCCGGAGCGCCGCAGAAAGTGACCGGCGTGCGCGAGGTGATCCACGTTCCCGGCAACCTGTCGGGCGGAGGCGAAACCCAGCTGTTCCTGACCACGGCCAATGGTGAACCCGCCGCCGTCGCGGTGTCACGCAGTCCGGGCCAGGCGGTGCGGCTCAGCGTTTCGTTCTCCGAAGTGCTGGGCGAAGCCACCGGCGCACCCCGATCCGGCACGCTCGCCTGGTACCGGCTGGCCTGTTTCCTGCCACGCGTCTTGCCGGCAGGGGCCAACATATCCGAGGGCGACAGCGCCCGCGCTGCTGCCGGGGCGGACTATCGTACTCTGCTTGACCAGCTCGGCCCCTGCCCGCGCAACCGGAAATAGGCGGCGGCCAAGCATTACCTGCTTCCCAAGCGCCGCCTTGGTTGGCATGGGCGCGGCAGCAGTGAAGGGAAGACAGATGGCCGAACCGCTTCGAATCGCACTTGCCGGCCTTGGCACCGTTGGCGCCGGGGTGATCCGGCTGGTCGAGGCCAATCAGGCGCTGATCGCCCGGCGGGCCGGGCGGGGGATCGAGATCGTCGCGGTCAGCGCACGGGATCGCAGCCGCAACCGCGGGGTCGACCTTTCGAAATATGCCTGGGAAGACGACATGGTCATCCTGGGCGAGAAGGACAATGTCGACGTGGTGGTCGAACTGGTCGGCGGGTCGGACGGCCCGGCGCTGGCCTGCGCCCGCACCACGATCGAGGCGGGCAAATCACTGGTCACTGCCAACAAGGCGATGATCGCGCACCATGGGCTGGAATTGGCCGCCAAGGCCGAGGCGGCCAAGGTCGCGCTGAAGTTCGAAGCAGCGGTGGCGGGCGGGATCCCGGTGATCAAGGGGCTGCGCGAAGGTGCGGCGGCCAATGCGATCGAGCGGGTCTATGGCATTCTCAATGGCACCTGCAATTATATCCTGACCGTGATGGAAGACAGCGGGCGCGACTTTGCCGATGTGCTGTCAGAAGCCCAGGCCAAGGGTTATGCCGAAGCCGATCCCGCGTTTGACATCGAAGGCACCGATGCCGCGCACAAGCTGTCGATTCTGGCCGCGATTGCGTTCGGTTCAAAGGTTGATTTCGCTGCGGTTGATACCGCCGGGATCACCCGCCTGCGCGCCGCCGATATCGCCCAGGCCAATGCCCTGGGCTATGTCATCCGCCTGATCGGCATGGCCGACACCGAAGAGCAGGCAGGCGGCAACCGCCTGTTCCAGCGGGTCCAGCCGCATCTGGTGCCGTTCGATCACCCGCTGGCCCACGTCGATGGCGCGACCAATGCGGTGGTGGCCGAAGGCAACTTTTCAGGCCGCCTGCTGTTCCAGGGTGCGGGCGCGGGCGAAGGCCCGACGGCCAGCGCCGTGGTGGCCGATCTGATCGACATCGCGCGTTCAACCATGGGCGGGGGCGAAGTGGGCGCGCCGTTCTCCGTCCCGGTCGCGGAACTGGAAGCCATGGCCCCGGCCGACAGCGGCCACCGCCTGAGCCGCAGCTACATCCGCTTCATGGTCACCGACCGGCCCGGCGTGCTGGCCGAAATCACGGCCGCGCTGCGCGATGCCGGGGTTTCGATCGAAAGCCTGATCCAGAAGGGCCGCGCCGGGGTGGATGATGGCGCGGTGATGGTCGCCATGGTCACCCACGAAGGCCCCGAAAGCGCGGTCAGCAAGGCGCTGGAACTGCTCGACGGATCCGAAAGCCTGACCGAAGCGCCGCTGGTGATGAACCTGCTGGGGGATTGAGGGGGCTTCCGTCGCCCCCGACTTGATCCGTGGCGACGTTGCGTTTTTGGGCTGGTGTGTCGTCGTGTCCGTAAAAGGGGGCCGTTACGCCGCAAACCCCGAAAGCTGCTCGCTGCAATCCAACCCGCACGCCTTAGCCACCCAACCCGCCTAAACCGCAACAATCGCCTCAAACGCCTCGCTAGCCTCAAGCCAGGCGAGTTCCGCCGCTTCGATCCGGGTCTCCAGATCCGCGCGACGTTTCATCAGCTCGGTCATGGTCAGTTTGGCAAGCGCGGGGGTGGCCTTGGCGGGGTCGAACATCGCCTGATCGATCGCGCTGCGCTCGCCTGTCAGCCGTTCCAGCTCTGCCTCGGCGGCGCGGGCGGCCTTGCGCAGGGCCTGGCCGCGTTCGCGGGCTTCGGCGTTGGCCTTGCGCTGGTCCTTCTTGTTGATCCCGCGCGCGTCGCCGTCCTTGCGGGCCGGGGTGGGATCGCGGGCGAGGACGAAGGCGATGTAATCGTCGATCGAACCGTCGAAATCCTTCGCCGTGCCGTCATCGACCAACACCAGCCGGTCGGCGGTCATTTCCAGCATGTGGCGATCATGGCTGACGATCACCACTGCGCCGGAATATTCGTTGAGCGCCTGGACCAACGCCTCGCGCGCATCGACGTCAAGGTGGTTGGTCGGCTCGTCCAGGATCAGCAGGTGCGGGGCATCGCGGGTGATCAGCGCCAGCGCCAGCCGCGCGCGCTCCCCGCCGGATAGCTTGCCCACCTCGGTCGTCGCCTTGGGTCCGGCAAACCCGAACCGGCCGAGCTGCGCGCGCACCGCCGCCGGGCTCGCCCCCGGCATGGCCAGCGTCATGCGCTGCAGCGGGGTCTCGCTCCGGTCGAGCTCCTCGACCTGATACTGGGTGAAATAGCCCACCCGCATCCGGCCGCTGGCCTGCATCGCGCCATCCATCGGCGTGAGCTGTGCGGCGAGCAGGCGCGCCAGCGTGGTCTTGCCATTGCCGTTGCGGCCCAGCAGCGCGATCCGGTCATCGGGATCGATCCGCAGGTTGAGCCGCTGGAGCACCCGGGTTTCGCCATAGCCGACCGAAGCAAGGTCCAGCGTGATCAGCGGGGGGCGCAACTCGTCCGGTGCAGGGAAATCGAAGCTGAGCGAGGGATCGTCGATCAGTTCGGCGATCGGTTGCAGCTTGGCCAGCGCCTTGGCGCGCGATTGCGCCTGCTTGGCGGTAGAGGCGCGGGCGGAATTGCGCGCGACGTAATCGCGCAGCCGTTCACGCATCACATCCTGCCGCGCCTTGGCCGAGGCCAGCTGGGCCTGACGTTCGGCGCGCTGGCGTTCGAAGGCGTCATAGCCGCCGGGATAGAGCGTCAGCTTCCCGCCCGACAGGTGCAGGATGTGATCGACCACATTGTTGAGGAAATCGCGTTCGTGGCTGACCAGCAGGATCGTGGCGGGATAGCTGCGCAGGAAATCCTCCAGCCACAGCACCGCTTCGAGATCGAGGTGGTTGCTCGGTTCGTCCAGCAGCAGCAGGTCGGGCTGCGAAAACAGCAGCGCGGCCAGCGCCACGCGCATTCGCCAGCCGCCGGAAAAGCTTTCCAGCGGGCGGTGCTGCGCCGCTTCGTCGAACCCCAGCCCGACCAGAATCCGTGCGGCACGGGCCGGGGCCGAATGGGCCTCGATAGCGATCAGGCGTTCGTGCAGTTCGGCCAGGCGGTGGGCATCCTCGCAATGCTCGCTCTCCGCCATCAGCGCGGCGCGCTCGGTATCGGCGGCGAGCACCGTTTCGAACGGGGTCGCGTCCCCGCCGGGGGCTTCCTGGGCGATATATCCGATCCGGCTGCCGCGCGGCATGGCGACCGCGCCGTTGTCCGGCTCCAGCATCCCGGCGATGACCCGCACCAGCGTGGACTTGCCCGCGCCGTTGCGTCCGATCAGCCCGATCCGCCCGCGCGGCGGCAGGCTCGCGCTCGCGTCGTCGATGATCGTGCGTCCGCCGAGGCGCACCGTGATGCCGGATAGGTTGAGCATGGTTTGCGCCTAGAGCACAGTCAGTGCGGCAGGTCCACCGGCGGTTCGCGATCGGCCTTGTCGCGGGCATTGGCGAGCCGGGCATTCACGCTGAGGTCTGCCCGGCGCATGAAGGCGATCAAGGGAATGGTCAGCAGACTGAGCCACATCATCGCATAGAAATCATCGAGATAGGCAATCATCGCGGCCTGCCGGTTTACTTCGGCGTCGATCAGCCGCAAGGCCACTTCGCCCAGCGTCTGGAAGCGGTCTAGCGCCGAAACGTCGATCATGGTCGTGAAGGAAGAGGTCACATGGCTGGCCAAGTCCGAATGGCTGACCTGCAGGTTGCGCGCCATCAGGCTGATCACCACCGAAATCCCGACCGAGGAGCCGATCGAGCGCGACAGGTTGAGCAGGCTGGCCCCGTCGGTGCGCAGCGCGGGGGACAATGTGGCAAATGCGCTGGCGTTGAGCGGGATGAACACCAGCCCGACGCCGACCCCCTGAATGAAGCCGGAAATGGCGATGTCCTGGTAAGGTGTGTTGAGCGACCAGCCCGACATCTGGTACAGCGAATAGCCGGCCAGACCAAAGCCGACCGCAATGATCAGGCGCGGATCAACGCCTTTGCGGATGATCATTCCGGACACCTGCATTGCCACCAAGGTGCCGACTCCGCGCGGCATCATCGCTTCGCCCGTGTCCATCACCCCATAACCGAACAGGCGTTGCAGCATCGGCGGCAGCAGCGCCATGTTGGCAAACATCACCACCCCGACGATCAGCGTAAAGAGCAGGGCAAAAACATAGTTCGCATCGGCGAACAGGAGCCGGTTGAACAAGGGTTCGCGGGCCGTGGCCAGGTGGATCGCGCCAATCCATGCTGCCGATGCGGCGATCAGCACATAGATCCAGCTTTCCATCGATTCGAACCAGTCGATGTGGTTGCCCCGGTCGAGCAGCAGCTGAACGCTGGTCAGGGTCAGCGCGACCAGGAAGAACCCGGTCAGGTCAAACCGCCGCCGCAAGAGCGGGCGTGATGGCAATTCAGCGGCCATAATGGCCAGCGAGATCACCCCCAGCGGAACATTGACGTAGAACACCGACCGCCAGTTCCAGTTTTCGGTTAGCCAGCCGCCCAGGATCGGACCCAGGATCGGCCCGACCATGATCCCCATACCCCACAGTGCCATCATCTGCGATTGCCGCGATGGCTTGTTGGTATCGATCATCACAGATTGGCTGAGCGGCGAAATGAAGGCTCCGGTCGCTCCCTGCAGCGCGCGGAAAATCACCATCTGGGTAACGTTCTGGGCCATCCCGCACAGCATTGAAGACAGCACGAAACCCGCGACCGAGGCCATGAACAGGCGGCGCGATCCGATCCGGTCAGACAGCCAGCCGGTCAGCGGCATGGCCAGCGCGACCGCTACGATATAGCTGGTCAGGACCCAGCTGATCTCGTCCGGAGTGGCCCCCAGCGCCGCCTGCATATGCGGAATCGCAACATTGGCGATGGTGGTGTCGAGAATCTGCAGCAGCGAAGCGAGCATCGTTCCCACTGCCAGCAGGGTGGGGTTGTCGCACGGCAGGGTCGCTTCGTCTGCAGCGGGGCTGAGCTGCGGATCGGCCACGGGGGCGCGGCTGGCCATTGCCCTTGGTCCTAGCGTTGGCGGCCGTCGGTGAAGACCTTTACCTTCACCGAAAGCCCCGCGATCAGCGTGCGCGGGCTGGGTTCGTCCAGCACGATCCGCACCGGCACGCGCTGGGTTACCTTGACCCAGTTGCCGGTGGCGTTCTGCGCGGGCAGTACCGAAGCCTCGCTGCCGGTGCCCGCCCCGATCGAAGAAACGTGGCCTTTCAGCTTGAGCCCCGGATAGGCATCGAACCTGACTTGCGCAGGCTGGCCGACCCGCATTTCGCTCAGCTCGGTTTCCTTGAAATTGGCTTCGATATAGCTGGAGTCGTCCTCGACCAAAGTCAGCACGGGCAGGCCGCTGATCATGTCCTGACCAACTTGCAGGCGATTGGCCTGGGTAATCTGGCCGCTGACGGGCGCTCGCACTTCGGTGCGGCGCAGTTGCAGTTCCACAGTGCTGCGCTGGGCACGGGCAGCGGCAACCTGGGGGTAGACCCCCGGAAGCTGCGAGCCGCTGGCCAGCTTGGCGGCGGCTTCGGACTGCTTGGCCCGTGCCAGCCGCAGCGCTTCCTCGCCCATGGCGACCTGGTGCTGCGCGGCGTCATAGGCCGCCTTGGTGGCAAAGCCGCGCTTCCACAGCGCTTCCTGGCGGGCCAGGTTCGACCGAGCGAATGCGATCTGTTCCTGCGCGGCGGAAATATCCGCCCCCGAAAGCGGCGCGGCATTGGCCAGCGCCACCTGGCTGGCCTGAGCCGAGGCGATCGTGGCATCGGCCTGGGCCAGTTGCAGCTGATAAGGTTCGGGATCGATCCGGAACAGCAGGTCTCCGGCCTTGACGTGGCCGTTGTCCTTCACCGCCACTTCAACGATCTTGCCGCTTACCTCGGCGCTGATCGAAACCTTGTCGACATGGACATAGGCATTGTCGGTTGAAACCTGGCCTTGCAAGCTCTGCCAATAGACCAGCCCGCCGATCAACAGCGCCATCGGCAGCGACGCCATCAGCGCCAGGCGGCCCCATTTGCGGCGCGGAGCGGGCTGATCGACCGCGGTGGCAGCATCCAGATCGATGCGCGGATCGGATTCAGCCATGGACCGCCACTCCTTCGCCGCGTTGCCCGGTAAAGTTGGCCCGGATCATGTCGAGCGTACCGACCAGGCTGTCGCGCCGGGCCTGATCGAGCCCCAGCAGCATTTCGTCTTCCAGCCCGTTCAGCGAATTGCGGACCTGATCGATCACCTGACGGCTGCGGTCGGTCAGGTGGACCCGCCAGGCGCGGCGATCGGCGGGATCGCGGCGGCGTTCCAGCAGGCCCGATTCCTCCATCCGGTCGATCAGGCGGCACAGTGAAATCGGCTCGATCTCAAGCCGTTCGGCATAGAACCCCTGATTTTCGCCTTCGGTATGTTCCAGGATCAGCAGCAGCCGTGCCTGGGTGCTGGTCATCCCAAGAGTGCGCACGCGCGCGTCAAAGGCGCGCCGCAGCAGGCGCGCCGTATCACTCAGTAGATATGCAGCCATAGTCATCACATGTAGCCATATAATAGACATGCTTATTAAAGCAAGTGGCAATCCCACTTTGCGTGGCAGTGCCGGTTCCGCTGTTTCCCGCCGTGGCTGGCGCGGCGCTTGACGCGGCGGGCCTGCCGGATATGGCCGGGTGGTGATTCGGGCCGCTAACGGCCTGCCAGCCATTGGGGGAAATCAAGATGAACGTTGCCGAAGCCGTAGCCACCCGCCGCTCGATCCGCGCCTTTCAGGACAAGGCCGTACCGCTGGAAACGATCCGCCGCGTGCTTGATCAGGCGCGGATGGCGCCCTCGGGCTGCAATTTCCAGCCGTGGGAAGCCGTGGTGCTGACGGGCGCCCCGCTGAAAGCGCTGCAGGACGTGCTGCTGGCTTCGGAAGCCGACAGCCCGCTGGAATACGACTTTTCGGCACCGGGCGAGGTGGAAAAGTACAAGACGCGGCTCCAGGCAGTCGGTGCGGCGATGTATGGCGCGCTGGCGATCGGGCGCGACCAGTCGGAAGACCGGATGAATTTCGCCCGCAACAACATGATCTCGTTCGGCGCGCCGGTGCTGTTGCTGTGCCATTTCCCCAAGGCCTGCATGAAAGAGGCGCAGTGGTCGGACGTGGGCATGTGGCTGCAGACCATCATGCTGCTGCTGCGCGGCGAGGGGCTGGACAGCTGCCCGCAGGAATACATGGGTATGTACGGCCGCACCATCAAGGCACATCTGGGCTTGGACGAAGGCCAGCTGCTGTTCTGCGGCATCGCGATCGGCTGGCGCGATGAGGAAGATCCGGTCAACGGCTTTGCCCGCGAACGCGTGCCGCTTGACGAACAGGTGCAGTTCCTGGGGTTCTGAACCTGTCCTGATCAGGTCAAAACCGTCCAAGCCCGTTCGTGTCGAGCGAAGTCGAGACACCTCGCGCTGGTGTGTCTCGACTTCGCTCGACACGAACGGAAACGGGGCGGGAAGATTCGGTAGTGGCTAGTTGATC
>CAZKAX010000097.1:0-11175 GCA_964550775.1 uncultured Novosphingobium sp. | reverse complement strand
CGGAGCGCAGGCGGAGGGGGGCGCTCAAGCAAAGACGCGATAGCGGCTGCGCGCTACCGCGCGCAATTCCGTACGCCCCCCTCCACCAGCTGCGCTGGTTCCCCTCCCCCGTTGGGGGAGGATCTCAGGAGCTTTGCCGCTCCCGCCAGTCGCGCTTGACCTTCTTGGCCAGGCTCCACTTGTGGACCTCGGTCGGGCCGTCATAGATGCGGAAGGCGCGGACTTCGCGGAACACCTGTTCGACCACCGTCGTGCCCGTCACCCCGCTGCCGCCCATCACCTGCACGCAGCGATCGGCGATCCGCATCAAGGCTTCGGACACCGCGACCTTGGCCATCGAGCTTTCGGTGGTGCCGAGCGAGCCCGTATCGAGCACGCCTGCGCACCAGTCGATCATCAGCTGCGCCTGCTGGATGTCGATCAGGTTCTCGGCCAGCATGAAGCCCACGCCCTCGTGGTCGATCAACTGCTTGCCGAAAGCCATGCGGCGGCAGGCATAGTCGCTGGCGATCTCGTGCGCGCGGATGCAGCAGCCGAGCCAGCGCATGCAGTGCGAGAGCCGGGCAGGGGAGAGGCGGACCTGCGCATATTTGAACCCTTCGCCCGCCTCGCCCAGCATCTGGTCGGCGGGGACGCGCAGATTGTCGATGGTCACGGTGGCGTGGCCGCCGGGCATCGAGCTGTCGATGGTGTTGGGCACCGTGTCGATCCGGATCGCCGGATCGGGCAGGTCGACCAGGAACATGCAGGCGCCGCCTTGCTCATCCTTGGCCATGACGATCCCCACGCTGGCCCCTTCGGCCCCGGTGATGAAGCATTTACGGCCATCGATCACCCAGTGGTTGCCGTCGCGGCGACAGGTGGTGAGCATCATGCCCGGGTCGCTGCCCGCGCCGTTATCCGCCGCCGGTTCGGTCATGAAGAAGGCGCTGCGGGCGCGGCCTTCGACCAGCGGTTTGAGGAAATGCGCCTTCTGCTCCGCCGTCGCCTTGTGGCCCAGCAGGTACATGTTGCCCTCGTCCGGGGCCATGGTGTTGCAGGCCAGGGGACCCAGCGGAGAGAGGCCGGACTTGATCAGCACCACCGCCGTCTCGCGCTGGGTCAGGTGGCTGCCATCGGGGCGGATGTGCGGGGTCAGCACCCCGGCCTCGCGCGCCAGCCCGCGCATTTCATAGACCAGTTCGTCGGTCGGCGCGCCGTGGTGGTCGCGGCGCGGGTCATGCTCATAGGGCGCGATCACCTCGCGCACGAAGCGTTCGACCCGCGCGGCCATGTCGCGGGCGTAGTCGGAAATCTGCGATTGCTCGGTCATCGGTCGGTTCCTTCAGGAAAAAGTCCAGCGGCCGAGTTCCTCGCCGCGCGTAATCTGGCCGGTCTGGCCCACCGGCGTGCCCTCGGCACTGGTCAGCCGGGCGATGGTTTCGGCATCGTTCCCCGGCACCTGCGCCAGCACGCGCTTGCCCGCCGGGGTCAGCGCCACGACCACGCCCGCTCGCGGCTGGCCATCGCGGCCGTAGAACACGGTGAAAGTCTCCACCGTGGCAGTGCCTGCGTATTCCTTGTCGAGTTCCGGAATGCTCCCGCGTGCCGCGTCGGCCTCGGCCTGAAAATCGTAACTGCGCGGGAACTGCGCGGCCGGGATCGGCTGGCTCGCCACGACAATCGAATGGTTGTGGGTGGCATAGCCGCCATTGGCAAACAGCAGCCCCGTGCCCGGCGCGGCGCGCAGGTGATCGACCATGGAGGCGACCGCGTGGCTCATGTAATTGCCGATTGGCCCGCCGCCAAAGGTCAATCCGCCGAACACCGTGGCCGGTTTGTCCAGCGGCCAGTCGATGATCCGCCGCGCCAGCTTGGGGATGCAGGGGAAGCACGAATAGAGTTCCACCGCGTCGAGATCGCCCGGCTCCACTGCGTTCAGCGCCAGCGCACGGCGGATCGATACGTCCATGCTGGCCGAATGATCGTAGGTGTCGCGCTTCATCCAGCTATCGTCTTCGTGCGCGGCGGCGCCGTTGCCGACGTAGATCCACTTTGCTTCGGGAATGCCGCGCCGCCGCGCCTCGGCCACGCTGGTAACGATGAACCCCGCGCCCTGATTGACCGCCGAATTGGCGACCTGCAGCTTGGTATAGGGAAACGCGATCGGGCGGTTGCTGTCGCTGGGGGTCACAACCTCAGTCGCGCTGACGGGCTTCCTGATCCAGGCGTTCTCATTGGCGGCAGCCACTTCGGAGAACCGGCTCCAGATCGCGCCGCTTTCGGCCTGGGCTTCCTCGAGCGATTGCCCAAGTCTGGCCCGCAAACCGTTCTCGTACAAGGGATAGACATCGACCGGCGCGACCAGACCATAGCTTTGCGCATAGCCCAGCTTGCGGCGGTGCGAGGCTTCGCGCAGCTGGTCGGGCTTGCGGCCCCCTTGCGCGGCGGCGGTGCGCGCGGCGGCAGTGCGCAGGGCTTCGGCGCCGCAGATCAGGGCAATCGTGGCTTCACCCGCGCCGATCCGGTTGGCGGCTTCGTTGAGCAGCATGATCGGGCTGTCGCCGTTTGGCCCCGCGGTTTGCAGCACCTGCGCCGGGGCAATGCCCAGCGCTTCGGCCAGCGGAGCGCAGGCATCGGCGATCTCGGGCCAGGCGATCTGCTTGACCACGCCCAGAAAGTCCGCGTCGGCGATCAGGCTCGCGCCCGCGTCCGCTTCGCACTTGCGCAGGGCGGCGGCCATCAGTTCGACCGGGCTCAGGCCGGTCAGCGGATCGGCCGGGCGATCATTGATCTGGCCCACCCCGACAATCACCGGCAAGCGTTCGTCCTGCATTTCCTACTCCGTGGCAGCCTCTGTTCCCTAGTCCATTGCCAAATTTAATCGATCAGTTAAACGGGAAATCGAAAGGGAGAGAATCGCGCATGTCGATCTTGTACGACGAAGGCCAGCAAGCCATCGCCACCGAATCCCGCCGGGTGCTGGATGCCCGCACCAGCAAGGACCGCTTGCTGAAGCTGCTGGAACAGACTGGCCTCTATGACGAACCCTATTGGCAGACCGCGGTCGAGCAGGGCTGGACCGCGCTGGCCATTCCGGAAGAACACGGCGGGCTGGGGCTTGGTCTGGTCGAGCTGGGGCTGGTCGCGCAGGCGACCGGCGCGGCAACGGCGGGTGCGCCATTCCTGGCCTTTGGCTATGGCGCCGGGCATGCGCTGGTCGCCAGCGGCAATGCCGATCTGCAGGCACAGTGGCTGCCCAGGCTGGCCAGCGGCGAAGCGCTGGGCACGATCGCCTTTGCCGAGGGGACCACGATCCTGCCGCCGCAGCCGACCGTGACCTATGCGGGCGGCAAGCTTAGCGGGGCCAAGGACGGAGTGACCGGCGGGATCAAGGCCGATTTCGCCATCGTCTGGGCCAGCCACAATGGCCAACCCGCGCTGGTCCTGGCCGAGCTCAAGGATGCGAGCGTCAGTCCGGTCAGTTCCTATGACAACAGCCGCCTCTATGCCGACGTGGCCTTTGCCGGGACCCCGGCGACGCTGCTGGCCGAAGGCGAAGAGGCCCGCGCGCTGGCGCTCGATCTGCTGGCGCGGATCGCGGTGGTGACGGCCTATGAACAGGTTGGCGGATCGGAAGCGCTGCTGCACACCGCGCGCGACTATGCCGTGACCCGCAAGGCGTTCGGCCAGCCGATCGGGGCGTTCCAGTCGATCAAGCACCGCATTGCCGAAATGTACGGGTTGGTGGAAATCGCCCGCGCCAATGCGATCCATGCGGCGGCATCGGCGGGCACGCCGGAATTCCTGCTGGCCGCAGCCGATGCGCGGATTTCCGCGACCGAGGCCTATGATACCTGCAGCCGTGACTGCGTGCAGATCCACGGCGGGATCGGGGTGACCTGGGAACTGGGCCTGCACCTGCACATGCGCCGCGCCCGCAGCCTGGCGGTGGAAAGCGGCAACCTCTATTTCTGGGAAGACCTGCTGGTCGATAGCCTGACGGGAGCAGCAGCATGAGCGAGATGGACGCATACCGCGACAAGGCCCGCGCATTCCTGACCGCGATGGCGCCGAAATATGCGCGTGAGGCGCGCCTGGGCAACACGGTCGAACAGGACCTGGCGCTGGGCCGCGAATACATGGCGGCGCGCTATGAGGCCGGGTTCGGCGGGATCAACTGGCCGGTCGACATGGGCGGGCAGGGGCTCAGCCACTTGCACAAGATCACCTTCGATGCCGAGGAAATGCAGTTCGGCATGCCGAACGTGTTCTTCGGAATTTCGCTGGGCATGCCGGTGCCGATCGTGATGCATTATTGCGAGGACAAGGCCTGGGTGAAGGAACGCGTGGTCAAGGCGCTGCGCGGCGAGGAAATCTGGTGCCAGCTGTTCTCCGAACCGTCCGGCGGGTCCGACCTTGCGGCGCTGCGCACCCGGGTCGAGCCCGATGGCAACGGCTGGAAGATGAACGGCCAGAAGATCTGGACTAGCTGGGCGCAGTACTGCGACTATGGCGTGATCGTCACCCGGTCCGACCCGACCATCGAGAAGCACAAGGGGCTGACCTACTTCTGGATCGACATGAAGGCCAAGGGCGTCGAAGTGCGCCCGATCAAGCTGGCGGGCGGTGACAGCCACGTCAACGAAGTGTTCTTCGACGATGTCCGGGTGGAAGACAGCCAGCGCCTCGGCGCGATCGGCGGCGGGTTCGGCGTGGCGCTGCACACGCTGATGATCGAACGCTACATCGCCACCGACAGCGGCGGGTTCGGCCCGCACCTCAGCGAATTCGTCAAGCTGGCCGACGGGCTGGAAATCAACGGACGTCCGGCGCTCAGCGATGGCCGCGTGCGTTCGGCGATCGCCCGCAACCATGCGATGCGCGCCGGGCTCGATTCGATCACCCGCCGCGCTTTCCTGATGATGCAGGCCGGGATGCAGCCGGGGCCGGAAGGCTCCCTGCAGAAACTGGTCGCGGTGCGCAGCCGGCAGAAGCTGTCGGAACTGGCGATGGACCTGCAGGGGCAGGCAGGCCTGGCCTTCGATCCGCACGCCTTCGTCAAGACCGACTGGGGCACAAGCTGGCTCAACGCGCCGACCGGGCGCATTGCCGGGGGTTCGGACGAAGTGCTGCTCAACACCATCGCCGAAAAGATCCTCGGCCTGCCGCAGGATCACCGCCCGGACAAGGGCGTGGCCTTCAACCAGATCCCGGCCTGAGGGGGAACCGACCATGGCACTCAAGACGCGTATTACCGAACTGCTCGGGATCGAACATCCGATCGTCCAGGGCGGGATGCAGTGGGTTGGCGTGGCCGAGATGGCCAGCGCCGTGTCCAACGCCGGCGGGCTGGGGATCCTCACCGGCCTGACCCAGCCCAGCGCTTCGGCGCTCGCGGCGGAAATCGAGCGCTGCCGGTCGATGACCGACAAGCCGTTCGGCGTCAACATGACCGTGTTCCCGACGATCAACCCGCCCGATTACAAGGCCTATACCCAGGCGATCATCGATAGCGGCGTCAAGATCGTCGAAACCGCCGGGACCCCGGCGGTGCGCGAGCTGTGGGAGATGATGAAGCCCCACGGGATCAAGATCCTGCACAAGTGCACTGCCGTGCGCCACGCGCTCTCCGCCGAAAAGGCCGGGGTCGACGTGATCAGCATCGACGGGTTCGAATGTGCCGGACACCCGGGCGAGGATGACATTCCCGGCCTGATCCTGATCCCGGCCGCGGCCGACAAGGTGAAGATTCCGCTGCTCGCCTCGGGCGGGTTCGGCGATGGCCGGGGCCTTGCCGCCGCGCTGGCGCTGGGCGCAGACGGGATCAACATGGGCACCCGCTTTACCGCGACGGTCGAAGCGCCGATCCACCAGGCCTTCAAGGACGCGATGGTCGCGGGCGACGAGCGTTCGACCGACCTGATCTTCCGCAGCTACCGCAACACCGCGCGCGTCGCGAAGAACGAGATCAGCCAGGCCGTCCGCGCCGCCGAAGCCGAGGGCAAGCCGTTCGAGGCGGTGGCCGAACTGGTCCGGGGTGTACGCGGCCGCGAAGGGCTGGTCAGCGGCGATACCAATGCCGGCATCTGGTCGGCCGGCATGATCCAGGGCCTGATCAACGATATCCCGACCTGCGAAGTGCTGGTCAGCCGGATCGTTGCCGATGCCGAACAGATCATCCGCAATCGCCTCGCGGGCATGCTCGCCTGATTGTTCAATTCAAGGAGTAACTACCATGGCCGAAGCCTATATCATCGACGCCGTCCGCACCCCGCGCGGGATTGGCAAGCCCGGCAAGGGCGCACTTTCGCATCTGCACCCGCAGCACCTTGCCGCAACCGTGCTCAAGGCGATCAAGGACCGCAACAACCTCGACACCGGCACCGTCGATGACATCATCTGGTCGACCTCGTCGCAGAACGGCAAGCAGGGCGGCGATCTGGGCCGGATGGCCGCGCTCGCGGCGGGTTACGAAACCAGCGCCAGCGGCATGACGCTCGACCGGTTCTGCGGCGGCGGGATCACCTCGGTCAACCTCGCCACGGCGGCGGTGATGTCGGGCATGGAAGACTGCGTGATCGCGGGCGGCACCGAAATGATGAGCTTTACCGCGGCTTACGGCGCGGAACTGGCCAATGCCGGGATCAAGCCGCTGGGCATGGGTTCGGGCAACCGCGCGCTCGACGCGATCCACCCGCAGAGCCACCAGGGCGTCTGCGGCGATGCGATCGCGGCGATGGAAGGCATCAGCCGCGAAGCGCTCGACGCGCTGGCGCTGGTCAGCCAGGAACGCGCCGCGCGCGCGATCAAGGAAGGCCGCTTCGACAAGTCGGTGGTCACCGTCTACAATGAAGACGGCACCGTGGCGCTCGATCACGAGGAATTCCCCCGTCCGGAAACCACCGCCGAAGGGCTCGCCAGCCTCAAGGCCAGCTTTGACGGGATCGCCGATTTCGATCTGGGCGGCACCACTTTCCGCAAGCAGATCCAGCGCCGCTATCCCGACCTCGAGTGGAAGGGCGTGCACCATGCCGGCAACAGCTCGGGCGTGGTCGATGGCGCGGCGGCCGTGCTGATCACCAGCAAGGAATACGCCGACAAGCATGGCCTCAAGCCGCGCGGCAAGATCGTGGCCTATGTCAACTGCGGCGATGATCCCACGCTGATGCTCAACGCCCCGGTCCCGGCGGCGAAGAAGGTGCTGGCCAAGGCCGGGCTGACCAAGGACGACATCGACGTCTTCGAAATCAACGAAGCCTTTGCCGTGGTCGCCGAAAAGTTCATCCGCGATCTCGATCTCGACCGCACCAAGGTGAACCCCAACGGCGGCGCGATGGCGCTGGGCCACCCGATCGGCGCGACCGGCTCGATGCTGATCGGCACCGCGCTGGATGAACTGGAGCGGACCGGCGGCAAGTACGGCCTGATCACCATGTGCGCCGCGGGCGGCATGGCCCCGGCGATCATTATCGAACGGGTTTGAGGCAGCGATGCTCTCTCCCCTTTAGGGGAGAGATACGCAGGCTTGGCAGCTTGCTGCCTAGCCGAAGTTGAGAGGGGGCCGTAGCGCACTCCCCTCTCCCAACCCTCTCCCCTCAAGGGGAGAGGGCTTCTTTTTGATTCCCGCTTGCGGCCCCACCCGTCGTGGCTATGGGAAATGCAAAGGGAGTCGGACCTATGCATTATGACGTTCTGATCGTTGGCGCCGGGCAAGGCGGCGGGGCGGCGGCGATCCAGCTGCGGCAGCAGGGCTTCACCGGGTCGGTCGGAATGATCGGGCGCGAGGTGGAGCCGCCCTATGAACGCCCGCCGCTGTCCAAGGAATACATGCTGGGCGAAAAGACTTTTGACCGCCTGCTGGTGCGCCCGCGCGAATTCTGGGGCACCAAGGACATCGACATGGTGCTGGGCGTGGAAGTGACCGCGCTCGATGCCGCTGCGCAAAGTGTCACCCTATCCGATGGCCGGACCTGCACCTATGGCGACATGATCTGGGCGACCGGCGGCGATCCGCGCCGACTGACCTGCCCCGGTGCGGACCTGCCCGGCGTCCACGGCGTGCGCACGCGCGAAGATGCCGATGCGATCCTGGCGGAACTGGATGGCGTCACCCGTGTGGTGGTGATCGGCGGCGGCTATATCGGGCTGGAAGCCGCGGCGGTGCTGCGCAAGCTGGGCAAGGACGTGACCTTGCTGGAAATGCTGCCGCGCGTGCTGGCGCGCGTCGCGGGGCCGCAGCTGTCGACCTTCTATGAAGGCGAACACCGCGCCCACGGCGTCGATCTGCGACTGGAAACCGGGGTCGAGGCGATCCTCGGCACCGACCGGGTCAGCGGGGTCAGGCTGTCCGATGGCAGCGAGGTGGCCTGCGAGCTGGTGATCGTCGGTATCGGCATCATTCCCGCCGTCGGCCCGCTGCTTGCGGCCGGGGCGGCGGGCGGCAACGGGGTGGATGTGGACGAGTTCTGCCGCACCAGCCTGCCGCATGTCTATGCCATTGGCGACTGCGCGGCCCATGCCAACCAGTTCGCGGACGGTGCCGTCATGCGGCTTGAAAGCGTCCAGAACGCCAACGATCAGGCCAGGACCGCCGTCGGCGCGATACTCGGCGATCCGCAGCCGTACAAGTCGACGCCGTGGTTCTGGTCGAACCAGTACGATCTCAAGCTGCAGACCGTTGGCCTGTCCGGCGGGCACGACCAGACCGTGCTGCGCGGCGATCCGGCGGAGCGCTCGTTCTCGGTGCTCTACCTCAAGGCCGGCAAGCTGATCGCGGTCGATGCGGTCAATGCGATGAAGGACTATGTCCAGGCCCGCAAACTGGTCGAGGAAGGCGCAGTGATCGCGGCAGAGGATCTGGCCGACGTGTCGCGCCCGCTGAAGGAACTGCCGCGCGCATGACGCGCCGGAAATCGCGCTCTGTCGTGGAGATGTCGTGGTCAAGGCGCAGTGCCGCGCGCAGACTGCCGGGACCAAGACAGGAGAAACCAGTGCAAATCGACCCCGCCAGACTTGTTGAAGCCCGCCTTGCCCGCGCCATGTCGCAGGAAGAAGCGGCCATCGCCGCCGATCTCAGCGCGCGCACCATCCAGCGGATCGAGGCCGGACATCCCGCCTCGCTCGAAAGCACCAAGGCGCTGCTGACCATCTTCGGCGCGGACATCATCCATGATCCGCAGGTGCAGGCTGCTGCGGTAACGCAATCGCCATGGCGGCAGGTTGGGGCGCAAATTGCCAGCGCGACTCGCCGCTCTGCCAGTCTGTCGTTCGAAGGATTGCGGTGGCTGCTTGCGGTGGAATTCGCGCTTGTCGCCGCGGCAAAATTTCTGATCCCGGGCCAGACCGGCCTGTTTGTCGATAACGATGGATTTGCGATCGGTGTCTTCAAGTCAGTGCCGATTGGTGCGGCCGAAATGCTCGGATACTGGATCTCGCCGCTGATGTTGCTGGCGGCGGCCATGCTGCTGCTGACCATCGGACGGGTCCGGCGGCTGGTTCAGGCTTCCCTGTAAGCGGGCAGCGCCAGCCCGAACCGGATCGCCGCGCCGCGCAGGGCGAAACCCGCCAGTGCGGCCACCGGCCAGACGAGGGCATGGGGCAGGGCCAGAACCTGCCCCAGCGCGACCAGCGCCGAGCTGAGCGCGGCGGCGGTGACGTAAAGCTCTGGCCGCATCAGGATCGATGGCCGCCCGGCCAGCACATCGCGAATGATTCCGCCGACACAGCCGGTCACCACGCCCATGACCATGGCCGGAACCGGGGTCACGCCAAAGGCCAGCGCCTTCGCGGTGCCCAGCACGGCATAAGTGCCGAGCCCCGCCGCATCGGCCCATTCGAGCAGTTGTCCTTCCCACCACTTGCGCGGTGTGAACCAGGCGAGCAGGGCCACGCTCAGGCAGACCGGCGCCACCCACGGATCGCGCACCCAGAACACCGGCGCGCCGATCAGCAGATCGCGCACCGATCCGCCGCCGACCCCGGTGACCAGCGCGAAAAAGCTCATCGTCACGAAGGTCTGCCGCAGCCGCGCGGCGAGCAGCGCGCCGGTCAGCGCGAAGACCGCCGTGCCGATCAGGTCGAGCACCGGGGGCAGGGCGGGAAGCGCGCCGCTCACATCGCCACTCCGGCTGCGCGGCGGATCATCGGCAACACTTGCTGCAACCGTCCGAGCAGCGCCGCGTCATTGCTGCAATGGGCCATCACCAGTCCGCTCCCACGCTCTACCGCTGCTTCGGCATACCACGCCGTGTTGGAACCATTGTGCCACAGGTTGCCTTCGGGTGAAACGAACCAGCCGAGCGCGTGGTTGCTGCGAAAGCGCGGCTTGTGCAGCTGTGCCCAGCCCGCACGGCTGAGCAGGGCCGGGCGGTCACGGTGGGCGGCAAGGTAGCTGAGCAGATCGGGCAGATTCATGTGCAGCCGCCCCGCCGGGCCCATCGCGGCGGGATTGTCCTGCAGGATCGGCTGGCCGTGATCGTGCCCACGCGGCTGATCGCCCATGGGCGGGCCGAACCCGGCGCTGGTCAGGCCCAGCGGGGTCAGAACGTGGCGTTGCATCAGCTCTTCCCACGAGAAACCCGTTGCCACTTCCAGCATCCGCGCCGCGACCACCGGGCCGCAGTTGGAATAGCTGTAGTTGCTGCGCGGCCGTGCCACCGGCTTCATCGCCAGCGCCAGTTCGACATAGCGCGCGCGGCTGGCGCGGGCATCGGCCTCGATCCGGGGCAGGGCGAGCAGTTCGGGCAGGGGAATGTCGGCGGGCATTCCGGCGTGGTGGCTCAGCAGTTCGATTCCCGTAACCGACCGCCAGGCGCGCGGCACGGCGGGCAGGCGGTCTCCCAGCCGTGTATCCCAGCCGATCACCCCCGCCTCTACCGCGCGGGCGAAGAGCAGGGCGGTGAAGCTTTTGGTGATCGAGCCGATGTGCCACTTGTCCTGCGTGGTCACGGCCTCATCCTGCCCGGCGGCGCGCAGGCCATCGGCCAGCAGTTCGGCGGCATAACCACTGCGCTGCCAGCCCACGGCCATGCCCGGCGTGCCCAGCGCAAGGCGCAGCTGGTGCAGCAGCGCGGCGTTCATCGTGCCATCGGGCAAGGCGGTCTGCGCCAGGACCCGGCGCGGCAGGACCGCAAGGCCCAGCGCGGCGAGAAAGGTGCGGCGCATCAATTGCATCAATCCTCCCCCTCTGGGGGA
>CAZKAX010000096.1:7925-11232 GCA_964550775.1 uncultured Novosphingobium sp. | reverse complement strand
GCGGGCGTGCCGTTCTTCACCATTTCGGGTTCGGACTTTGTCGAAATGTTCGTCGGCGTCGGCGCCAGCCGCGTGCGCGACATGTTCGAACAGGCCAAGAAGAACGCCCCGTGCATCGTCTTCATCGATGAAATCGATGCGGTCGGCCGCCACCGCGGCCACGGCCTCGGCAATTCGAACGACGAACGCGAACAGACGCTCAACCAGCTGCTGGTCGAGATGGACGGGTTCGAGGCGAACGAGGGCATCATCATCATCGCCGCGACCAACCGCCCCGACGTGCTCGATCCGGCGCTGCTGCGCCCGGGCCGGTTCGACCGGCAGGTGGTGGTGCCGCTGCCCGATATCGAAGGGCGCGAGAAGATCCTCAATGTTCACATGAAGAAGGTTCCGCTCGCCCCCGATGTTGAGGCCCGCACATTGGCGCGCGGCACCCCCGGTTTTTCGGGGGCGGACCTGGCCAATCTCGTCAACGAAGCCGCGCTGCTGGCCGCACGTCGCAACAAGCGGCTGGTGGCCATGCGCGAGTTTGAGGACGCCAAGGACAAGGTCATGATGGGTGCGGAGCGCCGCAGCATGGTGATGGACGATGCCGAAAAGAAGATGACCGCCTATCACGAGGCTGGCCATGCGCTCGTCATCGTTCATGAACCGGCGCACGATCCGATCCACAAGGCTACGATTATTCCGCGCGGCGGCGCGCTGGGCATGGTCATGCACATGCCCGAGCGTGATCGATATTCGTATCACCGGGACAAGATGCACGCGGACCTTGCTTGCGCGATGGGCGGACGCGTGGCCGAAGAGCTGATTTTCGGGCGCGACAAGGTTTCTTCGGGCGCGAGTTCAGACATCCAGTATGCCACCCGCCTCGCCCGGGCAATGGTGACCAAATGGGGCATGTCGGACAAGCTGGGGCCACTGCAATACGAAGAAACGCAAGAAGGCTATCTTGGCTATGGCGGTTCAGCCCGGACCATGGGGTCCGATGAGACCAACAAGATGATCGATGCCGAGATCCGCGATCTCGTGGAAAACGCGCACAAGCGCGCGACCGTGATCCTCAAGAAGAACATCAAACAATTGCATCTGATCGCGGAGGCCATGCTTGAGCATGAAACGCTGACCGGGGAAGAAATCACCGAACTGCTGGCCAAGGGCAAACTCGATCGGCCCGAACATCCAGGCGGCATGCCGCCCCCACCTCCGGTGCGCGGCTCTGCCGTGCCCAAGGCGGGGCGCCGGTTCAGTGAAAGCAGCGCGAGCCCGGCCGGGGCGTGATCATGCGACTTGGCAGCACAGCGGCAAAGGCATAGACTGCGGCCATGAACAAGCTGTCCCCGATCGTCTCGGAATTTGAGACCGAGGAAGAGGCCGAGGCTTATGACCGCTGGTTTCGCGCCAAAGTCATAGCCTCGCTAGCCGACGCGCGCCCGCCGGTGCCGCATGATGAGGTAATGGCAGAGATGCGCCAGATTATCGCCGAAAAGGCCGGAAAGGCGCCTTGATTGTCGTTTGGCGGACAACGGCGCGAAATGATCTGCGTACGATAATCAGCTACATCAGTGATCGCAACGTTCGTGCGGCAGAAGATCTGCGATCACGCATCGAAAACTGTAGCGAGCGGATCGCCGACCACCCGTACATCTATCGTCCCGAACGAATAGCAGGTACGCGCGAGGCGGTCGTCCATCCCAACTATGTGCTGGTCTATCAGGTCGGAGAGGCAGTCGTTGAGATACTCAACGTGATCCACAGCCGCAGGCAATACCCGCCCGAAGCAGGGTAGTTCTACCCCCCCGTCTCCACCAGGATCAGCATGGTGAACAGGATCAGCGCGGTCAGCGCGATGAACAGCAGGGCGCCGGTGCGCCATAGCGCTTCGAAGCGGGTCAGGGCGTAAGTTCCGCGCAGCTGCTTGTACATGTGCAGCGGCGCGAGCAGGAGCAGGAAGGCGACAAAGTCTGCCCCCAGTGCGTTGCCCGTCATCACCGCCACCGCCAGCAGGGTCATGAAGCACAGCGAGTAGGTGACGAACACCGTGTGGTCATAAAGGTGGAAGCGCCGCCGGAACAGGAACAGCAGCCACACGAACGGGACCGAGATGGGGATCAGCGCCCAGCTGAACTTGTAGGCATTGTTCTGCAGCTTGTAGATCACCAGCGCGGGGTTCTCCTTGAATTCGTCCAGCGCGACCTGGATTGCCGGGAGACTGCTGGTGAATTTGGCGTCCTTGGCCTTGGCAAGATCGCCTTGGCTGAACTCGCCGCGTACATTCTTGATCGCTTCGACCGCCGCTTCGCGTCCGGCAATCTGGCCATCGACATCGTCAGTCGGCTCGCCTTCCTTGACCAGTGCTTCGCGCTTTGCCTTGAGCTCCACCAGTGCCTGTTCATTCGCCGCGAGCCCCTTGATGGTGACGCCGTTGACGTCCACGCTGGAATGATTGCCGTAACTCCCCGCCACCTGCTTCACCACCGCGAACATCAGGAACACGCTGAACAGGAACAGCGCGATCGGGCTGACATAGCTCGCGCGGCGGCCGTCGACATATTCGCGGGTCAGCTGGCCCGGCTTGAACACCAGCCTGGGCAGGGTCCGCCAGATCTTGCCTTCGAAATGGAACACCCCGTGCAGCAGATCGTGAAAGAACGCCCCCAGCGTCTTGTGGACATGGGCGGTCTGTCCGCAATTGTGGCAATGGCTGCCGATCAGCGCGGTGCCGCAGTTGAGGCAGGCCGCCTCATGGCTGTGACCGTCCTCGCCCTCGCCGTGCGCCGGTTCAACCGCCCGTGCTGTCAGCGCGCTTTGCGCCAGATCGCCAATCACTTCGCCGCCGCTCATGCCGAAACCCCGTTCTGGATAAGGCGTTCATGGTCTTGTCAGCTTGCCTGGGTCAAGCCATCCTGCACCAAAGCGCGGGAGAGATTGAATGAAGCGTGTCGCACTACCCCTGATCATTGGCCTGATGGCCGCCAGTCCGGCCTGGGCCGCCGGAGACATGAGCGTCGCCGCCTTTCTGGCCAAGGCCGATGCGCTGAAAGCCAAAGGGGCGATGGCGCTGTTTTCACCCGATATCAAGGTGTTGCAGCAGGAAGGCCAGGCCGCCGGCATGGCTTACAAGGCCCAGCTTGAAGCAGAACGCGCGGCCGGCCGGCCCAGCAGCTGCCCGCCCAAGGGGGTCAAGGTCAGCTCTGACCAGGTGCTCAACCACTTGCGCACCTACCCCACCGATGTCCGCCCCCGCGTGCCGATGCGCGCCGCGATCGGCGATGCCGAAATCCACCGTCACCACGTCGAGGAAGGG
>CAZKAX010000096.1:3127-7915 GCA_964550775.1 uncultured Novosphingobium sp. | reverse complement strand
GCGATCTGTTCAAAAAGACCTGGCCTTGCAGATAGCGCCGCACCGCCAACAACGAAAAAGCCCGCCTCCCCTGGGGGAAGCGGGCTTTTCGCTATCAGCGGTGAAAGCTCAGCCTTCGTAGTCGCCGCCGATCGAGGTGTTGCGGACCGGCGCGGCAGCGGTGATCCGCAGCGCTTCGGCCGACTGGCTGAGCGAGCCGACATCATCCACTTCGTCGTCATCTTCGGGCAGCACGCGCTGCAAGCCGGTGATGACCGATTCCTTGAGGCTGGCCGGACGCACGGTCTGCTCCGCGATTTCGCGCAGGGCGACCACGGGGTTCTTGTCCCGATCGCGGTCGATCGTCAGTTCGGCGCCGCCGGAAATCTCGCGCGCGCGCTGCGCGGCGAGCAGGACGAGATCGAAGCGGTTGGGGATCTTGTCGACACAATCTTCAACGGTAACGCGCGCCATTCGGGCACTCCAGTTCAGGAAAAATCGGTGGAATGGGGCCAGCTACACGCCGGGTGATTCGCAAGTCAAGAAAAAACCGCATAAAGCATTGTATTATAACGGTTATTTAGCAATCATCCCGATTCGCCGCGAATCTCTCCCAGCTTGCGTTCCCATTGCAGGGCATGGGTGACGATCAGATCGAGATCGGCATAGCGCGGCACCCACGGCAGGGTCGCCTTGATAAGCGCATTGTCGGAAATCAGCGAGGCCGGATCGCCCGGGCGGCGCGGGCCCAGCACACGGTTGATCGACAGGTTGGTCACCCGGTCAACCGCATCGAGCACTTCCAGCACCGAATAGCCCCGGCCATAGCCGCAGTTCATCGTCAGTGATCGCGCGGGTTCGGCAATCAGCGCTTCCAGCGCCATGACATGCGCTGCGGCGAGATCGCTGACATGGATATAGTCGCGCACCCCGGTGCCGTCGGGCGTGTCGAAATCGGTGCCGAACACATCGACCCGCTCGCGCCGCCCCAGCGCGGCTTCGACCGCAACCTTGATCAGGTGCGTCGCCCCGGCGGTCGATTGCCCGGTGCGCCCGCGCGGATCGGCACCCGCGACGTTGAAATAGCGCAAGGCGCAGAAGTTCAGCGGATGCGCGGCGGCCGTATCGCGCAGCATGTATTCGCTCATCAGCTTGGACATGCCATAGGGGTTGATCGGCACTTGCGGCGTATCTTCGCGTACCGTCTCCACCGCCGGGGTGCCATAGGTCGCCGCGGTCGAGCTGAAGATGAAGTGCGGCACCCCCGCCGCCACGGCGCTGGCGATCAGGCTGCGGGTCTTGGCGGTGTTGTTGTGATAGTATTTGAGCGGATCGGACACCGATTCCGGCACCACCACCGATCCGGCGAAATGCATCACCGCGCGAATGCCCTGTTCGGCAAAGATCCGCGTCAGCAGCGCGCCGTCCTCGATATCGCCCTGATAGAACGGCACATCATCCGGTACGGCCCAGCGAAACCCGGTGACCAGGTTGTCGATCACCGCCACCGGCCAGCCGGCATCCTGAAGGGCGAGCACGGCATGGCTGCCGATATAACCGGCACCGCCGGTAACGAGCACGGGAAGCTTGTCTGTCATCGTGCCGCGTCCGCTAGCACTTCTGCGCGGCAAAGTGGTTAACGCGGCCATCCTATCCGCGACAAAATTCGCCTGTTCATCATGGGGCGTTCATCATGGGGCAAGGCCACGCGGCGGATGGCGGCTGCGGGGGCAGCAGTGCCAGTTCAACCAGAGGCAAATCCATGTATCCGATCCGTCCGTCCCTGCTCCCCCTTGCTGCCATGCTGAGCCTGACCGGCACCGCGCTGCTCGCCCAGCCGGTCGGTCCGGGCTGGGATGGCTCCGGCTGGGATGGCCCCGGCTGGTCTGGCCGCGCGGCCCCACGCAGCGCCCCTTCGCCTGAGGGCAAGGTCCAGGTTTCGACATTCGTGGCCGAAGGGCCGCAAGCCGCCGCGCTGGGCCAGGGCAAGGTTGCGGTGACCGAAGCCCCCGCCGGGGGCGGCATGACCAGCCCGCGCGAGCTGGCAACCTTTGAAGCCGCGGTGATCGATGCGCTGGCCCGCACCGGCTATGATACCGCCGCGCCCGATCCGGCAGGCGGCCAGGTGGCCGAAGTGCGCGTCCTGCGCAGCGAGGCCGTGCCCGAGGAAGCCCCGCGCAAGCCGGTCAGCGGCGAAATGATGATGGGCGTGTCCAACCACGGATCGATGATGGGCATGGCGCTGAATGTCGATCTGACCAAGCCGCAAAAGGCCCTGATCGCCACCCGGCTCGAAGCGCGGATCAAGGACCGCCCCAGCGGCGCGGTGCTGTGGGAAGGCCATGCCCGGATCCTGACCCGCGCGGGTGACCAGCACTGGAACGACAGCAGAATCGCCGCGCGGCTGGCCGATGCCCTGTTCGATCGCTTCCCCGCCGCCGGGGAAGGACGCAGTGTGCCGCGCTGACCCCCTTGCATCGCGCGGCGCAAGCAATCACAGTCCGGCTTGCACTCACCATGAAAGGTCGCCCGCGATGAAGTGCTTGAAATTCGCCCTGCTTTCCCTGGGACTGGCTCTGTCCGGCTGCGTCGCGCCGATCGGACCGGTTGAAGTCACGCGGTTTCACGCGCCCGAAGTGGCCGCGCAGGCCAAGGGCCCGATCGCGGTCGAACCGGCCACGGGGATGGACTGCAATTCGCTGGAATGGCGCGCCTATCAGGCCGCCGTCCAGCGCCAGCTGACCGTGCTGGGCTATGCCGAAGGTCCGGCGGGCAGCAGCGCGCAAGTGGCGGAACTGCGGATCAGCCGCAGCACGATCGATCCGGTGCGCAGTTCCAGCCCGGTTTCGGTCGGGATCGGCGGGTCGACAGGCAGCTATGGTTCAGGTCTGGGGCTGGGAATCGGGATCAACCTTTCTCCCAAACCCGCGCAGCAGGTGGAGACCCTGCTGGCCGTGACCATCCGCGACCGCGCGACCAAGGCCGCCCTGTGGGAAGGCCGCGCGGCGTTCGCCGTGCGCGCCACCAGCCCGCTGGCCGATACGGCCCTTGCCGCACCCAAGATGGCCGAAGCGCTGTTCAAGGACTTCCCCGGACAGTCGGGTGAGACTATCCTGGTCAAATGACCCAGATCCAGATCGATAGCGCGTTTGATTCCGGCAACATCGAAGTTCTCGAAATCGCTGGCACCACCGCCACCCTGGCGATCCGCAAGGACCACCAGAGCGACTTCTTCCAGTGGTTCCATTTCCGCGTGGCCGGTGCCGCCGGACAGGAACTGACGCTGAAAATCACCGGGCTGGAAGCGAGCGCCTATCCCGGCGGCTGGCCGGGCTATCGCGCGGCGGTGAGCGAGGACCGCGAATTCTGGGGCCGGGCTGACAGTTCCTATGACAAAGGTGAGGCGGGCGGCACGCTGACGATCCGCTATACGCCGGTCGCGGGCCTGTGCTGGTTCGCCTATTTCGCGCCTTACAGCTGGGAACGCCATCAGGACCTGATCGCGCAAACCGCGCTGGCCGACGGGGTGGAGCACCGCGTGCTGGGCCGCAGCATCGAGGGGCGGACGATCGACTGCCTGGAATTCGGCGAGGGCGAGAAGCAGGTCTGGCTGTTCGCGCGCCAGCATCCGGGCGAATCGATGGCCGAATGGTGGATGGAAGGCGCGCTGGACTGCCTGACCGATCCCGCCGACCCGGTGGGCCGCAAGCTGCGCCAGCTGTGCCGGTTCCACGTGGTCCCCAACGCCAACCCCGACGGATCGGTGCGCGGGCACCTGCGCACCAATGCTGCGGGGGTCAACCTCAACCGCGAATGGGCCAGCCCCAGCGCGCAAAGCAGCCCCGAAGTGCTGTGCATCCGGGATGCGATGGACCAGAGCGGGGTCCACTTTGCGATGGACGTCCACGGCGACGAGGCGATTCCGGCGGTGTTCCTGGCAGGCTTTCAGGGCATCCCTTCGTGGAGCGAAGCCCTGCAGGCAGGCTATGACCGCTACGCCGCGATCCTTGAACGCCGCACTCCCGATTTCCAGACCCGGCTGGGCTATCCGGTCGCGGGCAAGGGCCGCGCCAACCTGACCATGTCCACCAACCAGCTCGCCGAACGCTTTGGCGCGACCGCGATGACGTTGGAAATGCCGTTCAAGGACAACGACGACCTGCCCTGCGCCGCGCAGGGGTGGAGCGCGGAGCGCAGCGCGATCCTGGGGCGGGATTGCATGGGGGCGTTGCTGGAGTGGCTGGGAGGCTAAGAGCCCTCTCCCCTTGAGGGGAGAGATTCTCAAAAACAGGTTCAGCCCAAATTCGCCGGACCAAATGCGTGCGGCAGCAGCGCCGACAGCTTCAGTTCCAGCACTTCCTCCGCCCCCACGCACCAGATCACCGGGTCGGTTCCGCCCAGCTGGGCCAGTTCGTTGAGGACCTGACGGCAGCGGCCGCACGGCGTCACCACCGGGCCGTCCGCGCCCGCCAGGCCGCCGATTACCGCCACGGCGACCAGTCCGCCGCGCTGCCCCAGGTTCATCGCCTGGGCTACCGCGCTGGTCTCGGCACAAAGCGCAAGGCCGTAGCTGGCGTTTTCGACATTGGCCCCGGTCACCACGCTGCCATCGGCAAACAGCAGCGCCGCGCCAACGTGGAAGTTCGAATAGGGGGCATAGGCCGCGCCCTGCGCGGTGCGCGCGGCGGCGATCAGGGCATCGCGATTCAGCATCATCCCCACCCTTTACCCGTTCGTGTCGAGCGAAGTCGAGACACCTGTTGTTCTGTTGAGACGTGGCTCGAAACAGAAGGGTTGTGGCGAAATGCC
>CAZKAX010000096.1:0-3117 GCA_964550775.1 uncultured Novosphingobium sp. | reverse complement strand
GCGTTCCACAAACATCCCCCCCCTTACCCCTTTCGTTTCGAGCTATGTGGATAAACGCGTGGGCGCGTCTCTACTTCGCTCGACACGAACGGATGTAGGCGAATGGCCCTTAAGGCTGCACCACCACCCACTGCACCGGCCCAGCCGCTGCTGCAATGTTGAGCGCACCGTTGGCGGTCCACATGGTCCAGGGGCGTCCGGCATAGTCAGGCTGGAACCGGTCACCCAGCAGCCACAGGTTGCGATCGATCCCCTTGGCAACGTGGTAGCGCCCTTCGAACGCGCGCGAGAGTTTGAGCATCGCGGGCTTGCCGGTGTGGGTCTCGATCTGGTTGAGGAAGGTGGTCAGTTCGCTCAGCACCATCGCATCGGAGACCTTGATCGGGCAATCATCGGCCAGCATGTCGAGCTCCACAGCCGGGGGCAGCGAGGCCTTGTCGCGCGCCACCACGGTAACGAAGTTCGCGGCCTGCTTGTCAGCCGGCTGGCACGGATCGTAGCGGTGGACCGCGCCGACCTGCAATTTGGCGGCGCGAGCATCTTCGGCGTTTTTCACGAAGGCCGGATCGCGGGCAAAGGCGCTTGCCGAGGCATCGAGATAGGCGAAATCGGCGCCGGTCGCCTTGGCGGCGGTCCAGTCAATCTCGCCGTCCTCGGCGCTCACTTCCAGCCCCTGCATCGGATAGGCCGCGCGCGGCGGTTGCCAATGGTGCAGATCCCACCACAGATACCCGCCCCCGGCCAGCGCGAGCAGCAGCAGCGCTCCAAACAGGCGCGTGCGCAGGCGGCGGTTGTTCTTGCGTGCCATGATAAGAGGTGCGAACCCTGTTTTGCTTACCCCCTGATATGCAGCACGCAGATCAGGGTAAAGAGCCGCCGCGCGGTGGCGAAGTCGGTTTCCACTTTTCCGTCCAGCCGTTCGAGCAGCAGTTCCGCCGCTTCGTTGTGAACCCCGCGCCGAGCCATGTCGATTGTCTCGATCTCGGCGGCGGTGGCCTTGCGGATTGCCTGGTAGTAACTGTCGCAAATCGCGAAATATTCGCGGATCGGGCGGCGGAACCGGCCCAGGCCAAGGATCAGCGTTTCCAGCAGCTGCTCACCCTCGTCCGCGATGTTCAGGATCAGCCGTCCGTCATCGACCGACAGTTTCAGCCGGTAGGGGCCCTGATGCCCGGCCTCAAACGCGCGCAGCGGCTTGAACGTGTTGTCCTCGATCAGATCGAAGATCGCGATTCGGCGTTCCTGCTCGATATCGGCATTGCGCCACAGAATCGTCGCTTCATCGAGCTCGATGTGGATGATCCGTCCCTGCGCCATCGGCGGCGCTTTTCGCAGATGCAATATGGGCAGGCAAGGGGCCTTGCGAACATCCACAGGCTGTGGACTAATTTCATCGCCGCCCCCGCTTGCGGCAAAGCGCGCCCCCGCGCATTGAGAGCGACCTATGGCCGAAACCGACCTGATCACCCGCCCCGATGAAGCCGCCGCGCGCGCGCTGCCTTCCAATGTTGAGGCGGAAGCGGCGTTTCTGGGCGCGGTGCTGATCGACAACCGGGTGATCGAGGAACTGGTCACCGCGCTGCGGCCCGAACACTTCTTTGAACCGGTGCATGAACGGATCTATGCCCGGATCCTGCAATTGCTGGATCGCAAGGCGGTGGTCACCCCGGTCACGCTGCGCCCCTATTTCGAAGCGGACGAAGCGCTGAAGGAGCTGGGCGGTGCGTCCTATCTGGCGCGGCTGACGGCGGATGGGCAGGGCCTGCTTGCCCCGCGCGAACTGGCCGATCAGATCTATGATCTGGCTTTGCTGCGCGAACTGGTCAGCGTCGGACGCACATTGGTCAACTCGGCGCTCGACACCAGTGAGCGGGTCGAGCCGATGGAGCAGATCGCCGAGGCCGAGGCCGCGCTCTACAAAGTGGCCGAAGGGGCATCGAGCGCGAACGAGGCGCAAGGTTTCGCCACGGCCACCCGCACCGCGCTGGGCATGATCGAAAAGGCGCTGCTTTCGGGCGGGCACGTTTCGGGCACCACTACCGGCCTGACCTCGATCAACGAGAAAGTCGGCGGGCTGCACGATTCGGACCTGATCATCCTGGCCGGCCGCCCGGGCATGGGCAAAACCTCGCTCGCCACCAATATCGCCTTCAACGCGGCAGACCGGCTGCGGCGCGATCTGGCCGACGGGATCGAACCGGCCAAGTCGGTCGGCGCGGCCACCGCCTTTTTCAGCCTGGAAATGAGCGCCGACCAGCTCGCCACGCGCATTCTGGCCGAACAGTCCGGGATCAGCAGCGAAGCCCTGCGCATGGGCAAGATCAGCCGCGAGGATTTCCAGCAGCTGTCCTATGCCAGCCAGCGTCTGGCCGAACTGCCGCTGTACATCGATGATACTCCCGGCCTGTCGATTGCCGCGCTGCGCACCCGCGCGCGGCGGTTGAAGCGGCGGCACGACATCGGGCTGGTGGTGGTCGACTACCTCCAGCTGCTGCAGGGATCGGGCCGCGCGACCGACAACCGCGTGAACGAAATTTCCGAAATCAGCCGCGGCCTGAAAACCCTGGCCAAGGAATTGGGCGTGCCGGTGATCGCGCTGTCCCAGCTCAGCCGCGCGGTCGAACAGCGTGAGGACAAGCGCCCGATGCTGTCGGACCTGCGCGAATCGGGCTCGATCGAACAGGACGCCGACATGGTCTGGTTCGTGTTCCGCGAAGACTATTACGTCGCCGCGCGCGAACCCAAGGTGCCCGAAGGCAGCGACGATGCCAAAACCCACGAAGCCCACGCCGCCTGGCAGGCCGAAATGGAACGGGTCTATGGCACCGCCGAACTGATCGTGGCCAAGCAGCGCCACGGTTCGACCGGCAAGGTCCGCATGCGCTTCGAATCGCGAATCACCCGGTTCAGCGATCTGGCTGACGAGGGCATGCGGCATGAAAGTTATGAGTAATAGGAAAGTTCTTTCCGCCTCTCGGCGGTGCGGGAATGCCATCCGGCATTCCCTGGCCTGGCCGGCCCACGCCCCCGGCCCGACCACCCGTTTAAGGTACCCTGTGGGTGGTCGGGCCGGGGGCGTGGGCCGGCCAGGCCAAGCTGATCGCGGAGGCGATCAGC
>CAZKAX010000095.1:0-11438 GCA_964550775.1 uncultured Novosphingobium sp. | reverse complement strand
ATCCGAAACAACCAACCGTGGGCCGCCTAAAGACGGTTGCTCCCCATTTGTGGCATTCGCCAAAAATGGAGAGGGACCAAGCGCAACGGAAGATCCTTCTCCATTTTCGCGTAGCGCAAATGGGGAGGTGGCATTCGCGTAGCGAATGACGGAGGGGCAGCGGCGCTAGTTGGCCCCTGCCAGCTTGGCAAATTCCCAGGCCCGGTCAACCAGCGGCTGGACGCGTTCGGACATGGCCTTGGCGTGGGCGCTGCTGGCGGTGCCGTCGATCACGCGCTTCTTGATGCCCTGCATGATCCCGGCCAGGCGGAAGAAGTTGTAGGCGAAGTACCAGTTCATGTCCGGCACAGAGCTGCGCCCGGTCTGCTGGCAGTACCGTTCGACCACTTCCTCAAGCTCGGGAATGCCCAGCGCCTTGCGGTCAAGGTCCTGTACCCCGCTGCGCCCGCCGTTCTCAGTCACCCAGGCCATGCAGACATAGGAGAAATCGCCGAGTGGATCGCCCAGAGTGGACAGTTCCCAATCGAGCACTGCCAGCACTTCGGGCCGGTCTTTGGCCCAGATCATGTTGTCGATCCGGTAATCGCCGTGAACCACCCCGGTGCTGGTCTGTTCGGGCAGGGTTGCGGGCAGCCATTCGATCAGCTTTTCCATGTCCGGCATCAGCTCGGTTTCGGACAGCTTGTATTGCTTGGTCCAGCGATCGACCTGGCGGCCGAAATAGTTGCCCGGCTTGCCAAAGTCGGACAGGCCGACCGCCTCCACATCGACTTTGTGGAGGCCCGCCAGCGTGTCAATCATCGCCATGTAAGTGGCGCGGCGGTATTCGGGGGTGTCGTCCGGCATGGCGCCGTTCCAGATAGTGCGGCCATCGATCATGCCCATCACATAGAACCACGAACCGACCACGGAATCGTCGGTGCACAGGCCGTACTGCGGGGCGACCGTCCACCCGGCCTTGGCCAGCGCGGCCTGGACCTTGTATTCGCGGTCAACCGCGTGGGCGCTGGGCAGCAGGACGCCGAACGGCTTGCGCCGCAGCACGTAATTGCCGCTGGGCGCCTCGATCTTGTAGGTCGGGTTGGATTGCCCGCCCTTGAACTTGGTCAGCGCCAGCGGTCCTTGAAAGCCCGCGACATTGGCCTCCATCCAGTCGGTCAGGCGGGCGATATCGAGCCGGTCCGCGCCTTCGGGTTCAACCGTGCCGACAAAGGCTTCATCGGCGTTGATTGCTTCGGTCATGGGCCGCCTCGCTTACTGGTCGAACACGATGACACTGCGCGCCGATGCGCCGCCCTTCATCGTTTCGAAGCCTTCGTTGATCTTTTCCAGCGGGATCCGTTCGGCAATGATCGTGTCGAGATCGAGCAGGCCGCGCATGTAGAAATCGACCAGGCGCGGCATGTCGACCGGGAAGTGGTTCATCCCCATGATCGCGCCCTGCAGCTTCTTGCCCGACAGTAGGTCCATGGCGCTGAGGCCGACCGAATGGTTCAGCGGCATCATCCCCAGGATCGTCGCGGTGCCGCCGCGGCGCAGCGACTTGACTGCGAGTTCGCCCGAAGCCGGACGGCCCACCGCCTCGACCGCGTGATCGACCCCGCCCTTGGTCATTTCCAGGATCTGCGCGGCGGCATCGTCGGCCAGGGCATCGACCGTATGGGTCGCGCCCAGCTTCATCGCCAGTTCGCGCTTTTCGGGCATCGGGTCAGCGGCGATGATCTTGCCCGCGCCGGCAATCTTGGCGGCGTTGATCGCGGCCAGGCCCACCCCGCCGCAGCCGACTACGGCCACGGTTTCACCCGGGGTGACCTTGCAGGCGTTGAAGATCGTGCCCGCGCCGGTGGTCACCGCGCAGCCGATCACCGAGGCCCGATCGAGCGGCATTTCGGGATCAATCCGGGTGCAGGCGTGCTCGTGGATCAGCATCATTTCGGCAAAGGCCGAAAGGTTGAGCATCTGGGCCACCGGGCTGCCATCGGGGCGGCTGAGGCGCGATTCGCTGCCGGGCGCGCGGCGGGTGTCGGCCCCCAGGCACAGCGCCATGCGGCCGGTGACGCAGAATTCGCAGTGGCCGCAGAACGCAGACAGGCAGGTTACCACCGCATCGCCAACCTTCACCGTGCGCACTTCACTGCCCACCGCCTCGACAATTCCCGCGGCCTCATGGCCCGGCACGGCGGGGAGGGCGTGGGGATAGGTGCCTTCGATGAAGTGCAGATCCGAATGGCACAGGCCGCAGGCGACGGTGCGGATGAGCACTTCGTGCGGACCCGGCTTGCTGATCTGCAGCTGCTCGATTTCGAGCGGCTGGTTCGGGGCGACAAGGACGGCGGCTTTCATTTTGATCTCTCCAGTTATCTCCCCCTCCCGCAAGCAGGAGGGGGAGCAAATGCGGTTTTACCGCGTCACGCCCAGGTCACCCGAGCTGAAACCGCGGTCGTCCTGAGGGGCGTACTTGCCGAACTCCAGCCGCGCAATCGAGCGGTTGTGGACTTCGTCCGGACCATCGGCAATGCGCAGGGTGCGCTGGCCGGCGTACATCTTGGCAAGACCGAAATCTTCGGACACGCCGCCGCCGCCATGGGCCTGGATCGCATCGTCGATGATCTTGAGCGCCATGTTCGGCGCCTTGACCTTGATCATCGCGATTTCAGCCTGTGCGGCCTTGTTGCCAACCTTGTCCATCATGTCCGCCGCCTTGAGGCAGAGCAGGCGCGAGCATTCGATTTCGATCCGGGCTTCGGCAATGCGCTGTTCCCAGATCGAGTGCGTGCTGATCGCCTTGCCGAAGGCCACGCGGCTCGACAGGCGGCGGACCATCCGTTCCAGCGCTTCTTCGGCCACGCCGATGGTGCGCATGCAGTGGTGGATGCGGCCCGGCCCGAGGCGGCCCTGCGCGATCTCGAACCCGCGGCCTTCGCCCAACAGCATGTTGCTGGCCGGGATGCGGACGTTGTTGAGCTTGATTTCCATGTGCCCGTGCGGGGCATCGTCATAGCCGAACACCGGCAGGTGACGCAGAATTTCAACACCCGGCGCGTCGAGCTCCATCAGCACCATCGATTGCTGGGCGTGCTTCTTCGCTTCGAAATCGGTCTTGCCCATCACGATCGCGATCTTGCAACGCGGATCGCCCGCACCGCTCGACCACCACTTGGTGCCGTTGAGCACATATTCATCGCCTTCGCGGCGGATCGAACATTCGATGTTGGTGGCGTCCGAACTGGCGACGGCCGGTTCGGTCATCAGGAAGGCCGAACGGATCTCGCCGTTCATCAGCGGCTTCAGCCAGCGGTCCTTCTGCTCACGCGTGCCATAGCGGTGCAGCACTTCCATGTTGCCGGTGTCTGGCGCGGAGCAGTTGAACACTTCGCTGGCAAAGCCGACGCGGCCCATTTCCTCGGCGCAGAGCGCATATTCGAGGTTGGTCAGGCCCGGCCCTTCGAATTCGAACGTATCGTCCACGTGGGCGCGGCCCGACTGCGGCGGCATGAACAGGTTCCAGATCCCCTGCGCCTTGGCGCGGGCCTTTTCCTCTTCAACGACTTGCAGCACCTTCCAGCGGCCACCTTCGGCGTCCTGCTTCTTGTAGTCACCCTGACGGGGACGGACGTGGTTTTCGATGAACTGGCGCACGCGGTCGCGCCAATAGCTCTGTCGATCGGTCAGGTCGAAATCCATCTGTCAGTCCTCCTTATGCTGTCGAGTCTCGCGGGCTTCACTGCCATGTGAAAGGCCCCGCGCCAAGGTGTTTAATCGGGCGGTTAAGGGTGCATCCCCTCGCCGTCCGGGTTGAGCCGCGCGGCAGACAGCGCCGCCAGACGTGCTTCGTGATCGGCACGGGTGATCGGGAAGCGGCGGATTACCAGGGCCATGGCAATCGCAAACACGGCAACCACTGCGCAATAGGCCAGGCTCAGGCGATTGATCACATCGGGGGTAACATCCGCAGGTGAAACCTTGTCCGACAATCCGGCAAAGGCCAGCAGGAAGCTGGTGACGAAAATGCCAAGTCCCGTGGTGCATTTGGTCATGAAGAAATTGCCGGCAAAGAACACCCCCTCGTTGCGCCGCCCGGTCTGCTCCTCCGATGCCTCGACCACGTCAGCCATCATCGATGTCGCCGATACCATCGCCGCGACCGAGAAGACGTTGCAGATAAAGAACATGGCAAACAGGGGGGCGGTCGACGCCCAGGTGCCGGTGGTGGGCCACAGTCCGGCACTGTTGAGCAGGAACGGCGCGATCCAGAACACCATGCCAATCAGCGCGGTGACCACAGCCGTATCGCGCTTGCCCCAGCGCGCATGCCAGCGCGGCAGCAAGACAAAGCAGGCGATCACGCTGATGAACAGCACCAGGGTATAGATCTGGAATTCCAGCGCCTTGAATTGCCAGACATAGGCATAGAGGTAGTTGGCGACCGAAAAGGTGATGCCCTGACTGGTATAGGCGAGCGCCCCGCCCAGCAGCAGGATCAGGAAGGCGCGGTGCGAAAAGCATTCGGCCAGTTCGGCAAAGGCCTGACGCAGGCTGAACGGGGTGGCCGGGGCGGGCGGGCGCACCGCTGCCCACTTGCGCTGACCCAGTGCGGAGATGAGCACTGTCCCCGCGATCATCACGGCACCGAACAGGCCATAGGCGCGATAGCCCTGCGCGGCGAGCGGACCCTGTTTGAGAAACACCGAATAGGCCAGGAACGAGATCAGCATGCTCGCTCCCCACGAAAACAGGTAACGATAGCGCAGCAGCGTGGTGCGCTGGTCGTAATCGCGGGTCAGTTCTGGCACCAGTGACAGCGAAGGCACTTCACAGCACGATACCAGCAGCCGCACCGCTACTGCTATCCCCACCAGCTCCCAAAAGCTGGGCGCGGTGGTCAAAGACCACAACCAGGCCCAGACCAGCCCCAGCGGGATCGGCGCGGCCAGCAGCCAGGGCAAGCGGCGGCCCCAGTTGGTGACTGTGCGGTCCGAAAGATAGCCGATCACCGGATCGGCCACCCCATCGATCAACAAGGCGATCAGCAGTGCCAGCCCGACCAGCCGTGGGTCCATCCCCAGCACCTGATTGCAGTACAGCAGCAGGAAGGTTGAGAACCCGTTCTCCTTGATGCCATAGGCCATGGCCCCCATCCCGTGGAACAGGGCCAGACGGCGCGGCAGGGGCTGGGCGGAGCGCGGGTTCACAACGCGGCGCTCACTGTGCCGCGGCCGTTGCTCCATCAGCCATGGCCTGCAGGGCATCGAACAGCCCGGGCGCTTCGGGATCCCAGCTGTGGCGCGGGCCCACGGTGATCCCGCCATCGACGATCAGCGAAGTGCCGGTGACGAAGCCCGCCGCCTCGCTCGCCAGAAATGCCACGGCATTGGCGATGTCATCGGGCATCCCGGCGCGGGCGACGGGCTGGGCGTTGGAGGACATCTGGAAGATCACCTGCTTGGCCTGATCGACCAGCTCGGCCGGCATTTCCATCGATGCGGTGAAGATGTTGGTGTTGATGAAGCCCGGCTGCACCGCGTTCACGCGGATGCCGTACTGCGCCAGGTCGGTCGCGGCGCACTTGGTCAGGTGCAGCACGGCGGCCTTGGCCACGGCATAGGCAGTGGGGCTGTAACCTGGCCCGACTGCCGCGACGCTGGACGTGTTGACGATCGCCGCACCCTTGCGGTGCTTCATGTGCGGGGCGGCATAGCGGATCCCCATCGCGACCGAGCGGGTCAGCAAGTGGAAGGTGAAATCCCAGCCCTCGGGCTCGATCTCGTCGATCGGTTCGCGCGCACCGCCCGCACCGGCATTATTGAACACCACGTCGATCCCGCCGCACTGCGCCGCAGCCTGATCCATCAGCGCCTTGATCTGCGCGGGGTCACACACGTCGCAGGCCACCGGCACGATATTCTGCCCCTCTGCCGCGACCGCATTGGCCCCGTCCAGATTGAGATCGGCGGCGAACACGGTGGCGCCTTCGCGGGCGAACAGCAGCGTTGCCGCCCGACCGATACCCGATGCCGCACCGGTGATAACAACGCATTTGCCCGAGAATCGCATGACCATTCCTCTCCGTTTCGATTTGCCACCAGCTTAGGCGTGATTGGCCCCCGGTCAACGCCGCTGCGCTTGACGCTACGGCAACCGGGCATGCCCAAACTATCGGAAATCCGCGCTTGCTTGTGCGGCCCGACTCACTTTAACCTCCCGATTAAGAGAGGAGTCCCATTCCATGTCTGACCTTGATGCCTTCCGCGCGGAAATCCGCGCCTGGCTGGAAGAAAACTGCCCCCCCGAAATGCGCGAACCCGCGCGGGACGAGGATGATGTCTGCTGGGGCGGCCGCAACTTCAAGTTCAAGAACGAAGCGCAAAAGCTGTGGCTGACACGCTGCGTGGCCAAGGGCTATACCGTGCCAGACTGGCCCAAGGCCTATGGCGGCGCCGGCATGTCCCCTGCCGAAGCCAAGGTCTGGCGCGAGGAAATGCACCGCATCAATGCGCGGCCGCCGCTATCCTCGTTCGGGATCTGGATGCTTGGCCCCGCGCTGCTGAAGTTCGGGACCGAAGAGCAGAAGGTTCACTACCTTGGCCAGGTGGCGCGCGGCGAAATCCGCTGGTGCCAGGGCTATTCGGAGCCCGGCTCAGGCTCGGACCTCGTCTCGTTGCAGACCTATGGCGAAGACAAGGGCGATCACTGGGTGGTCAACGGCCAGAAAATCTGGACCTCCTATGCCAACAAGGCCGACTGGATCTTTTGTCTGGTCCGCACCGACAAGACCAACAAGTATCAGGGGATCAGCTTCCTGCTGTTCGACATGACCACACCGGGCGTGTCGACCAAGCCGATCCTGCTGATTTCGGGCAGCTCGCCGTTCTGCGAAACCTTCTTCGACAACGTGGTGGTGCCGAAAGACCAGATCGTGGGCGAACTCAACCGCGGCTGGGACGTTGCCAAGTACCTTTTGGGGCATGAGCGCGAGATGATTTCGGGCGCAGGCGGAAATGACCGGCTCAACACCATCGGCGCAGTGCTCAACCGCGCAGGGCTGGAAGATCCGGTGCTGCGCGCGGAACTGGCGCAGTTCGATGTCGATGCTCTGGCGTTCAGCGCGATGGGCGAAAAGTTCCTCGATGAGATCAAGGTTGGCAAGGCGCATCCGGCCCAGCCCAACATGATGAAATACGCCGGGACCGAGCTGAACAAGCGGCGCTATGAATTGCTGATGGCGGGCGGCGGCAGCGCCAGCCTGGAATGGGAAAGCGAAGCCAGCGACGGCGGCGCGCGCGCCCGGACCTGGCTGCGCACCAAAGCCAATTCGATCGAGGGCGGCACCAGCGAGGTGATGCTCAACGTGATCGCCAAGCGCATCCTGGACATGCCGGGGGCCTAGTGAATAGCCCGCTCCTCTTCAGGGGAGAGGGTTGGGAGAGGGGGACTCTCCAGCTATTTTCAGACACGGGCCGGTGCGGGATTCCCCCTCTCCCCGGCCCTCTCCCCTGAAGGGGAGAGGGAGTAAGACATGCCGCTGTATCACACCGAAGATCAGGCGATGCTCGCCGATACCGCCCGCCAATTCATGGCCGATGAAGGCAATATTGCCAAGCAGTTGCGCCATTTCCGCGACATCGATTGCCAGGACGGATTCGGCCACGCGCTGTGGAAACAGTTTGCCGAATTGGGCTTCACCGGGATCCTGGTGGACGAGGCCGATGGTGGGCTGGGCATGGGCCATGTCGAGGCGGGGATCGTGCTCGAAGAAATCGGCCGCAACCTTACGCCTTCGCCGTTCCTCGCCTCTGCCGTGATGGCCGGTACGGCGCTGGGTGCGGCCAGTGCAGAGCTCAAGGCGCGGTATCTGCCTGGGCTGCTTTCGGGTGAGAGCGTTTATGCCGTGGCGGTGGATGAAGGGCACAAGCATCGCCCCGAACGCATCGCCACCCGCGCCGAACGGGCGGGCAACGGGTTCAAGCTCAACGGTGCCAAGGCCTTCGTGCTCCACGGCGGCAGCGCCGACATGCTGGTGGTCGCCGCGCGGACTTCCGGCGCGGATGATGACGACGCGGGCGTCACGCTGTTCGCCGTGCCCAGCGACGCCGCCGGGCTGAGCCAGGACAAGGTCCGGCTGGTCGACAGCTCGATGGCGACCCATGTGAAGCTCAATGACGTGATGCTCGATGCCGATGCGGTGATTGGCGAAGTCGATGGCGGGCGCGCAGTGCTCAATCGTCTGCTGGCGGCCGGGCGCGTTGGCGCGGCGGCGGAAAGCGTCGGGGTGGCCGCGGGCGCGTTCGACATGACCACCACCTACCTCAAGCAGCGCAAGCAGTTCGGCAAGCTGATCGGCGAATTCCAGTCGCTCCAGCACCGCGCCGCGCACCTCTATTCCGAAGTTGAAATCGCCCGCGCGGCGACGATCAAGGCCCAGCAGCTGCTCGACGCAGGCAGCGACAAGGCCGACCTGATGGTCTCGGTCGCCAAGGCCAAGGCCGGCAAGGCGGCGGGCCTGGCGGTCAAGGAAGGGGTGCAGATGCACGGCGGGATCGGCATGACCGACGAATACGACATCGGCCTCTACATGAAGCGCGACCGGGCGCTGTCGGAATTCATGGGTGACCAGTATTACCACGCGGACCGGGTGGCGAAGCTGTCGGGCTACTGAAATAGGCCCGGCTTTGCGGGCAGGGAGATGATTTATGGACTTCACCAGATTGTTCAGCCTTGAAGGCAAGATCGCGCTGATCACCGGCGGCAGTCGCGGGATCGGCAAGATGCTGCTCGAAGGCTATCTCGCCGCCGGGTGTGAACGCGTTTACATCACCGCCCGCAAGCGCGAGCAGATCGCCGAAACGCAGGCGGAATTCGAAGCGCAGTATCCCGGCAAAGTCATCGGTCTGCCCGGCGATCTCAGCCAGATGGACGAAGTGAAGCGCCTGGTTGCGGAATTGTCGGCCCGCGAAACGCGGCTCGACATTCTGGTCAACAATGCCGGGGCAGCCTGGGGCGCGGACTATGAACAGTTCCCCGAAGCGGGCTGGGACAAGGTGATGGACCTCAACGTCAAGTCGCTGTTCTTCCTGACCCAGAAGCTCCACCCGCTGTTGAGCGCCGCGGCGAGTTTTGACCGTCCGGCCAAGGTGATCAACATCGCCTCGATCGACGGCCTGCGGCCCAACCCGTGGGAGACCTACAGCTATCAGGCCAGCAAGGCGGCGGTGATCCACCTGACCAAGCGGATGGCCGCGCGGCTGATCAAGGACAACATCGTCGTCAGCTGCATCGCACCCGGGGCCTATCCCAGCGAGATGAACAAGGCGGCGGCGAACAACCCCGACGGCAGCGCCAAGGGCATCCCCTACAAGCGGATCGGCGTGGCCGAGGACATTGCGGGCGGCGCGATCTACCTCGCCAGCCGCGCGGGCGACTATGTGGTCGGCACCACGATCCCGATCGACGGCGGGATCGTCAATGCCTGGCTTCCGGATGAATTCAACGACCCGTCGGGGCATTGAGCACATGAACCGCAAGCTCCGCACCATCGCCTCGGGCATCTACTTTGGCGAGGGGCCGCGCTGGCGGGGTGGGCGGCTGTGGTTTTCGGACTTCTATGCGCACCGGGTCTGCTCGGTCGACCTGGCCGGAGACCTGCGCACCGAGCTGGAGCTGGAGGGCCGCCCCTCCGGCCTCGGCTGGATGCCCGATGGGTCGCTGCTGGTCGTGCGGATGGAGCTGCGGCAGCTGTGGCGGCGCTGGCCGGATGGGCGGTTTGCTTGTCATGCCGATCTGGCGGCATACTCGGCGTTCCTGTGCAATGACCTGGTCGTGGACGGGCAAGGACGGGCCTATGTGGGCAACTTCGGGTTTGACTTAGATGAGGAAGTGCATGCGCGCGGTGCGGAGGGTGTGTTGGGGGATCATCCCACCACTGTGCTGGCGCTGGTCCAGCCGGACGGGTCGGTCAGCGATGCTGCTCCGGGGGAAAAATTCAGCTTTCCCAATGGGATGGTCATAACTCCCGACGGAAAGACGCTGATCGTTGGAGAGACTTTGGCCGGGCGACTGACCGTGCTGGACATCGGACCCGACGGAACCCTGTCCCATCGCCGCGAATGGGCGCCGACCTGGCCGGCCATCCCCGACGGGATCGCGCTCGATGCGGACGGCGCGGTGTGGATCGCCAACCCGCTGGCCCCCGAATGCCGCCGGATCGGGGCGGGCGGGGCAGTGCTCGAAGTGATCGAGACCCAGGGCCTCAATTGCTACGCCTGCATGCTCGGCGGGCCCGAAGGCAAACACCTGTTCATGCTGGTCGCGCCCAGTTCCGACGCGGGCGAGGCGGCCAAAGCGCCCAAGGGCAAAGTGCTGGTGACTCAGGTTGACGTCGGCCGGGCCGGGCTGCCCTAACGCGGTCCGCCGTCGACTTGCAGCAAGGCCCCGGTGGTATAGGAACTGGCCGGGCTGGCCAGCATCAGCGCACCCGTGACGATTTCCTCCGGCCGGCCCGGGCGGCCCAGCGCCACCGGTTGCACTTCGCGCCGGGCTTCCTCCCAGGCTTCGGCGATGTCGGTCAGGAACGGGCCGGGGCACAGCGTGTTGACCCGCACCTTGGGGCCATATTCCTTGGCCAGCGACACGGTCATCGCGTTGAGCGCCGCCTTGGCCGCGCCATAGGGGACGACCATCGGCAGGGCCATCAGCGATCCGGATGAGGAGATGTTGATGATGCAGCCGCCATCACCCTGCGCCATGCGGTGGCCGATCTGGCTGGCCATGCGGAACGGCCCCTTGAAATTGAGGTTGAGCACCGAATCGAACAGGTTTTCGGCCAATTCATGGCTGGGACAGGCGGGCGACATGCCTGCATTGTTGACCAGAATGTCGACCCGGCCAAATTCGGCATAGGCCGCCTCGATCAGCGCGTCGCAATCGGCCCAGCGCCCTGCGTGGAACGAAAAGGCCATCGCCCGGCGGCCCAGCTCGCGGCATTCCTGCGCCACTTTCTCGCAGTTTTCCAGCTTGCGGCTGGCAATGATCACGTCCGCCCCGCGCGCCGCAAAGGCCTTGACCATCTGATAACCCAGCCCACGGCTGCCGCCGGTAACCAGCACCACTTTGCCGGTAAAATCGAACAGCGGATCCAACATGGTCTTGCCTCGCTTCGTGTGCTTGCCGGTTTGGCCGGGAGAGTTTAATCGAACGATTAAGCTAATGGCAATCGAGGAGTGAAATCCATGCAATTCGACAAGACCACCGCCGCAGTTGTCACCGGTGGAGCATCCGGTCTGGGGCGCGCCACCGCCGAAGCCCTGGCGCAGGCCGGGATCAAGGTGGCGATTTTCGACGTCAATGCCGAAGCCGGTGAACAGGTGGCTGCGGCAATCGGCGGGATTTTCTGCAATGTCGATATCACCAGCGAGGAATCGGTGGTCGCCGGGTTCGCCAAG
>CAZKAX010000094.1:0-11654 GCA_964550775.1 uncultured Novosphingobium sp. | reverse complement strand
GTCGCCCGTGAAAAACTCTGAAGCCTTTGGGAATGCGTGGGTTTTAGCGGATTTGAAGTAATGGAATTTGCAAGGTTCTGGGGAAATCGGGCAAAAAGCTTGCGATTGTGTGCGCCCGTGCACGAGGGGGCTTTCCTCGGGAATGGGGTCGTGATTCATTGATCTCGTCGACACGATGAGGTTCCCCGATGCCGCCGAAGAAGCCCGCCCCGCGCAGCGATGAGCTGTTTCGCAGCCAGCTCGACAACATGATCGACATGGAGCACGCGCTGGTGAAATTGGCGCGGCTGATCGACTGGTCGCGGTTCGATGCGGCGTACGGCCGGTTTTATCACGAGAAAGGCCGCCCTGGGCTTTCGACCCGGTTGATGGCGGGCCTGCATCTGCTCAAGCACATGGAGGGCCTGTCGGACGAGGCCGTTTGCGCCCGGTGGGTCGAGAATCCGTATTACCAGTTCTTCTGCGGCGAGCAGTACTTCCGCCACAAGCTGCCGCTTGATCGATCCTCGATGACGCGGTGGCGTGGGCGGATCGGTCCTGACAAGCTTGAGCTGCTGCTTGCCGAGACGCTGCGTGTGGCGATGGCGACCAATGCGGTGACGCCGCAGGCGTGCGAACGGGTGACGGTGGATACGACCGTGCAGACCAAAGCGGTCGCCCACCCCACCGACAGTCACCTGTTGATGCGCGGCATTGAATGGCTGAACCGGTTGGCCAAGAAGCACGGGATCAAGCTGCGCCAGTCATTCCTGCGCGTCGGGCGCCAGGCGCGGCGCGATGTCTCTCGGCTGATCCATGGCCGTGGCCACAGCCAAGCGATGCGCTGGGTGCGCAAGCTACGGACCTGGCTCGGCCGGCTTGACCGCGACATCGGCCGCAAGATCGCCGGCAATGAGGAGCTCGAGGCCGCCTTCGCCGTCACCCGCGAGCGGGTGGCAAAGATCCTCACCCAGAAGGCTGGCAGCACCGACAAGCTTTATGCCTTGCACGCCCCCGAGGTGGAATGCATCGCCAAGGGCAAGGCGAGGACCCGCTACGAGTTCGGGGTGAAGACATCGATCGCGGTTACCAACGCGCGCACCACCGGCGGCCAGTTCATCGTCGGCATGCAGGCGCTGCCCGGCAATCCCTACGACGGCCATACCCTGAGTGGACAGATCGAACAGGTCGAGCGCCTGACCGGCGTCACCGTCGAGCGAGCCTATGTCGACCGCGGCTACAAGGGTCACAAGCATGGCGGAAAGGCCAAGGTCTATATCGCCCATACCCGCGGCATCACCTCACCCACGATCAAACGCGAACTGCGGCGACGAAATGCCATCGAGCCGATCATCGGCCACACCAAAGCCGATGGCCTACTTGAACGAAATCACCTCACCGGTGCCACCGGCGATGCCATCAACGCCATCCTGGTGGCCGCCGGGCATAATCTGAGGCTACTCGTCGCATGGCTGACCGCCCTTTTGCGCGCCCTGCTTGCGGCTTGGCTACCCGTAGCACAGCATAAAATGGCCGCTGCCTGAGCCAAACTACCTGCTGGGTACCGCCCAGGACGCTGACAGACCCGGTCTACCCGGCACCGAAACGAACTTCGCTTTGTTCACGGACGACCAGATATCGCACGATTATGGCCCTCTTCGGCACATATGCGACAATTCGATCAACAATTGGATAACAATCAAGTTCCGATCAGAACTTGTTATCCCGCGGGAAGCCCGTCGGCGGCATCCGGCCGGCCGCACCGCGGGCGACCTTCCACATCCGCATGTCGCTTTCGGTCCGTGTCCGGCCGGTTTCGCCGCCCATCTTCCAGCTGAGACCGTCCTCCAGCTTCAGCGTGGTCGCATCGGCCAGTCCGCCATCGCGGTAGCGTTGCAGGGTCACGCCCTGCCCTTTGGCCAGCACCGGCAGTTCTTCCAGGCTGAACAGCACCAGCTTGCGGTTGTCACCCACCACGGCAACGTGATCGTGCTCTGGCGGGATTTCCCGCACCACCGTCAGCTTGACCCCCGGCTTGGTGTTCATCACGCCGCGCCCCTTGCGGGTTTCGGCGAGCAGTTCATCCGCCTCTGCCGCAAAGCCGCGCCCGACACTGCTGGCCAGCAGCAGCTGCGCCTTGGGGCGATAGACCAGCAGTGTGACGATCGCCGCATCGGCATCGATATCCAGCATAGTCCGGATCGGTTCCCCGAACCCGCGCGCGCTGGGCAATTTATCGGCGCCAAGCGTATAGAACCGCCCGTTGTCGCAGGCAATCAGCAGCTTGTCGGTGGTCTGCGCATGGAGCGCGAAGGCAGGGCCATCGCCTTCCTTGAACTTGAATTCCTTGTCCAGCGCCTCATGCCCGCTGGCCCCGCGGATCCAGCCCTTGGCAGACAGGATTACCGTGACCGGAGCCTTCTCGATCATCGCATCCATGCTGAATTCCACCGTCGGCGCGGCTTCGGCAATGGTGGTGCGACGGCGGCCGAGCAAGGTGTCTTCGGCGTAATCCTTGCGCAGATTGCCCAGATCGCGCTTCAGCCGGGTGCGCTGGCGGGCCGGACTGTCGAGCAGCTTTTGCAGCTCTTCCTGTTCGGCGATCAGCTCGTCCCGCTCGCGCCGCAGCTCCATTTCCTCAAGCTTGCGCAAAGAGCGCAGCCGCATGTTGAGGATCGCTTCGGCCTGCCGGTCGGTCAGCTGAAATTCGGCCATCATGACCGGCTTGGGCTCATCCTCGGTCCGGATGATCTCGATGATCCGGTCAAGGTTGAGGTAGGCAATGATGTAGCCTTCGAGCAGCTCAAGCCGCCCGGCAATCTTTTCCAGCCGGTGCTGGGCGCGGCGCAGCATGATGTCGATCTGCGCGATCACCCATTCCTGCAGCAACAGCTTGAGCCCCAGCACCCCCGGCGTGCGATTGGCATCAAGCACATTGAGGTTGAGGCTGAACCGCGTTTCCAGATCGGTCAGCTTGAACAGGCTTTCCTTGAGCAGTTCGGGATCGACGTTGCGGCTTTTCGGCACGAACACGATGCGGATCTGTTCGTCCGATTCATCGCGGATGTCTTCCAGGATCGGCAGTTTCTTGTCCGCAATCAGCTGCGCAACCTGTTCGATCAGTTTGCCTTTTTGCAGCTGATACGGGATCTCGCTGATCACCAGCTGCCATTGCCCGCCGCCCAGCCTTTCAATGCCGGTCTGTTCCCAGCTGCCATCCGCCTCACGCCCCGTGGAAAAGCGCCCGCGCAGGCGGAAAGCGCCCTTGCCGGTGGCATAGGCGGCGCTGATCACCGTCTCGTTGTCCACCACAACCCCGCCGGTCGGGAAATCCGGCCCCTTGAACACTTCCATCAGCTGGGCATGTTCAACGTGCGGGTTGTCGATCAGCAGCAGGGTGGCGTCGATGATTTCGGCGACGTTGTGGCTGGGGATATTGGTGGCCATGCCCACCGCGATCCCGCTGGAACCGTTGGCCAGCAGATTGGGGAACAGGCCGGGGAAGATTTCCGGCTCTTCCTCTTCCCCGTTGTAGGTCGAGTTGAACGTGACCGTGCCTTCTTCCAGCCCGGCCATCAGCTGGATCGCGGTCTTGGTCAGCCGGGCTTCGGTATAGCGGTATGCGGCGGCGTTATCGCCGTCGATATTGCCGAAATTGCCCTGCCCTTCGACCAGCGGATAGCGCAGGCTGAAATCCTGCGCGAGCCGGACCATCGCATCATAGACCGACTGATCGCCATGCGGGTGGTATTTACCGATCACATCGCCAACCACGCGGGCCGATTTCTTGAAGGCATCGGTGGGGTTGAGCTTAAGTTGGCGCATCGCCCACAGCAGGCGGCGGTGGACCGGTTTCAGCCCGTCGCGCAGATCGGGCAGCGAGCGCGCGGTGATCGTGGACAGCGCATAGACCAGATAGCGTTCCGACAGCGCCGCATCGAACGGAGCGTCGACAATTGCGTCAAACGGATCGGGATCGGTCATATCGGAAGCGGCCATTGCGGCAGAGCACCTAGCAAGTGGCACTGCCGGTTCAAGCCCCCAGACCGATCAATCCACGGCGGAATGATCCGCAGCGGGTGGAGCGCGCCCGGGCCGGGCCAGCTGGCGCGGTTGATCGGCGGGGGCGTGAGACACCTCATGGCCGGTTTCAGGCACGGCTGCGTGGCCGGATTCGGCGTCGCCCGGCGCTTCCTGTGGTGCCGGTTCCGCCGTGTCTTGCGGCACGGGGCGCTGCGGCGGCATCGGTCCGGCATCGACGCAGCGGGCGACCTCTTCCATGCCTTCCTCGCCATAGAGGTAGGACAGGCTGGCCCCGCCGGCATAAGGCGCGGTCTGGCAGACCCAGACCTGGCGGGTGTGGGTGTTATAGCGCAGGCTGAACGCCTCTGCCGCGCAGGCATCCGGGTTGCAGGCCTTGGCCTCGATCAGATCGCCGTCACGGGTTACCGGGCCAAGCGACTTGATCCGGCGCGAGAATTTGGTGAGCGCATCGGCCAGCGATTGCCCCCCGGCCAGTTCCAGCACGGCATCGCGCACTTCGGGCGTGGTGAAGATCAGGTGGCCATCGACCCGCAAGTCCGCCGCGTGGCCGACATGGCGCATTACCCCTTCAAGCGGGGCAACCGCCTCGCCATGCGCCGCTGCGGCCTCGTGGGGGGCATCTTTCCCGCCGAGCCAATGGCCCAGCGCGAACAGCGTCAGATGGCTGGCCAGCAATCCGACAGCGATCAGCGCGGTTCGGCGACTGGGCCGTTTGAACCGGCCTTTCGTCGGTGTAGCCTTGGTTACGGGTGGTGGTTCGGTGGCGGGTTCAACCGGCGCGGTGTCCAGCACGTCGTCGTCCGGCTCACCGGGTTCATCCAGGTCCAGATTGCCCAGATCGTCCAGCAGGCTGTCGAGATCATCCGCGGCCGGTTCAGCCGGCACGGCCATGGCGTCCAACTCGCCCAGCAGGCTGTCGAGGCCTTCATCGGCCTGCGGTTTCTTCGCTGCCATTGCGTGGCCCCACGGCGCGGAATTGCGCGGCTGAGACTGGTAAATAGGCGATCAGGGTTAGTGCGGTGCTGACGCGGGGATAGGGGAATGCACGCAGGCCGGGACCGATGCGGCCCCTAGCGCCGCTGCATGTTCCGGCTTTCGCCGGGAATGCGCACTTCAAGCCCGTCCAGCGCTTCGCTCAGCACAATCTGGCAGGCAAGGCGGCTGGTGCGGGTAACCCCGGCGGCAAGATCGAGCATGTCTTCCTCGTCCTCGCTGGCGCGGGGCAATTTGCCGAACCAGTCTGGCGCGACGATCACGTGGCAGGTGGAGCAGGCCATCTGCCCCTCGCAAGTGCCCTCCAACGGCATGTCGGCATTCTGGGCCAGTTCGAGCAGGCGGTCACCCGCCTTTGCTTCGGCTTCAACGCGCTGCCCCTGGGTTGTTACAAAGGTTACCTTGACCAAAGTGTCCGTCCTCTAACGCTTCGTCATTGCTAGAAGCGCAATGACGAAAGTGGTGGTCATACGCCCTGCGCCTGCGCCGCCGCTTCGATCGCGCGGCAGGCCGTTTCTACATCTTCGCGCGTGGTATAGCGCCCGAACCCCAGCCGGATCGAATTGCGCGCCTGCTTTGGCTCCAGACCGATCGCACTCAGCACCCGGCTAGGCGCGCCGGTGCCGCTGCCGCAAGCGGAACCGGCGGAAAAGGCCACGTCGCGGCAGTCGCTCATCAGCCGGGGGAAATTCACTCCCTCCAGCCGCAGATTGAGGTTGCCGGGCCAGCGCGCGGTTTCGCTGCCGTTGACGTGCCAGCGTGACAGGATCGAGCGTGCCAGTTCCGCCAGCCCCGACAGGTGCTGGAAATCCGCCTCCATCCGCTCCTTGGCCAGGGCCGCCGCCGCCCCGAACCCGGCACAGAGTGCGGGACTGAGTGTGCCAGAGCGCAGGCCGCCTTCTTGCCCGCCGCCGTGGATGAATTCAGCGATCTTCACCCCGTCACGCACCCACAGCGCGCCGATCCCCTTGGGGCCATAGAGCTTGTGCGCAGTAATCGCGATCAGGTCTGCGCCCTCCGGCGGGGCAAGCTTGCCCGCGCCCTGCACGGCATCGCACAGGAACAGCGCACCCTGCTCATGCGCGCGCTCGGCCAGCCGCGCGACCGGCTGGATCGTTCCGATCTCGTTGTTGACCTGCATCACCGCGACCAGCCCGGTGCCTTCGGCAATCGGCACTTCCGGATCGACCAGCCCGTCCAGGCCGACCGGCAGCTCCTGCAGTTCCGCCCCGGTCGAAACCGCCGGGTTGACCACTGCGGAATGCTCGATCGCAGAATAGGCAATGCGGCCAAATGGGGCCGAGCGGATTGCCTGGTTCAGCGCCTCGGTCGCGCCGCTGGTGAATATCACCCGGCCGCCTTTGGGCAGCAGGCTCGCCACCTGTTCGCGCGCCACCTCCACCGCCGCCGCAGCCGCGCGCCCGGCGCGGTGCATCGAGTGCGGATTGGCAAAGCCCATTCCCTCCGCTCCCCCCAGCCAGGGCAGCATCGCCGCGCGGGCTTCAGGGGCCAGCGGCGTGGTCGCCTGATGGTCGAGATAAATGAATTTCGCGGACATGTTCGCAATCGTTGCTTTTCGGACCTGCGTTTCTATATAGCGCCTGCTTCCCGATCATAGCCCTATCCGGCCCGGCATGGCGAATAACCGCCCGCCGCGGGTGGGGCGCCCAGAGGAACAGGTACCCAACACATGCCTTCCGTGATTTTCCCCGGACCCGAAGGCCGCCTTGAAGGCCGCTTCCAACCCGCTTCGCGCGCTCGTGCGCCGGTTGCCATGATACTCCACCCGCACCCGCAGGCCGGGGGGACCATGAACGACCGCATCACCATGGCGATGTACAAGACCTTTCAGGCGCGCGGGTTCGCCACGCTGCGGTTCAACTTTCGCGGTGTCGGCCGCAGCCAGGGCAGCTTTGACAACGGGATTGGCGAGCTGAGCGATGCCGCTGCTGCGCTCGACTGGGTGCAGTCGATCCACCCCGAAGCCAGCACCACCTGGATCGCGGGCTACAGCTTTGGCGCGCTGATCGGCATGCAATTGCTGATGCGCCGTCCGGAAATCCGCGGCTTCATCTCGGTCGCGCCGCCGGCCAACATGTACGATTTCAGCTTCCTGGCCCCCTGCCCGGCCAGCGGGATCATCGTTCAGGGTGCGGCGGATACGGTGGTGACGCCGAACGCCGTGCAAAAGCTGGTCGACAAGCTGCGCACGCAAAAGCACATCACGATCCATCACGAAGAAATTCCCCGCGCGAACCACTTCTTCGAGAACGAGCAGGAAGACCTGATGCGCTCGGTCGACAATTACCTCGACATGCGCCTCTCGCCCGATTGCCCGATCCGGTAACCAGTGCTCTTCCCCGCAACGGGGGAATTACTTCCCCAAGGCCTGCGCGACCGGACTCGTTCCGGCGCTGTCGGGCAGGGTCCAGATCGCCAGGTTGACCAGCGCCACCACAGCCAGCACCAGCATCAGCGCGGCCTGGCGCCGGTCCCCCTTGCGCCACATCGCCAGCGCGGCGAACGGCAGAGCCAGGACGGCAAGGACCAGAATTGAAAGCACGGTAGCCATCTGCGGGCATTAGCACGGCAAACGGGATTTGACAGTCCTGCCCGCGCTTTGCACTCTGCACGGATGACCAATCCGCTCTCCACCCGGCGCGATGCGCTGACCCTGCTTGGCGCCGGCGGCGCTGCCCTGCTGCTCGATGGCTGCGCCCAGCCCCTGCGCTCTGCCCCCAGCCCGGCCGATGCCGCCGCGCTGCTGGAAGGGCTGGCGTGGAAATTGCTGGAACTCAATCCCGAACAGGCGACAGGGCTGGGCATCGATACCGGCACCCGCGCCGCGCTGCGCAGCCGGTTGGGGGACCGTTCTGCCAAGGGCCAGGCCGAAGTGGCCGCCACCCTGCGCGCCGAGCTGAAACAAGTTGAACGGATCAATCCCGCCCCGCTCGATCCCGCCACCCAGACCAGCCTGGCCGTGGTCAAAAGCGCTTTCGCGGTCGCGCTCGATGGCTTTGCCCTGCCCTATGGCGATGTCGCGGTCGGGGGCTGGCGCAATACGCCCTATGTGGTGATCCAGAACGTCGGGGCCTATCTCGATACGCCGCGCTTCCTCGATGGCGATCATCAGGTGCGCGATGCGGCCGATGCAGAGGCCTATCTGGCGCGCCTGTCCGCCCTGCCCGCGCAGCTTGATGGTGAGCTCGAGCGGTTGCAAAGCGCCGGGCGGATCGGCGCAATCGCGCCTTCGTTCCTGCTCGACAAGGCGATCCGGCAGATGGAACTGGCCCACGGCGATGCTGCAGCCGCGGGAGACATCGTGCAGTCATTGGTCCGCCGCACCAGCGCCATTCCCGGCGAATGGCAGCGCCGCGCGGCCGAAATCGCGCAGGGCCCGGTCGCCGCCGCGCTCGCGCGCCAGCTGGCCGAACTCAAGGCCCAGCGCGCCCGGGCCAGCGACCATGCCGGGCTGTGGGCCCGTCCGCGCGGGGATGAATGGTATGCCTGGGGGTTGCGTGCCAGCACCACCACCCGCCGCACACCGGATGAAGTTCACGCCATGGGGCTGGATCAGCTGGCCCAGCTGCACGCCCGGATGGATCCCCTGCTGCGCGCCCTGGGCTATACCAGCGGCACTGTGGGCGAACGGATGACTGCGCTGGGCAACGACCCGCGCTTTCAGTTCAGCAACGATGACAAGGGCCGCGCGGAGATCATTGCGCTGATGCAAAGCAAGATCGCCTTTCTGCGCACCCGCCTGCCCGATGCCTTCCGCACGCTGGTCAAGGGCAACCTCGAAATTCGACGCCTGCCGATCGCCGAGGAAGCGGGCGCGCCCGGGGCCTATGGCGGGGCGGGATCGATCGACGGGACGATCCCCGGCAAGATCTGGCTTAACCTGGGCGATACCGGCCGCCACAGCCGGTTCAGCCTGCCGACCCTGGCCTTCCACGAAGGGATCCCCGGCCACGTCTGGCAGGGCGAATATGCCAACCGCCTGCCGCTTATCCGATCGATCCTGGCCTTCAATGCCTATTCCGAAGGCTGGGCGCTCTATGCGGAAACGCTGGGGGATGAACTGGGCACCTATGCTGGCGATCCGGTGGGCCAGTTGGGTTATCTGCAATCGCTGGCCTTTCGCGCCTGCCGGATGGTGGTCGATACCGGGCTTCACGCCAAGCGCTGGACCCGTGAACAGGCGGTGCAATGGTTCGCCACCACCAACGGTTCGGGCCTGTCCGAAGTTGCACCCGAAGTGGACCGGTACTGTTCGTGGCCGGGTCAGGCCTGCGGTTACAAGATGGGCCACAGCGAAATCCTGGCCCAGCGTGAACGGGCCAGGGCGGCGCTTGGAGCGAAGTATGACCTGCGCGATTTCAACGATGCGGTGGTCGGCGGCGGCAACGTGCCGCTGGACGTGCTGGCCCAGAATGTGACGCGATATATCGCTGCGCAGCAGGCCTGAACCGCTTTGCTGTCACGCAATTGCCGCTAAAACACTGCCATCAGGGGGAATAGGCGGATCAATTCCGATTCGCCGCCTGTCCAGGAGTCGCAAGCCATGTCAATTTTCAGCAAGATCAAAGGCGCCATTTTCGGCCACAAGGAAGAAGCCCCGGCCCCAGCCGCCGAAGCGCCCGCCATCCCGATGGCGACGCCCGAAGCTGCCCCCGCCGCCCCCGCCGCGATGAGCGAAGTGGACGTCGAAGCCAGCCTCAACGCCATGACTGGCGCGGCTGACCTCAACTGGCAGAGCTCGATCGTTGACCTGATGAAGCTGGTCGGGATCGATGCCAGCTTTGAAAACCGCAAGAACCTGGCCCACGAACTCGGCGATGCCGACTATTCGGGCACGGCAGAGGAAAACATCGCCCTGCACAAGTCGGTGATGAACGCACTGGCCGCCAACGGTGGCCGCGTTCCGGCCAGCCTGCTGGGTTAAGCCTCGGCTTAAATCGGGAAAGGCCGCTGTGGGCAACTACGGCGGCTTTTCTGTTTCCAGGGGCCCCGAGGCTCACTCGCCTTCAGGGCAGAGGGCTATCGCGTTCTACTCCGCAAGGCCCACCACACCAGCGGAGGGATCACCAGTTCCAGCGCGCCCAGAAACGTGAAGAACGGCCCCGGCGAACCTACCGCAAGGGCGGAAACGATCCGCGCCAGCCCGCCCGCAAAAAACACTGCTTGCAACGCCAGCACCGGACCAGACCGCCGAGCCAGATCCTGCGCGGCCCAGATGTGCGCCAGGCCAAAGCCCAGGAACAGCGTGGCATAAAAGCGGTCTTCGCTGTCCATCACAGCATTGACCGGCACCGATCCAGGGATCGATGCCGGTCCGAATGCGATATGCACCAGCGCAATCGCGCTGCACACCAGCCCGAAGGCCATCAGAAACCAGCGGAGCAGCCGCTGGCCCATGCTTATTTCTTGCCGAACAGCCCGGCAGCCATGCCGGCGATGTCGTTGATCGGATTGCCATCGCCATCGCGGTCCAGCATGCCGGTGATGCTCGACAGGATCTGCGGGTTGTTCTGCAACGCGCCCGCGATCTGGCCAAGCCCGCCTTCGCCGCCCAGTTGTTCGGCGATCTGACCCATCACCGATGCGTCGATCCCGGTCTGCTGCGCCGCCGTGGTAACGGTATCGCCCGGTTCGGGGTGCGCCTTGGCCAGCGCCGCAACTGCGGTTTCGGCCAGAGCCGGCGGGATGCCGAACTTTTCAGCGATCGCATCGATCGCCATGTTCTGCATGCCGCCACCGGCACCGCCGCCAAGCTGGCCAAGAATTCCGTCCAATAGACCCATGATATGCGACTCCTGAAAAAATGGAGGCCCTACAATGCGCCGTGGCGATTGCACTGCCAAGTCAAATCACGGCAAGGTCCGGTTCAACCCAGCCCCGCCGCGCCGCCACCGAAAACAGCAGATCGCGTGAATAGAAGCTGAGCGGCCAATCGCGCGGGGCCACGTGGCTGGCCAGCAACTTGTTGACCGCGCTCAGCAAATCCTCGCCGTCAAGCTGGCCAAGGAACAGGCGGGTACCCTTGATGTACAACTGGGTCAGCGTTTCGTGATAGCCTTGGGTATCATCATTCACCCCGCCCACGGCCGCGTTGTAACTGCGGATGATCCCTGGCAAGTCCCGTTCTGGCTGCACGTCCGGACGTTCCATCAGCAACCAAAGGCAGGCGGCCAGGTGCGCCTCGTGGGTCCACTCGGCCTTGGGCAAAGTGCGCGCGAGCAGCCCTTCGCCGACATGGCGAATGGCGGCGGCGCTTTCAAAAAATCGGATGGGATGGTCGGACATGATCGGAAGCTCCGGGTCATTATCGACCCGGTAGCTTCCGGGTCAGGTCAGGCAGCTACCAGTGCCGCTGCCTTTACATTATCGTCAACATAATCAACGAATTGGAGGAAGTTGTCGGCAAACAACCTGACCAGTTCGCTGGCGGTCTTGTCATATTCCGCAGCATCGGCCCAGGCGCCGCGCGGGTCGAGCAGCCTGGTGTCAACGCCGGGAACCGAAACCGGGACTTCAAAGCCGAAGTTCGGATCCTTGCGGAACTCGACATTGTTGAGGCTGCCGTCGAGCGCGGCGTTGAGCAGGGCGCGGGTGGCCTTGATCGGCATGCGCTTGAT
>CAZKAX010000093.1:0-11837 GCA_964550775.1 uncultured Novosphingobium sp. | reverse complement strand
CGATATCTTTGCCATTTTGACGCCTCGAACGTGCATTTAACAGGTCCTGACCCTATGCCGGAAGGGTTCCAGTCAGTGCCGCCCTGTGCGGCATAACGGATTCATCCGTGACCATGCGCGGCGATTGGACCGAATGCCTTTGCCGCAGCCCGCACCTTCGTGGGCCGGAGCGTCTGCAATCGCCGCCGAGGGATCCTGCGCCATGGCCGTGGGGGCAGCCATGACGCAGGAAGGCAAATTCGGGCCGATTCAGGTGCTCAATCAAAGCTTGCGCCTGGGCGCACCCCCAGTTTCCTGAACACGATTGCCGCCGGGCACCAGCCGGTGAAGCTGGCCTGCAGCATGTTGAGCCCGGCAAAGGCGGTCAGGTACAGCCAGCCGGGATGGACCCAGTGGGCCAGGGCCAGGCTGGCCAGCACGACCAGTCCGGCAAAACGGAAAACGGCGGAATCGAGTGTCATCGCGAGGGCTCCTTACTTGAACCGCAGCTTGCGGATGCCGAGCGCGTGGAGCGCGAGCTTTTCGTAGAACGGCTCGCTGGTCCCGCGGCGGATCTTGTGGAGGAAGTATTTCTCGAACCCGATCTTCGCCAGGTGGACCCATTTGCCCTCGCTGGACCAGTTGAGGTTGCGCGGCGGGATCTGCGGCTGGGCGACGAAGGCCACCCCGCCATCGCCGAAATCGGCCAGACAGACCGCGTTCCAGGTGGCTTCCTCGGCGGGTTCCTGGCCGGCCAGGATCAGCTTGAGGTTGGCGGCGATCGCGGTGACCATGCTTTCGATCATGAACCCGGTCTTGGGCACGCCGACCGGCACCGGGGTCTTGCCCACCGGCGGGATCGCCACGCAGACCCCCAGCGAGAAGATGTTGGGGAAGGCGGGGTTGCGCTGGTGCTTGTCGGCCAGAATGAAGCCGCGCGGGTTGGTCAGCCCTTCGATGCCGTAAACCGCGGGTACGCCGCGAAACGCGGGCAGGATCATCGAAAAGCCGAACGGCAGGTCATGTTGCTGCTTGACCGATCCGTCCTCGCTCACTTCCTCGACATGCATCAGGCCCTGCTCGACCTTGGCGATTCGCGCATTGGTGATCCACTTGATGTGGCGGCCCCGCATTTCGCTTTCGAGCAGGCTCTTGGTATCGCCCACCCCGTCTAGGCCAAGGTGACCGATATAGGGTTCGGCGGTGATGAAGGTCATTGGCACCCGGTCGCGCACCTTGCGGCGGCGTAGTTCGGTATCGACGATCATCGCGAATTCGTAAGCCGGGCCATAGCACGATGCGCCCTGAGCCGCGCCGATCACCACCGGGGCGGGATTGGCGGCCAGCTGTTCGAACATGTCGGCTGCATGGGCGGCATGGTCAGTCTTGCAGACCGACTGGGTAAAGCCCTGCGGCCCCAGCCCTTCGACTTCGTCAAAGGCGAGGTCCGGCCCGGTGGCGATCACCAGATAGTCATAGGCGAGCGAGGTGCCATCGTTGAGCTCGACCCGGTTTTCGGCGGGATGGACACGCTTTGCCCCCAATGCGGTGAAGCCGATGCCCTTTTTGGCCATGATCGGGGGCAAATGGACCTTGATCGCATCCGGCTCGCGCCAGCGCACCGCGACCCAGGGGTTGCTGGGCACGAACCAGAAATCCTCGCCCTGGTTGACCACCATGACCTCGGCCTTGCCTTTGACCGCATCGCGGATTTCATAGGCCGCGATTGTTCCGCCCAGGCCCGCGCCCAGCACCATGATTACCGGCAGCGCCATGTTCCTTGCTCCACATGCTGGCCCTTCGTGATCCGCTGAAGGGCGTTCGAGTCGCTATCTATCGTTATTGACTAATATAAGATATAACGTATATGAACAAGTGAAAATATGAGCGATCTGGATTCGCTCCTGACAAGGACTCAGTCATGGCTTTCGGATTTGGCAAACCCCGCCACCGTGAACTTACCCCGGCGCAGCTCGCCCAGATGTTGCGCGATGATCGCGCCGTGGTGGTGGACGTGCGCGAGGAGGATGAATTTGCCGCCGGGCATATCCCCGGCGCGCTCAACCTGCCGCTCTCCACCTTTCGGGTCAGTCAGCTGCCCGATCCGGGTGCACGCAAGCTGGTGCTGAACTGCGCGGCGGGCCGCCGCTCGGCCATGGCGCTGGAACGCTGCGCCATGGCGCGGGCAGAGGTCGATACGCATCTCGCGGGTGGGTTCGGGGCATGGCAAGCGGCCGGGCTGCCGGTGGAACGCTGAATGGCACAGAAGGGCGGGCAGATGCTGAAACAAGGTTTGTTGAGCGCCGCTCTGGCGCTGGCGCTCGGCGCTTGCGGCGGTCCGGATCAGGCTGCTGCCCCGGCCAGAGCGCCCGCCGGACCGCGGCTGGTGCTCGCTCCCGCCGATGCCAGCGCCTGGCAGGATGTCAGCGCCGAAGTGACCACGGTTGATCAGGCCCAGGTTCTGGCCCGCATCCCCGGGATCCTGACCAGCCTGTCGGTGCGCGAAGGCGATATGGTCGCCCGGGGTCAGGTGATCGGCCGGATCGTCGATAGCCAGCTGGGCTATCAGGCCGGTGCCTATGGCGCCCAGGCCCAGGCCGCCCAGGCCCAGGCCGCCCAGGCCGAGGCCGAGCTGTCGCGGATCAAATACCTCTATCAGAAGGGGGTCTATGCCAAGGCCCGGCTCGATCAGGCCCAGGCCTCCGCCGATGCCGCGCGGGCCCAGATCCGTGCGGCGCAGGCCCAGCAGGCGGCTGTTGGTGCCGTGGCCGGGCAAGGCGCAGTGGTCTCGCCCGCGAGCGGCCGGGTGCTGCGCGCCGATGTTCCCGCCGGGGCCCCGGTTGCCCCCGGCATGGTGATCGCTGCGATCACCTCTGGCCCCACGGTGCTGCGCCTGCAACTGCCCGAATCGCTGGCTGACAAGGTTCACCCCGGATCGCAGGTTCTGGCCAGCGCGCTTACCGGGACCAGCACCGGGCGGGTAATCAAGGTCTATCCGGCGGTCACTGCCGGACAGCTGGCGGCCGACGTTGACTTACCCGGGCTTGACAACCGGCTGATCGGTCGGCGCGTCGCGGCGCGGGTCGAAACCGGTTCGCGCAAGGCCATGCTGGTGCCGGGCAGCTATGTCACGAGCCGCTTCGGGATCGACTATGTCACGCTGCTCGCCAAGGACGGCAGCGCCGCGCAGGTACCGGTGCAGATTGCCCCCAGCGCCGTGCCCGGCATGGTCGAGCTGCTCTCGGGCGTAGCCTCGGGGGATACCCTGATCGGGCGGACCGCCCCATGAACCTGGGCATCTCCGGGCGGCTTACCCGCGCTACGATCCGCTCGCCGCTCACCCCGCTGATGCTGCTCGCGGCGATCGTGGTCGGCCTGATCGCAACGATCACGATCCCGCGTGAGGAAGAGCCGCAGATCTCGGTGCCGATGGTCGATATCCGGGTCATGGCCCCGGGCCTGTCCGCGCCCGAAGCGATCGAACTGGTGGCCAAGCCGTTGGAAACGATCGTCAAAAGCGTTGCGGGGGTCGAACATGTCTATACCCAGGCGCAGGACAACGGCGTGCTGGTCACTGCGCGGTTCCTGGTCGGCTCCAACCCGGAGGATGCCGCGACCCGGATCGATGAAAAGATCGCCGCCAATATTGATCGCATCCCGGTAGGCATACCGCCGCCGCAAGTGACGGTGCGCGGGATCAGCGACGTGCCGATCGTGGTCCTGACCCTCACCCCCAAGCCCGGCGCGCCCGGGCAGTGGAACGATCAGGCCCTGGCCGAACTGGCGGGCAAGTTGCGGACCGAACTGGCCAAGGTTGACGATGTCGGGTTGACCTTCATCACCGGCGGGCAGCGCATGGCATTGCGCGTGGTGCCCGATCCGGCGCGGCTGGCGGCCCACCGGGTACCGCTTAGCAATCTGATCGAAGCGGTCAGCCAGGCCAACCGCGCTTTCCCCGCAGGCACCGTGCGCGAAAGCGGGCAGGCCGTGGCAGTTACCGCCGGCCAGACGCTGAAAAGCGCGGAAGAGCTTGGCCAGCTGACCGTCCGCGCAGTCGGCGGCGCTGCTGTGCTGGTCAAGGATGTTGCCACGGTCGAACAGGCCCCGACCCAGGATCAGGCGCGCGCCTGGCGCTGGGCGCGCGATGGCCAGGCGGGCTGGGTCATGGCCCCGGCGGTCAGTCTGGCCGTGGCCAAGCGGGCCGGCGCCAATGCCGTGACCGTTTCAGAAGCGGTGGTGGAACGGCTCGAAACGCTGCAAGGCCAGCTGGTCCCGGACAGCGTCACCGTATCGGTCACCCGCAACTATGGCGAGACCGCGAACGAAAAGGCCAATGAGCTGATCCTGCACCTGGCGCTGGCCACGGTGACGATCGTGATCCTGATCGGTTTCGCAATCGGCTGGCGCGAGGCGGGGGTGACCGCGATTGTCATTCCGACAACGATCATGCTGACCATGTTCGCCAGCAAGATCATGGGCTTTACCATCAACCGCGTCAGCCTGTTCGCGCTGATCTTCTCGATCGGGATTCTGGTCGACGATGCCATCGTGATGATTGAAAACATCGCGCGGCACTGGGGAATGGCCGATGGTCGCAACCGGATCGACGCTGCGGTCGAAGCCGTTGCCGAAGTCGGCAATCCCACCATCGTCGCCACGCTGACGGTGGTCGCGGCGCTGCTGCCGATGCTGTTCGTTTCGGGCCTGATGGGCCCCTACATGGCGCCGATCCCGATCAACGCCAGCGCGGCGATGGTGTTCAGCTTTTTCGTTGCGGTGATCATCGCCCCCTGGCTGATGATCCGGTTTGCTCGCCAGACGCCTGGCCACGGCGGGCACGATGCCCATGGCGGCAAGCTGGGCGCACTGTACCGCCGCTATGCCAGCAAGGTGATTGCGACCCGCGATAGCGCAAAGCGCTTTCTGATCGTGGTTGGGGTGGCGACGCTGGTGGCGTGCTCGATGTTCTATTTCAAGGCGGTGACGGTCAAATTGCTGCCGTTCGACAACAAGAGCGAAGTCCAGCTGGTGCTCGACATGCCGGAAGGGACCAGCCTGGAAATGACTGGCCGGGTGCTGGAACAGGCCGCTGCAGTGACCCGCCAGATCCCCGAAGTGGTGGCCATGGAAGCCTATGCCGGGACCAGCGCCCCGTTTAATTTCAACGGGCTGGTGCGGCACTATTTCCTGCGCGCGCAGCCGGAACAGGGCGATCTGATGGTCACGCTGCTGCCCAAGGGCGATCGCAGCCGATCCAGCCATGACATTGCGGTTGCCCTGCGCGAGCAATTGCTCAAGGTCGTGCCTTTGCCGCCGGGTGCCTCGCTCAAGGTGGTGGAAACCCCGCCGGGGCCGCCGGTGCTGGCCACCCTGCTGGCCGAGATCTATGGCCCCGATGAAGCGAGCCGGGTCAAGACGGCGCAGGCGGTGGAACAGATTTTCAAATCCGTGCCGTTCATCGTCGATACCGACAATTCGTTCGGCGTTCCGCGGCCAACGCTGCGGTTGGTGCCGGACCGGGCCAAGCTGGATCAGTACGGTCTGTCGGAACGCCAGCTGTTCGATTCGATCGGGGCGCTGCTGGGCAACCAGACGCTGGGCTATGCGCCGCGCGGGGCCGATCGCGATCCCTTGCCGATCGAACTCGGGCTCGATCAGTCGCAGCGCGCGTGGTCGGCCAGTTTGGCGGCAACTCCGGTGGCGGCCATGCCCGGCGGGCAGCTGATCCAGCTGGGTGAACTGGTCAAGGCAGAGCTTGTCCCCGGTGGGCAGGCAATGTTCCGCCGCGACGGGCGCGGTGCGGCGATGGTGCTGGCGGACCTTGCCGGGCGCTATGAAGCACCGATCTATGGCATGCTGGCGGTCGACGATGCGATCGAGCAGTTCGATTGGGCCAAGGCCGGTCTGGTCAAGCCGGACGTGCTGCTGAACGGCCAGCCGGTCGATGAAAGCAGGCCCGCGCTGCTGTGGGACGGCGAATGGGAAATCACCTGGGTCACGTTCCGCGATATGGGTGCGGCTTTCATGGTGGCCTTGCTCGGAATCTATGTGCTGGTGGTCGGGCAGTTCCGCAGCTTCAAGCTGCCGCTGGTTATCCTGACGCCGATCCCGCTGACCCTGGTCGGGATCGTGCTGGGCCACATGCTGTTCATGGCCCCGTTCACCGCCACCAGCATGATCGGGTTCATCGCTCTGGCCGGGATCATCGTGCGCAATTCGATCCTGCTGGTCGATTTCATCCAGCACAGCGCCAGCCCCGGCAAGAGCCTGCGTGAAACCCTGCTGGAAGCCGGGATGATCCGGTTCAAGCCGATCGTGCTGACTGCTGCTGCGGCGATGATCGGCGCGGCGGTGATCCTGACCGATCCGATCTTTCAGGGGCTGGCGATCTCGCTGCTGTTCGGCCTTGCTTCATCGACCCTGCTGACCGTGCTGGTGATTCCGGCGATCTACGTGCTGCTGCGCGATGATGGCCGCCTGCTGACGGAGGATGCTGCATGAAGCCGGCGGACGTATCGCAGCTCAGGGCCAATTCGGTGCAGCTGGCGGCCCGGCTCAAGGTGATGAGCCATCCCGAACGGCTGCTGATGCTGTGCCGTCTGGATGAAGGCGAAGCTTCGGTGACCGAGCTGGTCGGACTGACCGGCCTGTCGCAAAGTTCGGTTTCGCAGCACCTGGCATTGCTGCGCGAAGAAGGCGCAGTGCATTGCCGGGCGGCGGCGCAGACGCGGTTTTACAGTTTGCGCGATCCGATGGTCAGCGGGATCATCCACGCCCTGTGCGAGCTGTGCGAATAGCGGATCAGTCCCAGCCTTGCGCCAGGAACCGTTCGGCCATGCCCGCCAGCAGGGCCGCGCCACGCGGCATCGCCGTTTCGTCCACCACCATGCGCGGGGAATGGATCGCGTGGCATTTGCCCCAGTCCGCATGTTCGTGGGCCACTCCCAGGAACAGCATTGCGCCGGGGACCTGTTCCAGCACGTAAGAAAAATCCTCTGCCCCCATGATCGGCCGCTCCAGCAGGCGCCAGGCCGGTTCGCCAAACAGAGCGCGCGTGGTGGCCGCCGCCAGCTCGACCGCGCGGGCATCGCAGATGGTCACCGGAAAGCCCTCGGTGATCGTAACTTCGGCGCTTAGCCCGTGGGCCGCAGCAATCCCCATGGCCAGCTGCTCCAGGCTTTCATGCAGCTTGATCCGGTGGCGCGGAGAAAGCGTGCGCAAAGTGCCTTTCAGGCTGGCGAAATCGGCGATCACGTTGTGGGCTGTCCCGCCCTCGATCCGCGCGACGGTGGCGACTACGGGATCGTGGGCATCGAACTGGCGGGTGACCATGGTCTGGATCGCCAGCACGATCTCGGCGGCGACTGGCACCGGATCGAGCCCTTGATGCGGCATCGAGGCATGACCGCCCGCGCCGCGCACCACGATGTCGAACTGATCGGCCGCCGCCATCAGCGGACCGGGGCGGCCCGCCACCAGCCCGTGCGGGGCATTGGGCATGACATGCAGGGCAAAGGCCGCATCGGGCAGCGGCACGCCGCCCGTCCCGCCCAGAAGGCCATCGTCCAGCATGTGGCGCGCGCCGTGGAAGCCTTCCTCGCCCGGCTGGAACATGAACCGCACTTCGCCCTTCAGCTGATCCGCCCGGTCGCACAGCAGCCGGACCGCGCCCGCCAGCATCGCGGTATGGGCATCGTGCCCGCACGAATGCATGCAGCCGTCAAAGGTCGAGGCATAGGGCAGCCCGGTCTCCTCGGGCATCGGCAGCGCATCCATGTCGCCGCGCAGCAACACCGTCCGCCCCGGCCCCGCGCCGCCCTGCAGCGTTGCGACCAGCCCGGTGGTGGATGGCCCCTCGGCCCAGGTCAGCGGCAGACCGGCCAGCGCCGTGCGCACCTTGTCGCGGGTCAGCGGGGTGTGCAGCCCCAGCTCCGGCTCGGCATGAATCGCGCGGCGCAGCGCGGTGATGTCCCCCGCAATCGCGCGCGCATCGTCCAGCAGCGATTCGTGCAGCATGGTAGTCTCCCGGTCTGGCTTGCCGATCAGAATAGCGCGCTGGCTTGCGGCGTCCAGCGCTGTTCGGGGGGACGTCTCCCCGGCTTCGTACGGGTCGGGGGCAAACGTCGCGCCATAGGGTTAACGCAGAGGCCGCGGAGAAGAAAAAAGAGGCGCAGAGGTGTTGCGCTAGCGGCGAAGCCGTTCTTCCTTGCTGAGGTTGCGGCAGGCCGCACCGCTGCGAGGATACAAGAGCCTGCGGCAAAAACACCATCTCTGCGCCTCTCCTTCTCCTCTGCGGCCTCTGCGTGACCCCGTCAGGGTCCGGGGCTTCGGCAAAGGTGGCTGCTTTCGGAGGAACCAAAGCATTGCAGCGATGACGGGAATGTTGGGTAAGCGGACCTCACATTCGCTTCTGAAACCCAGTCTTTGACTGCTCGAAGCCTGCCGAGAGGTAGAAGTTGAGCACTTCTGGCTCTTTCCTTCCGGTCATAAGCATTAGTTTGTAGCAGTTTTCCTGCTGAGCTGCTTTCGATGCGGCCTGAAGTAGGCGCTTGCCTATGCCAATACCTCTATGGCTGCTGTGCGTGACGACATTTTCAATCAGACCGTAGGGTTTGCCACCCCTTGTTAGATTCGGAATGACAATAAGGGTGCATGAACCGGCAAGCTGCTCTCCAATCGTTGCGACGAGAATCGCACTACCTTCGAAACGGTTGAATGATTCAAAAATGGAGTTTGCCTGATCCGACGCGGGTGCTTCGTCCCCCGGATTTAGATGCTGATATAAGGCTACCAAAGCTGAGAGATCATCGATTTCAGCTTTCCGGATCACGATTTCTGTAGATGTCATACACCAGAAATATCCTGCCCCAACTGCGTCTGCAATGTTGTCGTGTCCGGACAGTCCGCTTTTGGTAGAATGCCTCGCAAACCAGACTTGCCCGCCCCCGCCTATCCCGCAATCCGTGCCGCGATCCGCTTCGCCGCGGCGTTGTGGCGCATCACTGACCAGACCAACAGCAGGTTCAGCACCACGCTCTGATAGACCATGTAGTAGGCGGGTGTTCCAGCGAACATCGACAGGCCCAGCACCAGCGCGCGCGGGTTGGGGCCGAGGATCTTGCACAGCAACAGCAGCGGCTGGGTTTCCGCGCGGGCGATGGCCGCGATCCGGTCGAGCGCGGCGCGGTTGCCCTTGGCCTCTTCGACTGCGGCATCGACCTGCAGCGCATGGGGCGTCATCCCGGTGGCGACGCCAAGGTAGGCAGAGACCAGCTTGCCGAACACGCTGTTCCCGGTGGCGGACCCATCGGCATCGTGACTGTTGCGGATCCACGGCGTGCCATAGACCCAGTACTGGTATTGCCGCCGCTGCACTTCGACATGATTGGCTTGCACCGCATGGCTGATCCCGGCGAACACCACCAATGCCCAGGCATGCCACCCGCCGAACCAGCCGCCGATCCGGGTCAGCACCCAGCCCATCACCAGATAGAGCACCACGTGGCTGAGATAGTCGCACAGCCCGTCAACCATTTCGCCGATCGGGCTGGACCGGCCCGTCAGCCGCGCCAGATCGCCATCCGCGCCGTCGACCACGTGCCAGCCCATGTGCAGCAGCAGCCCCAGCGCCGCCGACACCGGATAGGACAGCCCGGCATAGGCCGCCGCCGCCGCAATCACCATGGCCGCGCCGAAAACCGATACCATGTTGGGCGTAACCGGGGTCGACGCCAGGCGGCGCGCCAGCTGCCAGGCCAGCGGGTGGTACAGATACCAGTTGAGCGGATCCTGCAGCTCTCGCGGGCGCAATGGCCGTTTGGGCGCGGGTGCGCCATTGCCGGGATTGCTTCCCGGGCCGTCCAGTATTGCCGCGTCCCCAGCCAATTTGTAACACTCCGCCATGCGCCGCTTGGCGCTTTCCCCACAGCGCCTTATAGCCATTTATCGGGTTCGCAAAAGCGCACGTTGTATCACGGCGGCGCAAAGGTGGTTGGACAGGGCAGGAGGGCACGATCTCGGCTCGTGCAATAGTGGTGTTGTTTTCCGGCGTGGCAGCGGCCCACCGCATGGTGGCGGGCCTGCCAGCAGGTGCGCGCGCGCTGCGTGCGCTGGCTCAGGCGGGCCAGGCAGAGGCCGTGCTTGCCGCCCCCGGCCTGAAGGCACCAGAAGCTGTGCTGACGCGCGAAGTGGCGCGGCTCTGCGGGGGCATGGCGGTGCGTTATGCCGACACGGCGGAATTGCCCGGCGCGCTTGATGCCGATACGCCCGTGATCGCCGGAGAGCTGCTGGTGGAAGGCACGGTGCCGGATCTGGATCTTGCGTCCCGGCTTGGCACCGATGCCCGGGCGCTCGCCCCAATGCCCGAGGCCCTGTCGCACCGCGCGCTCGATGCATCGGAACGGCGGATTGTGCGCGCCACGGCCAAACCGGGCGATGGAATCGTTTCGCGTACCATCAATCGGCCGATTTCCCAGACCTGCACACGCCTGCTCTTGCGCCAGTTTCCCGGAATTGCGCCGGTGCATACCACTTGCGGAACCGCGCTGATCGCGCTGGCGATGACGGCGGCCTTGCTGACCGGCACTTCCCAGGGGCTGGTCGCAGGGGCGCTGCTGTTTCAGGCCGCTTCGATCTTTGACGGGGTGGACGGTGAAATCGCCCGCGCGACCTTTCGCTCTTCGCCGCGGGGGGCCGCGCTCGATTCGCTGATCGATGCACTGACCAACCTTGCCTGCGTGGCCGGAGTGGCCTGGAATCTCTATTGCCAGGGCCAGACCGGCGCGGCTCTGGCGGGTTTCTGCGGGCTGATGGCGATGGGGCTGGGGCTGGGGGTGCTGGGCCGCCGCAGCCGCAACAACGCCGAAGGGATGACTTTCAACGCAATCAAGGATCGGTTCAGCCAGCGTCCATCCAGGATCAAGCAATGGCTGACCTGGCTGACCATGCGGGATTTCTATGCCCTGGCCGGTGCGGTGCTGATTGCGTCGGGCTTTGCGGCCTTTGCACTTTATGCATTTGCGGTTGTCGCAGCGGGCTGGTTAGTCGTCGTACTGACCGTCATGATGCGAGAACCCGCTTGACCTGCGCTAAAACACTTGCTTTTGGCGCGCGATTTCACAATGAGGCGTGTTTCACCGGAACCGCGCTGTTTCGTTCGGAAGGGATCGAACCATAATGAAGCCTATCAAGGTCGCCATGATTGGCGTGGGCAACTGCGCCAGCTCGCTGGTGCAGGGCGTCGCCTATTATCGCCAGAACAACAGCTCGCAGGGCCTGATCCACGACAAGATCGGTGGATACGGCGCGGGTGACGTCGATTTCGTGCTCGGCGTTGACGTCGATGCGCGCAAGGTCGGCAAGGATATTGCCGAAGCCATCTTTGCCCAGCCCAACAACACCAAGGTGTTCCAGCAGGCCGTCCCGGCCACCGGCGCCAAGGTCATCATGGGCAAGGTATCGGACGGCGTTGCCGCGCACATGACTACGGTCGGCGAAAAGGGCTTCATCGTTTCGGACGAGCCTGAGGCTGACAAGGCCCGTATCGTGGCTGCGATCAAGGATTCAGGCGCTGACGTGCTCGTCAACTTCCTCCCCGTCGGGTCGCAGGAAGCCACCGAATTCTACATGGAATGCGCGCTGGAAGCGGGCGTTGCCGTGGTCAACTGCATGCCGGTGTTCATCGCCAGCCGCCCCGAATGGGAAAAGCGCTTCCGCGACAAGAACTTGCCCATCGTCGGTGACGACATCAAGGCGCAGGTCGGTGCAACCATCGTCCACCGCGTCCTGTCCAGCCTGTTCGCCGCCCGCGGCGTCACGGTTGAGCGGACCTATCAGCTCAACACCGGCGGCAACACCGA
>CAZKAX010000092.1:0-11962 GCA_964550775.1 uncultured Novosphingobium sp. | reverse complement strand
GCCGTGGATGAACTGCGAATAGGTCAGGCCTTCGGCGCGGACCGCAGCGTTGATGCGCTGGATCCACAGGGCGCGGAACGACCGCTTCTTAACCTTGCGGTCGCGATAGGCATATTGGCCGGCCTTTTCGACCGCCTGCCGCGCGACGCGGATGGTGTTCTTGCGGCGGCCGCGGTAACCCTTGGCCTGTTCCAGAATGTTCTTGTGCTTGGCGCGGGTGGTAACACCCCTTTTGACACGTGCCATGTTTCAGTACTCCGAATTTCGTTGGAGCGATCCCGCGTGGCGGGACCTGCCCGGTTCAGCCCAGCCCGTAGGGCGCCCACTTCTTGATCGTCTTCGCATCAGCGTCAGAGATCGTGTCGGTGCGGCGGTGCTGGCGGATGTACTTGGCGTTGTGGCTGATCAAACGGTGCCGCTTGCCAACTGCGCCGTGCTTGATCTTGCCGGTGGCAGTGAGCTTGAAGCGCTTCTTGACGCCGCTCTTGGTCTTGAGCTTGGGCATTTTCGTCTCCTCAATGAAGACACGTCCGATCCGCCGTGGCAGCCCTTGATGGCCAGGCGGATCCCCAGAATCACCCGAAGATGATTCATCCGTGTCGGTTGAAGCGCGGGCCCCTAAGGGTGAATCGCCGCGAATGCAAGCGGCAACCGTCGCGCGAGGCGCAGAATTGCGGCGATTGCTGGCCATCCAGCCCGCCCCGGGCTGAACGGGTGGACACAGTTGACACTGTCCTGGGCGAAAAATGCCCGCCCCGCCATGCCCCGCCGCTCCGCGCAAGGCGCGCGATTCGCCGCGGTGCGACGTGCGGTTTTCCAAGGGATTCGGCGGTGTCATGGCCGCAAGTATCCCGATTTGAGGGCGTGTAGGAAAGTGAAAAATCGCTGATCTTTCTGGACGGATATCCGTTTATCCGCATATCCATATATCCGGATAAACGGATATCCATCCAACTCCATCCGGCGACGCCTCGCGGCGGCCAAAGTATCCATGTTGGCCTCAACCCGGGCCGCGTCGCACGCGTGTTTCAAGGAAGCACGAACCTGGATCGAGGCTCCACGCGCCAAATGTCGCGCTAGGCGGGTGACGGGAAGGGAGAGGCTGTTTTGGGTCTTGCCGATCCCAAAGGCGACGTTCCGGATACGGCGACATTGCGGACGTTCGAGCGCTGAGGTAGCCGACCTAAAAGCGGACATTCAGCTGGTTTTGTGACCACTGAACGGAGAAACAGTCATGGCACCAGAACAGGGGTGGATTGCATACCTTGAACAAGTTAGTATTCGTATCGGCTACGTAGCCATTTTGTGGGGGCAGAGAATCTGAAATGCAAGCCTTGTCAGACCTATGGCACGGGATTAGCCGCCATCCTTGGAAGACGGCAGGCCTAGTCTACTTAGCTTTCAGTGCCCTGTTTACACTGTTTCAGGCTATCAACTTCTTCGACAACAGGGTAAAATTTGAGGGATTAATTTACCTCGTTTTGTTGACAACACTAAGCGTGCTCTTCGCTTTTTGGCGGGTCTGGAAACCGTCTAGTATTTGTATTCCCGTCGATCACACTAACACGACCATCGAAATCGTATTTGGCGATCTGTTCAATATGAATGGGATAAAAATAATCTCAGTGAACAATTTCTTCGACAGCAAGATTGGGAGACCTGTCTCTAACAAGAGTCTTCACGGCATATTTATCCAGCGGTCGTTTGGTGGCCATCCGCAGGGCTTTGATGCACAAGTTGATGTCCAATTGTCCAACGAACAATTTCAAGATGTGCCGCAAAAGCGGGATGGCAAAACGAAGTCGTATGCTATCGGCACGACCGCATTGATAGACGTCGCTGGCGACCCGTACATCTTAGTGGCTCTAGCCGAAAGCGACCCGGCTACATGCAAAGCATCTTCTGATGTGACAAAGATGTGGCTCGCTCTGCATGGCGCTTGGCAACGTGCCCGGATCGAAGCAGGCGGACACGATATCAATGTGGCTTTGGTTGGAAGCGGCTTGGCTGGTCTCGGACTACCGACACGCGATCTCCTAAACCTGATTATTCTTTCAGCTATAACAGAAACAAAAGCACAGGAAATCACGAGAAAAATAAGAATCGTTCTTTACCGTGACCGCTTCGAAGATTTGGACCTTCGCGACGTTAAACAGCATTGGGAGCAATAAAATGGCTTACCGCAACGGAACCTACGTAGCCTTTCACGCGAATGGAACGAATATTCCGGGCGGAAAATCGGACATAGACTACTATAACCTACTCAAAGCTTGGTCAGCGAAGACAGATGACGACTTTACCATGTGCAATAGCCATGAAAAAACTTATCAGGTTAAAGACACAAGCGGTCCTGAGCGTCTAAAGACCGTTTTACGGGATCGCTTGAAAAATTCAAAGAATATGGTTCTTATCATCGGCTCAACAACTAAACTCGATGATGACTGGATTCCATTCGAAATAAGCGAAGCGATTGATAGATTTAAAATTCCCATCATCGCCACTTATACCAACATTTCAACACCGATCAGAAATCCATTGGCGTATAAAGCGAGATGGCCTGCTGCGTTGGCGACGAGAATTAGCAACGAGACCGCCAGCGTTATCCACGTTCCGTTCAAAAAGGCCGCTTTGCTCGATGCTATCGGGCAGTTTAATCACAACAAGGTGCCGTTGGGCAAGGGATTGGGCCTGTATAGCGATGATGCATATCGTAGCTTTGGGATTTCGGGCTGAAAGCTCAGCGCGATCTCCCAAATCGACTGCTATCAACTGGTCGGACGTCTGCTTCTTCTCTTTTCGGCCCAAAGCCGCCCTTCCCGACACGGCGCAAAAGCCGCCCTTCACGCGTTCCGGTTTCGATGTCCATCTGATCCTCATTGTGAAGAACTTTCCAACTCGCGTGACAAATGGGACGGAGGGAATTAGCGGACTTCGTGTGAACGCACTTGAACACCAATCGACCTTCATCGACAGCCGCGACATCACTGACCCCGCGCCGATCGATCCCCGGCGGCTGATGCGCGACCTGCAGGCGTTTCGCGACCCGCAGCCAGGCCGCAGCGCATGGGAACTGGCGGTCACGCTGATCCCCTTTCTGACCCTGTTCACGCTGATCGCGATGGCGGCAAAGGCGGGCTATTACCTCGCGCTCGGGGCAACGCCGCTGGCGGGTCTGTTCTTGCTGCGGGTGTTCATCATCCAGCATGATTGCGGCCATGGCGCGTTCCTGCGAAACCGGGCGAGCAATGACTGGTTGGGCAGGGCACTGGGCGTGTTCACGCTGACGCCGTATGATTGCTGGCGGCGCTCGCACGCGTTGCACCACTCTACAACCGGCAATCTGGATGCGCGCGGGTTCGGCGATATCGATACACTGACGGTGCGGGAATATCAGGAACGCACGCCGCTGCGGCGGTTTCTCTACCGCTTGTACCGCCATCCCGTGGTGCTGTTGGGCCTGGGCCCGGCATACCAGTTTCTGCTGCGCCACCGGCTCCCGATCGGCCTGATGAAAGCAGGGCCGATCTTCTGGAGCAGCGCCATGGCGACCAATCTGGCGACTGCACTGGCACTGGCCCTACCAGTTTACCTCTGGGGCTTCGGCGTCACCGCCATGGTGTTCTTTCCGGTGCTGATCAGCGCTGCATCCATCGGTGTCTGGCTGTTCTATGTGCAGCACCAGTTCCCGGCAGCCTATTGGGACAAGGCAGACGATTGGTCGTTCCATGATGCTGCCCTGCACGGAAGCTCGCACCTCGATCTGCCGCCGATATTGAGCTGGTTCACCGGACATATCGGCATCCATCATGTCCATCACCTTGCCAGCAGAATTCCGTTTTATCGCTTGCCCGAAGTGCTGGAAAAGCACCCCGATCTGCGCGATCTGAACCGGTTCACGGCGCGGGAGACCTGGGGCAGTCTGCGTCTGGCGCTATGGGATGAAGGCGAACGGATGCTGGTGTCATTCCGCGACGCGTGCCTGAACCGGACCGAGAATTGCGCGCCGCGTCCGTGACGTAGACCAGCGCGAAGTGGCTCAATAGCGCTGCGGCGCGCCAGAACAGATGCCACGGCGGGATTCCAGGCCAAATGTGACCTTGCGCGGCAGCAGCCTTTCCGGACACGACGACATTGCGGACATTCATCTTGTCGATTGCGGTCGTCCAAACCCGACCTTCGTTTAACCTCCGGTCTTGTCCGAGGTTTCTGCACTTCGGCGTTCGCTACGCGTCGAAGCCATCGCGTTGTGCCATCTTCTTATCGAGATAGGGCCGGAGCAGTTCGGTCATGCGATCGACCATGTCGGGTCCATCTCTACGGGGGGTGGCCCATCAACATAAAGCGCGTGGGGCAGGACGCCGCTGTAGGTTAGCTCACCGGCTCCGGCCAAAACCAGCTCAACAATAAAGGGATCGTGCGAGCCGCCAACTAGGCCGGGCCCTGCCTTAGCGAGCAGTCCCGCGAGAATGTCGCAGAATTGAACCGAATGAGAATCGTGGGAACGCACAGCGGTGGTCGATCGAACGCGCAGCGGGAACTCGACCTCGGTGCCGTTTGCGATCGGGAACGGCGGCGCAACAAAGTCGTCACGAAGCATGGTGCCCCATAGTTCGCGCTGTTTCAGGAATGCGTTGGAATCATCGTGCACGAGTGCGAAATCCTCGGGCCTATGTTGTCGCCACCATGTGATCGTGGAGAATACCGAAGTAACCTGTATTTCGCTTGAGTCTCCGAAGTGCGCGAGGTTTGGGTTACGATTTCGAAAATGGTCCAGCCCGCGCAAGAGCAAATCAAAGAGGCTTGGCAAGGGCGGTTCGCTCGTCACCTTTCCACGCTCCAAATGCTCTTGAAGCCTATCGAGGTGCTCGCCGGACGGGTCGCGTGCAAACGCATCCCAACTTCGGATCATGGCATCGTATAATTCTTCAGCTCCATGCTCAACCAGGTCCCTATGGATTGTGTTCATATACCGGAGCCCCCAGCCATCAGCATACCAATCATAGCCAGCTTCGTAGGCCCCCGGTTCGACTAGATAGTCGACCAATTTGGTCAGTAGGCAAAAGCGCTTGTCAATGATCCAGACAAATGCTCGATCTTGAACCCTCGGGAGCTCGGCCGCGAAAGCGCGGAGTCCTGCCCGCGATCGCTCGCGTTTCCAAATGTTGGTGAATTTGTATTCGTCGCCTTGATAACGCGGGAAGCAACGGGCAAGGATTTCCTTAGCCTCATCTTCCTCAATTATGGTGGAGGCGATAGTAAAAAATCGTTGATCGGGATTGTAGAGATCGTCGCCCGTAAACCCAGATTCGTCGATATAGATGGTGGTAGTCATGGCACAACGGTAGATGGACTGATCTGACCTGCCAAGTATCCGCGAATTGGTTCAGCAAGTAGTGCTCGCAGGCCCGCTATTGCCATTCAATCAACAAGAAGCTGACGTTCCGGACTCCCCGACCTTTGCGACGAAACCCTGCCCAATGCTCCGTCTCGAGAGCAACTCTTGGTTCACGCATGGCGCGAATGTCGTGAAACAGGTGCCTCTGCCCACTAACAGCCATGCCGCTCCCGACATCCCTGCTTCCGTTCGCAAGGCTTGCCTTCTTGCCCCATGCACCCAACATAATTCCGATGAATTCTGCACCGCATTCCCTGACCCCATCGCATTCGGCCGGCGCGTTCGGGCGGATCGAGCGGGTCGCAAACCGGCTGGTCGGGGCAGCGTTTTCGCCGCATCGGCATGATACCTACACTGTCGCTTTGACCATGGCCGGGGTGCAAGCGTTCAACTATCGCGGGGCGATGCGCCGTTCGCTGCCCGGGCAAGTGCTGATCCTGCATCCCGATGAAGTGCACGATGGCCACTGTCATGATGAGGCCGGGTTCAGTTATCAGGCGGCCTATGTCCCGCCAACGCATGTCCAGGCCGTGCTGGGCGGGGCGGCACTGCCGTTTATCGTCAATGGCGTCTCGACCAATCCGGGCTTGATCGCGGCAGCCTTCAACATGGTGGTCGACTGCGCGGGCGTCGCGGATCCCGGTGCCTATGAAGACGCGCTGTACGATCTGGCCCATGCCATGAACGATGCGGCTGGCAGGGCGGCAACTGTGCGGATCGCCGACCGAACGGCCGTGATGCGGGCGCGCGAATTTCTCGACACCGCGGTGGTTGCCGGGGCGCGTCTCGATCAGCTTGAGCAAGTGACCGGCTGCGACCGTTGGCAGCTTTCGCGTGATTTCCGGGCTTTGCTTGGCACCAGCCCCTATCGCTATCTGCAGCACCGCCGGGTCGATCTTGCCAAGCGGCTGTTGCGTGAAGGCGCGAGGTTGGCCGATGCAGCGCACGGCGCTGGCTTTGCGGATCAGAGCCATTTTGGCCGCACATTCCGCAAGGCGGTTGGTCTGACGCCAAAAGAGTGGCTGCGATCGGACCTGTTCCGCACGATCATTCTATAGCCGTCTTCGGCGGGCGGTTAGGCTGCCCGGCATGACGCAGATGATCTTTTCCGATGAGCCGGCCAAAGGCTGGATAGCGCCGAGTATCGCCGCCCCCTTCATTTGCATCTTCCTGGTTGCGATCAGCATGTTGCCGGGCGATTTCGGACTTACCTATCTCGGCTTTACCGATGCAAAGGGTGAGCCGCAGGGGACTTTGGGGTTTTGCCTCCTCCTGGTTTCGTTCATCGCCATGGGGCTTGCGGTGTTCGGCTGGGTTCGCTGGGTCGAACAGCGCAGCCTCGCAAGTGCCGGACTTTGCGGGGAACAACGGCTCAGAAAGTTCCTGAACGGACTGGCCATTGGCATAGCGATGATGGGCGGGATCGTGGCGGCGATAGCCATTTCCGGCGGATACCGTGTCGGCGATCTGTTCCCGGCCTTTGCCAGCCCTGCTGCGCTTGGCTGGATTGCCCTGCTGCTCGCCTGCTTTGCCGTGCAAGCGAGCGTGGAGGAGTTCGTGTTTCGCGGCTGGTTGTTCTCCGCGATCACGCGGCGCTGGAACACGACCGCCGCCTTCCTGTTGAGCTCCGCCGCTTTCACCTTCCTTCACTTCTCACCCAGAACGCCGCTGTTGCTGGTGGTCATGACTTTCGTCTTCGCGATTTTCGCTTGCGCCTGGGTGCGTTGGTCGAATTCGATCTGGGGGGTGATGGGCTGGCACGTCGGCTGGAACTGGTTTGGCGGCACCGGTTTTGATGTGCCGATTACGGGTTTGGAGAGCGGACTGCCCGCACTGGTGGTGAAAATGGTGCCTGTCGGACCGGCCTATCTCACGGGTGCGGGGGAGGGGCCGGAAGGGAGCATTTTCACGCTTGGCCTGCTGGCTGCGGCCAGCCTTGGCCTGCTGCTGGTGGCAAGGCAGCGCGAACGGGGTCAGGCAGGGCCGCGACGCCGCGTTTGCTGAGGTTGCCATTGCGGCAAGTTGCGCCGGGAGGCCAGTCGCTAGGCCAACCCCAGCACGATCTCCAGCAGCCTTTCCGGCTGATCGCCCATCACATCGTGCCCGCCGCCGACCTCGTGCAGCTGCCACTTCGAATCGCCCTTCACCTGATCGCGAAAGCGCGGGAAGGGGGTGGGCTGCCATCCGCTGGCGAAGACATAGGTGCGGCGCGGAACCTTGGCTTCCTCGCCGGTGAAGCGCACCGGCTCCAGCAGGGTCAGCAGCGGGTGGCGGCCGAAGCGCGGGTTCTTGAGCAAGTCCACGCCGCCAATCGGTGCGACCAGTCCCGGGGTATCCTTCTGCGTGTCGATGTACCAGCGGTGTTCGAAGTCGCCGGTTATGTCCCACAGCGATTCCCCGTCGCCGGGCAGGAACGCGTCGATATAGCACAGGGCATCGATCCGCGCGCCGAGCCGGGTGGCAACCCCGGTGATCACCATCCCGCCATAGGAATGGCCGCACAGCACGAAGCGGTCGATCCCTTCCGCCTCGACCTGGCCCACCACGTCGCGGACGTGGGTCGACAGGTCGATTGCCGGGTTCAGTCCGTCCTTGCGGGCGCCAAGCCCGGCCAGCTGCGTGACCAGCACCTTGTGCCCGGCGGCGCGCAACTCACGCGCCAGCCGGTCATAGGACCAGCCGCCGCCCCAGGCCCCGTGGACAAGGACGTAGTTCGCCACGGCTCAGATCCCGTGCTTCGCGTTGTAGTCCTGGATCCACTCCAGCGTCTTGGTCATCCCGCCGAACGGGTAGAAGTGCAGCCGCACCCGCCCGTGTTCCTCGCCCAGTCCGCGCGCGAACTGGTTGACCAGCTTGTCCGGCCCGGCCGTGCCGAGCAGGTTGGTGACCGAAATGCCGTACTTCTTGAGCACCGAGGTGGACGCCCCGACGCCGCAGCGCGCGGCATAGGCCAGCAGGCGCTTGATCCCGGCCGGGCCGGGCACGCCCATCCGCACCGGGCACTGGATGCCGCGCGCGCGCAGTTGCTTCAGCCAGTTCAGGCAGGCATCGGGGTCAAAGCTGAACTGGGTGACGATCAGCGCCGCCATGCCGCGCGATTCGATTTCGCGGACCTTGGCTTCCAGCACGGCCCAGCATTCCGCCTCGGTCATGTTTGGGTGCCCTTCGGGGTGGCCGCCGATCCCGATCGCCTGCACGCCGGAGCGTTCAAACGCGCCGGTCCTGATCAGGGCCATGGTGTCCCAGTAGGGACCGACCGGCTCGGGCGGATCGCCCGCAACGATGAAGCAGCGTTTCACCCCGGCCTGTTCGACCACGGCCTTCAGATAGCCTTCAAAGTCATCCTCGGACGTGATCCGCCGCGCTGAAAAGTGCGGCATCGGCTCGAACCCCAGCTCGCGCACCGCCACGGTGGCGGCGACGCGGGCATTGATCTCCTCGCCGGGGAGATAGGTGATCGCGATCGGAGTGTCCGCCGGGATCAGGGGCGCGGCATCGCGCAGCGCCCCTTCGTCCTTGGCGGTCATTTCCAGGCTGAACCCGTCGGTTATCCCGGCGGGGGCCTTGTCCCAGTTGGGGTGGATCAGTTCGCTTGCATTGGCCATGTGATCAAAGCCCCTGCGAGCGCCAGCCTTCCTGGTACGTTTCGCGCGCGACCCGGCTGTAGGGCACCGGCGAAACGATCGCGCGGACCGACAGCTGCTTGTGCGGTTCGACGGTGGTCTTGCGGGTGCCGCCGTTGGGCTCACCCCAGACCACGCGCACTTCGCTGCCGAACGGCACCGAGGGATCGATCGTGGCGAGGCTCAGCGCCTGCTTTTCGTTGTAGGAAAAGCCGGTGAACATCGACACGCCCAGCACCTTGCCATCGGCATCGGTCACCGCGTCGTAATTCGACGAGGCATAGTTGGCGAGCGGGACGTCGAAGAACTTGTAGGCTTCGCCATCCGGGTTGAACATGCTGGCCATGATCTTGGCCATGTCTTCCGGATGCCAGGCCAGCGTCACCTTCTTGCGCTGCTTGGCCGGATCGACCTGTTCCAGCGCCTCACGTCCGTGGAAGTCATGGTCGAACTTGACGAAGCCGCCGTAGCCCAGTTCCCACGGGTTGAGGTAATAGTCCTCGATGTTTTCAGACACGAACGAACCGCCGATCGAACCGGTCGCCTCATAGCTGTCGGCGCCGAGCCATTCGCGGAAGCCCTTGAGCTTGTCGCCGGTGTAAATCGCGGGCAGCGGGCTGGGGATCCAGCCGCTTTCGAGCGTGTTCGACGGATACGCGCGGCTGCCGCAGGGGATCAGGCCGAATTCCTTGCCGGCCTCGAGGATCGCGGCGCGGATTTCTTCCTGCTCGGCATAGGGACCCCAGATTTCGAGGCCCGGCGCGCCCGACATGCCGTGGCGCAGGGTGCGCACGGTCTTGCCGGCGATGTTCATCGTGCTCATGTTGAAGAACTTGAGCTGTTCGAGCGGCCCGCCGTGGAGCTTTTCGATCACGTTCCAGGCATTGGGGCCCTGGATCTGAAAGCGCCATTCCTTGCGGGTCACGGGCTTGCCCATCGGGCGCATCGGCGAACGGTCATCCAGTTCGATTTCGACGTCATAGCCGCCGGTCGCGCCGTGATAGCGCAGCCAGTTGCTGGCCGGCGCGCGGCCGACATAGGTGAAGCTTTCCTCTTCCTCCCAGAAGATGATGCCATCGCCGATCACGTGGCCATAGGGGGTGGTGGGCACGTACTGCTTGGCCTTGTTGACCGTCCAGCCCTTCGAGCTGTTGATCATCGTGTCGCTCAGCAGCTTGGCCGCATCCTTGCCGCGGATGTACAGGTTGACCATGTGGTGCGACTGATCGAACAGCACCGCGCTGTGCTGCCAGGCCCACTGTTCGGAGCGCCAGTTCGAGAATTCCGGCGCGACCACGGGATAGACGTAGGCGCCCAGCTGCGAATTGCGCAGCATGTCGACAATGTTGCCCTGACTGGCGAGCAGTTGATCAAGATTGGTGGCGGCCATTGTGCCCCGACTCCTCTCCGGTTGAATTTTGTATGCACTGCATACTATATTTTGTTATCAGTGCAAACGAAAAGCGCCGCCACTCCGGGGTGCCGGTTCAATGGGAGCAATGCCGATGTCCGAGGTCCAGATCCTCACCCTGTCCTGCCGCGACCGCGCCGGAATTACCGCCCGCGTGACCGGCTATCTATTTGATAAGGGTGGAAACATCCTGGAAGCGCAGCAGTATAATGACCAGGCTGGCGGGGACTTTTTCATGCGGGTCGAATTCGATCCGCAGGCGGGCGACCTGGCCGCGATTCGCGCCGGATTCGCGCCGCTTGCCGCCGAATACGGCATGACCTGGAACCTGCGCGCGCAGTCGGCGCGGCGCAAGGTGGTGCTGATGGTCAGCAAGTTCGACCACTGCCTGGGTGACCTGCTCTACCGGGTGCGAATCGGCGAACTGGCGATGGATGTGGTCGCGGTGATCGGCAACCACCCGAAGGAAGCGCTCAACATTTCGCTGCTGGGGGATGTGCCCTATCACCACTTCCCAATCACCAGAGACACCAAGCCGCAGCAGGAAGCGCAGATCAAGCAGGTGGTGACCGACAGCGGGGCCGAACTGGTGGTGCTGGCGCGCTACATGCAGATCCTGTCCGATGATCTCGCGTCGTTCCTGTCAGGCCGCTGCATCAACATCCACCACAGTTTCCTGCCGGGCTTCAAGGGCGCCAAGCCCTATCACCAGGCCCATGCGCGCGGGGTGAAGATGATCGGCGCGACCGCGCACTACGTTACCGAAGACCTCGATGAAGGGCCGATCATCCATCAGGATGTGACCGCGGTGACCCATTCGGACACCCCGGAGGACCTCGTCCGCAAGGGCCGTGACGTTGAACGCCGGGTCCTGGCCGAAGCGGTGCGGATGCATCTGGAAGACCGGGTGTTGCTCAACCACGACAAGACGGTAGTGTTCAAAAGCTAACGCAGGAGGCGGCCATGCAGGTCAACGCACTCGATCACGTCAATATCATCACCGACGATCTGGACGGGACCTGCGGGTTTTATGCGGACCTGCTCGGGCTCGATCGCCGCGATGCCCCGCCGCCGCTGACGCCCACGACCGCGCAGTGGATGTATGACAAGGCGGACAAGCCGATCCTGCACATCAACTCGCTTGACTGCATCCGCGCCTATGACCGCGAGGTTACACCCGGCGCGCTGACCGGCGCGGTGCATCACGTGGCGCTGAACTGCACCGGCTATGACGAAGTGCTCCGCCGGATCGAGGCGCGCGGGCTGGATTACCAGACCAACCACATCACCGCGATCGGGCTGCGCCAGGTGTTCACCGCCGATCCGAACAATGTGCTGCTGGAACTGAATTTCTTCGGGGATTGAGGGCTGCCCAGATCCTTCCCATTTTTCCCGCAGGGACAAATGGGGAGGTGGCATTCGCGTAGCGAATGACGGAGGGGTAAAGGCCTCGCCGCAAACCCCTCCGTCTCGTCCTTCGGACGATCCACCTTGTATCTTGATTTTGGTGCATAGGAGCGTTTGCGGGAGGTT
>CAZKAX010000091.1:5388-12063 GCA_964550775.1 uncultured Novosphingobium sp. | reverse complement strand
TGCTGGCCGTCACCAGCCACCTGCCGCACCTGATCGCCTATACCATCGTCGGCACGGCGGACGATCTGGAAGGGGTGACCCAGGGCGAAGTGATCAAGTATTCGGCCGGCGGCTTCCGCGATTTCACCCGCATCGCCGCGAGCGACCCGACCATGTGGCGCGACGTGTTCCTGACCAACAAGGACGCCGTGCTCGACATGCTGCAACGCTTCACCGAAGACCTCACCGCGCTGCAAAAAGCGATCCGGGTGGGCGACGGCGAAAAGCTGTTCGACCACTTCACCCGCACCCGCGACATCCGCCGTTCGATCATCGAGCTTGGTCAGGACGATGCCCGGCCGGACTTCGGGCGCAGCGACCACGGGGGGTAGTGGGAGGAACTGTTGCCCCCAACAATATCCGTCACCCTGAGCGTGTTTGTGGAAGCACGCCGTTTCACCTTGCCACAAATCACTTTCCTACACGGCGCGAATCTGCGATCGGATTCGCGCTCTTTGACATCGTCGATCCTCCATTCCGCAGGCGTTTTTGCGCCCTTGGCGAATTTGCATTCAAAACCGCCGATGTGTAACCCGATTTGGCCTTAAATCGATGTTTTTCCATCCCTAATCAAGAGTGACACATTGGCCCGATCTGTCACCTTGTTGTCACCTTGTCCGGCCTGTCAGGACAGCAGGAATACCCCCGCCACCACCCACATCACCGCGGTGGACAGCCAGCCGCCAAAGGCAAGGCCCCGGCCCAGGGTAAGGCCGCCCATAACCTTGCGGTTCTGCGCGATCAGCATGGTCACCACCATCAGCGGCGGGGCCAACAGACCGTTGACCACGGCGGCCCAGTAGAGCGCCTTCATCGGATCGATGCCGATGAAATTGAGCGCGATCCCGCCCGCTGTGGCGAAAGCGATCACGCCGTAGAACGCCTTGGCCTCGCGCGGTTTGCGGTCCAGCCCTTCGGTCCAGCCGAACGTCTCGCTGACCGCATAGGCCGCACTGCCCGCCAGGATCGGCACGGCGAGCAGCCCGGTGCCGATGATCCCGATCGCGAACAGGGCAAAGGCCAGATCACCCGCGATCGGCCGCAGCGCTTCGGCCGCCTGAGCCGCGCTGGTGATGTCGGTCACGCCGTGGGCATTCAGCGTCGCCGCCGTGGCGACGATGATGAACAGCGCGGTGAGGTGCGAGAAGGCCATGCCGACCAGCGTGTCGGTCCGGATCCGCTTGAGCTCCTGCCCGGCCACCTTGCGCGGCGATACGTGCAGCGGCTTGATGTGGCGGCGGTGCTGTTCCTCCACTTCCTGCCCGGCCTGCCAAAAGAACAGGTACGGGCTGATCGTGGTCCCGAAAATCGCCACCAGCGCCATCGACTGCGCCTTGTCGAACGTGAAATGCGGCACCAGAATATCGGTAATCGCCGCGCCCCACGGCACATCGGCCACAAACACCACGCCGACATAGGCAAACAGCGACAGCGTGGTCCATTTCAGGATCCGCTCATACTGCGAATAGCTGAGCAGCACTTCCAGCAGCACGCTGACCACCCCGAAAGCCACAGTATAGGCCAGCACCGGCCCCGGCAGCAGCAGCGCCAGCGCCGCGCCCATCGCGCCCAGATCTGCTCCCAGATTGATCACATTGGCCACCAGCAGCAGGACCACCACCGTGCGCAGCAGGCCCGGCGCATAGTGCTGGCGCAGGTTCTGAGCGATGCCCTTGCCGGTCACCGCCCCGATCCGCGCGCAGATCGCCTGGATCGAAACCAGCAGAGGAAAGCCGAAGAACATGGTCCAGGCCAGGCCATAGCCGAACTGCGCGCCGACCTGGCTGTAGGTGCCGATCCCGCTGGGATCATCGTCTGCCGCGCCGGTGACCAGCCCCGGGCCCAGCACCGACAGCAGCGGGCGCTTGGTCGCCTGATCAGGCTTGCGGTGGCTCAAGTCCGGTCCAGCGGGTTGAGCGCGTTGATCGCCGCACTGACCCGCGCCTCGATCTCGTCCCGGGGAAGTCCCGGCGGGATCGGTTCGGAAAAGCGCAGGGTCACCGTTCCGGGCCGCTTGAGCCAGCGGTGATAGAGCCTGCCCGAATCCTGCGCGACGGCCACGACCGGAAAGCCCAGCAGCTTGTACAGCCCGGCAAAGCCCGCCTGCAGTGGCCCGTGGCTGCCATGCGGCACCCGGGTTCCTTCCGGAAAAATGATCAGCTGGTGCCCTGCCGCCGCATAGGCCCGCGCCGCGCCCAGCATCGCCCGCAGTGCCTTGGCCCCCTGATCGCGCTGCACCTCGACCACGCCGAACCGCGCGGCGGCGTGACCCCACAATGGAATGCGCAGCAGTTCGGCCTTGGCGAAGACGGCCGGCTTGGTGAACATGGCCGGCACGTCGATTGCCTCGTAAAAGCTTTCATGCTTGATCGCATAAAGCACCGGGCCATCGGGCTGGCCCCCTTCGATGCGCTGCTCAATCCCCAGGATCCAGCGCGCGCACCAGCGGTGCCAGCGGGACCAATCGGCCACCATCTTGCGAAAGCGGCGCTGCGATCCCAGCGTGACCAGCAGCACCGATCCCACCACGTGCCACAGGCTGCCAATGTAGAACACCGGATAGAACAACAGGTTACGCAGGAGCAGCACCGGTTCAGCCCCCCCACAGTCCGGCGATCAGCCGCGCCAGAAACTTGTGATATTCGGTAAACAGCGTCCGCCAGCCCGGCTGCGAAGGCACCGCATCCTTGATCACTTCGACCCCGGCGGGCAGGTGTCGGCGCAGTTCCAGCACGGCGCGGCGCATGTGCCAGTCATTGGTCACCAGCCGCAGCGAGCGGACATCCTCCGCGCGCAGCCAGGCCCCGGTTTCCACCCCGTTGGACCGCGTATCGACCGCCTGGAACCCCAGCGTGACGCAGCAGGCCATCATCGCCGAGCGGACTTTGTACTGCACCGCGAATTCGTGCGGCTTGACGTCCTTGTCGACGCCCGAAACGAACAGCCGCCGGGCATAGCCGCTGCGCAGCACTTCCACCCCGCGGGTGACCCGGCCGGTCCCGCCGGTCAGCACCACCACGGCATCGCTGCGCTGCTCGCCCGCTGGCCGCGGCAGGTCCAGCGCGAACCAGGCAAAGCCCAGCGCCCAGGCCAGCAAAATCAGCGATAGCAGGCGGCGCAACATGGGCGTGCTATAGCATCTTGCGCAAAGTACGCAGCACGGTGATCCGCGCGGTCAGCATGGCCAGGCCAACCCCGGCGAGCGGGATCAGCGCGAGCAGGATCCAGTCGAGCCAGCCGAGCGCCCCGCTGGACACCAGCCCCGCCCCCAGATCGGCAAAGCGGCGGCCCAGGAACAGCACCACCACCGTGCCCACGCCCAGCCCCAGCGCCCCGCCGCCGACCGCTTCGAACCCGATCGAGCGCTGGAAAATCCGGGCGATCTGCACATCGGTCCCGCCCAGCAGGTGGACGATCTCGATCGTGTCGCGGTTGGTCCCCAGCGCCGTGCGCACCGCCAGCAGCACTGCCGCCGACATCGCAAAGGCGAGCAGGCCGACCAGCGCCAGCGCGAGCCATTGCAGCGATTCGATCGCCCCGAACACCGGCCGCAGCCAGCTCGATTGCGCATCGACCCGCGCTGACGGCGCCACTTCGCGCACCGAACGGCGCAGCGCCCCCAGCACTTCGGCATCGACCGTGCCGGTCAGCCGGGCATCGACCAGCGCGGGCACCGGAATCGCATCGTCGCCCGCCACCCGCGCACCCAGCCACGGTTCGATCAGCCGCTCCACCTCATCGCCAGAGACCACGTGGGCTTCTTCGACCCCCGGGATCCGCCGCAGCCGCTGCGCCGCCGCCTCGGCCTGGCGGGCGCGCAGTTCCGGGTTGGCTTCGATCACCTGCACGGTTACCCCGCCCGCGAGCTCGTCCGAAGCGGACCGCGCAGTGTTGCTGAACGAAAGCCCCGCCGCCGCCGCAATCACCGTCAGCGCCACCATGATCGCGATCACCCACGGCGTCGGGCCAGACAGGCGTGCCTGCGGGATCAGCTCGCTATCACCCAGCCCGGTCAGGCTGCGCCAGCGCTGCGCGAAGGATTCCGGAACCAGCCGCATCACGCTGGCCTCGGCGCGGGGCGCGGGGGATAGCGCAGCGCCCCGGTCGGATCGCTGAGCCGCCCCTTGTCGAGCCGCATGATCAGCGATTCGGGCACTTTCTTGAGCAAGTGGACATCGTGGGTCGCCACCACCACCGTGGTCCCCAGCCGGTTCATCGCTTCGAACAGGCGCAGCAGCTTGATCGCCATTTCCGGATCGACGTTACCCGTCGGTTCGTCCGCGACCAGCATTTCCGGGCGCCCGATCACCGCCCGCGCGATCGCCACGCGCTGTTGTTCCCCGCCTGAAAGCTGGGCCGGCTGGGCATTCATCCGGTCCGCCAGGCCGACCCATTCGAGCATGTCCGCCACCGGCTTGGCCAGTTCCCGCTCGGTCACCCCCGCCACCCGCAGCGGCAGCGCGACATTGTCAAAGGCCGACAGGTGCGGCACCAGCCGGAAGTCCTGAAACACCACCCCCAGCCGCCGCCGCAGCAAGGGCAGGCGCTCGCGCGGCAGAGTGATCGCATCGGTCCCGAACATCCGGATCGCCCCGCGCGACGGGCGCTGGGCCAGATAGAGCAGCTTGAGCAGCGAGGTCTTGCCTGCGCCGCTCGCCCCGGTCAGGAAATAGAAGCTGCCCGGAAAGAGCGTGAACGACACGTCGCTCAGCACTTCACGGTCGCTGCCATAGCGCAAGCCGACATTGTCGAACTGGACGATTTCCCCGGCGGCGGCGTTGGTCATGGTCGGGTGTGGTGTCCAGTGGCAGGGAGAAGTGCTTCGCGGGGGGCTATAGCCGCCAATCCATGTGGAAAAAAGCCTCTCGGCAGCATGGTTCACCGATGATGCCCTTGCCGCGCGCCGGAACATGCTTAACGGTGCTGTCATGATCATATCCTGCCCGGCTTGCGCCACCCGCTATGTCGTGCCCGACAGCGCCATCGGCGTCGATGGGCGCACGGTGCGCTGCGCCAAATGCCGCCACAGCTGGTTCCAGGACGGGCCGCGGATCGAAGTGCCGCCCCCGCCGCCGGTCGAGCCTGCGCCGGTTGCCGAAGCGGAGCCGGTGGCCACGCCAGAGCCTGTGGCCGAACCCGCCAGCACCGTACCGCCCCCGCCGGTCTGGTCCGAGCCTGAGGAGGAGGCCGCGCCGCCCCCGCCGATCTCGGTTGCAGAGCCCGATCCGGAACCCGCCGCCCCGCCCCCGCCGGTCAGCTTTGCCGAGCCCGAACCTGCCGAGAGCGATCCGGTGGTCCCGCCGCCGCTGCGTCAGGAGGAAGACCTCCCGCCGGTCCCGGTTCAGCCCGACCCGGCCTATGCCAGCGACTATGACAACAGCCCGTCGAGCTTCGATTACGAGCCGCCGTTCCGCCCGCGCCGCAACCCCGCGCGGATGTGGACGATCGCGGCGGCGCTGTTCGCGGTGATCGCACTGGGCGCGGTCGGCGCGACGGCGTGGTACGGCCTGCCGGACTGGATGCCATTCGCCAAACCCGTCTTTGCCGAGGAACAGCCCGGCCTGAAGCTGGACTTCCCCGAAAAGCGCCAGGACCGGCGCGAGCTGCCCAATGGCACCTGGTTCTTCGGGGTCAACGGCACGGTCACCAACATCTCGCAGGCCGAACGCAGCGTGCCCGCGGTGCTGGTGGTGCTGCGCGATGCGCGCGGGCGGATCGTCCACACCGCCGAACTGCCCCCGGCCAAGCGCGTGCTGGCTCCCGGCGAAAGCGTGTCGGTCAACGGCGCGCTGGTGCCGGTACCGAAGAGCGGGGTGAAGGCCGAATTCGGCTGGAAACCGGGCTGATCGCCTTACTGGAATTCCACAAAGCTGCGCCCGTCGCGGGTCTGGCTGACCTGCCGCAGCGGCGCGCCCGCCGCGGCCTGCGGCGCATTGGTGACCGGCGCCAGGATCTCAGCCCGCGCCGTCGCCACTACCCGCACCCCGCCCTGCCGCGCAGCCTGCGCATCGCCCGGCGCGGGCACGGCGGCGGCAAGCAGCAGAGGGATCAGGGCCAGCGTCATCCGGCATGGTGAACAACGCGTTTACTTTTGCCGCAATCGCCGATTCCGCGCTGTCCCCAACCGGGACGCGGACACGGCAAGAGATTACCCGGTCAGAACGCTTGCAGCCACGCAGCCCCTTTGCTAAGGGCGCGCTCCTACCCCCCCGGGCCGGTCATTCCAGCCCGATGATTTAGCGGTCGTGGCGGAATTGGTAGACGCGCAACGTTGAGGTCGTTGTGGGCGAAAGCCCGTGGAAGTTCGAGTCTTCTCGACCGCACCAATCACTCTCCCCAAATGGATCAATCGAAGCCCGTGCGCCTTGCGCCGGTGGCGCGGTGTGGCCATAGTCGGGCCGATGACCGCAAGCGCTCCTGATCCCGCTCCCCGGCAGCACGGCGGCAAGGCGGAGCGGCAATTGCGGGGCGGGATTACCGGCCACCGGCTCAACACCTTCACCTATGACGTGGAAAACCGCCTGGTCGCGGCGAGCGGGGGTCGTAACGCGGTAGGGGTTTTCGGACGTGTCACCGTAATTGTGCGCCTTGCGCCGGTGGCGCGGTGTGGCCATAGTCGGGCCGATGACCGCAAGC
>CAZKAX010000091.1:3260-5288 GCA_964550775.1 uncultured Novosphingobium sp. | reverse complement strand
TTACCGGCCACCGGCTCAACACCTTCACCTATGACGTGGAAAACCGCCTGGTCGCTGCGAGCGGGGGCGTAACGCGGTAGGGGTTTTCGGACGTGTCACCGTAATTTTAATTTCCACCTGATAAAGGGCATCCGCCAAAACCCTTACCATTTCCGCCGCCCCGCAGAGAAAGTAGGTGAACGGATATGAATTTTATCGTGAAACATTTTAGATCAATACTTATTTCATTTATTGTCACTTTGACAATTATTATATTTGCTGACGCTATGACTATTGATCCATGCCTAGACAGCGGCGGGGTCTGGAATTACAGAGAGTTTAAATGTGAAAAGTAGAGCATTTCTTGTTTTTGATATTTTTTTAGGAATAATATTGGCGATATTTGCGTATCGCTTGATATTTTGGGGGCATATATTTTAAATTGTGGGGGAAATTGGCAATTACGGTGCCAATTCAATTACGGTGCCCAATTACCAATTACGGTGCCAGTTTACTCCAATTACGGTGCCAGTTTACTAAATACACCAAACTCACTTGCGGTCTCCATCGCATACGCAACACCCTTTCCTACACGCTGGGATTACGGTGGCTGGGATTACGGTGACACGTCCGAAAACCCCCAAACTCCATCGCGACCGCAGCGCCCTTTCCTACACGCTCCCGAGCTGTCAATTACGAATTACGGTGGAATTACGGTGACACGTCCGTAAACCCCCAAATTGACTCCCCGCAACTCGCGGGGTAGCACAGTGGCATGGCCCGCCTTCCCCGCATGGTATTGCCCGGTATTGCGCATCACGTGACGCAGCGCGGCAATCGGCGCGAACGGACGTTCTTTGAAGATGGCGATTATGCGCTTTACCTCGATCTGCTGGCCGGGGCAGCGGGTCGGCATGGGGTGGAGGTGTGGTCCTATTGCCTGATGCCCAACCACGTTCACATTGTCGCGGTGCCGCGCGACGAAGATGCGCTTGGGCGGACTTTCCGTGACGTTCACCGCCACTATACCGGATATGTCAACACGCGGATGCGGGTGACCGGGCATCTCTGGCAGGGCCGGTTCAGCTCGGTGGCGATGGACGAGGCGCATCTGTTTGCGGCGCTGCGCTATGTCGCGTTGAATCCGGTGCGGGCCCGGTTGGTGGAGCGCGCCGAGAACTGGCCCTGGTCCAGCACCCGCGCGCTGATTGCGGGGCGGAACGATCACGTGGTAACAGTCGCCCCGGCGTTGCAGCGCACTGGCGATTTTCACGCCTTCCTCAGCGAGGACTTCGATGAAGCTTTCACCTATGCCGCGCTGCGCAAGGCCGAAGGACTGGGCCGACCGATCGGCACGCCCGAGTGGCTTGAGGCGATGGCAAAGCAAAGCGGCAAACCTCTGCTGCCAGGCAAACGTGGGCCAAAGCCCAAGGGTAATTAGGGGTTTACGGACGTGTCACCGTAATTCCAATTAGGGGTTTACGGACGTGTCACCGTAATTCCGCCTCTTAAATTGTATCGGTGATTGAAATGTATCTTTTGAATATAACGCCAAGTAATGCGATCGTCGCAAAAGATAAACCGCGCGACTCTGTTTTGAAATTTATATCAAATGTAACACTATTCTACGAAACATACATGCTAAAAAATAATATAGAACATTTTTATATCTCAAAAATAAATCATATAAATAAATCAACTAAAACTATAGAAATTGAATTGGGGAAAAATGTTTTCATTTCAGACATTGAAGAGATAGTTCGTGAATCGATAAATGACAATATCAAGATAATATGCAGAGGCGATGGCTGTCGATTTTTCTCATTTGGATATGATTACGACAGCTGGCTTTGTGTTAAACATGCTGATGTAATCCCGAACAATATCGAGGGAATTACTGTTTCCGATATAAGTGGTGATTTGATAGCGACTGATTGGTATGATGAGTAGAGTTCCTGAGTTCCTGAGTTCCGGAGTTCCCGGAGTTCCAATTACGAGTTACGGGGACACGTCCGTAAACCCCCAAATTGACTCCCCGCAACTCGCGGG
>CAZKAX010000091.1:0-3160 GCA_964550775.1 uncultured Novosphingobium sp. | reverse complement strand
TGCGCATCACGTGACAAGGATAATTAGGGGTTTGCGGACGTGTCACCGTAATTCCACCGTAATTCAGATGTCGAGTCCATCGGATCCAGAAGCGGTGCTGGTCGCGATCAAGGATCTTGAGGCATGATCAAGGCGCGGATGGCGGTGCCTGTTTGCCCGATGCGCCGCGCTTGAAGTGTCCGCCCCGGTCCGCATCAGCCGATAATTCCGCCGCGTTGCGCTGGAACTGCGGGGGGTCGCCAGGCAATCGTAAGACACAGCCCGCGCGTGTTGACCTGTGACGGGCAATCGCCATAGTCGCAGCGATGACCGACCCCGCAATTGACGAGCCTGCAGGCTATGCGAGCGACGCCTTGCTGCCTGCGCGGCAATTGCGGGTGGCGATAACCGGGCACCGGCTGGATCGTCTGGGCGAGGCGGCGGGCGGCGGCTTGACGGCGCGGCTGGGCGCGGTGTTTGCGCAGTTCGAACAGGCGCTGCCGTTTCCCGATCGTTCGCAGCTGCGCCTGATCAGTTCACTGGCCGATGGCGCGGATACGATCGCGGCGCAATGCGCGCTGGAGCGGGGCTGGGGGCTGGAAACGGTGCTGCCGTTCAGCCGCGCCGACTATGCCGGGGACTTTGCCGAGGGCGCCGCGCGCGCACAGTTCCTGCAGCTGCTGGATGCCAGTGCGGCGGTGATGGAACTGGACGGCACGCGCAGTCTGCCCAGCGGCGAAAGCATCGCTTACGAACGCGCCGGGCGGGTGCTGCTGGCGCAGTGCGATGTGCTGATCGCGGTGTGGGATGGCGGCCCGGTGCGCGGGCGCGGCGGCGCGGCGCAGATCGTGGCCGAAGCGGTGCAACAGGACGTGCCGGTGATCCAGCTTGATCCGACCACGCAGCACGAGCCGACCTTGCTGTGGGACGGGCTGGAAGAGCTTTCGCTGGGGCTCGACACGGTCGATACGGTCGCGCGCGGAGCGATGACGGCGCTGCCGGACCTGGTCCGCGCGCTGGTTGCCCAGCCGGAAGACAGCGCCGCGCGCGCCCTGTTCCGCGATTTTCTGGCCCCCACCCAGCCGGGGCGGATCTGGGCGCTGGCCTATCCCGTGCTGCTGGCGGCTGCCGGGGTGCGCCGGATGCGGCGCAGCGACATGGTGAGCCCCGCCAACGAGCAGCAGGCCGCGGCCCAGTTTGCCCCGATGTGCAGCCACGACAGGGCGCTGGGCAACCGGCTGGCCGATGGCCTGGTGCCGCGCTTTGCCCGCGCCGATGCCTGCGCGCGCTATTATGCCCAGCTGTTCCGCCACGGCTATGTCGCCAACTTTGCCATGGCGGCGCTGGCAGTGCTGCTGTCGCTGCTGGGGCTGGCGCTGCCGGCGGCGGCCAAGCCGCTGCTGATCATGCTGGAAATCGTGATCATCAGTTCGATTTTGCTGCGGACCCGGCGCGGCAACCGGGCCGGGTGGCACCGGGCCTGGCTGGACAACCGGGCGCTGGCAGAACGGCTGCGCTGTCTGGCGGTTTCGGCCCGGCTGGGCGAACTGAGCCTGCGCGGCGACGGGCTGCAACGCGGGCGCGATCCGCAGCAGGACTGGGTCGGCTGGTATTTCCGCGCCAGCGCGCGCCAGATCGGGCTGCCCGCAGTGGTGGTTGACCGGCCCTATCTGCAACAGGTGCAGGCCGTTCTGCTGACCCTGGTAGAGGGCGAGCTTGCCTATCTGGACCGCGATGCGGGGCAGATGCACCGGCTGGAACACCGCCTGCACCGGCTGGGCACCTGGCTGTTCGGGATTACCGCCGCCAGCTGTGCGGCGATGCTGGGGTTCAAGCTGTTCGTGGCCGTGTGGCCGGGGATTGGCGGCCTGTCCCATGTCGCGGCGACCACGGCGACGATCATCGGGGCGGCATTACCGGCGTTTGGCGCGGCGATCTATGGCATCCGCATGCAGGGCGAATTCGCCGACAGCGCCGAACGATCGGCCGATCTGGCGGCCAAGCTGCGCTTCCTGCAGCGTGCGATCCTGCAAAGCGAGCCGGAATTTGACAACCTGAGCCGCTGCGCGCGCGGGGTGAACAGCCTGCTGACGGCCGATGTCGCCAGCTGGCTGCACACGACCAGCGCCCGGCCGCTTGCCCTGCCGGGTTAGAGTTTTTTCCACTTGCGTGGAAGCAACCCCGGCCCGCTCCGGACCGGCGGCTCGGATTAACGGTCGTCTTCGGAACCGCTGCGGGTATCGTCGCCCGTGCGGGTATCATCCCCGGTGCGGGTATCATCCCCGGTGCGGGTATCGTCACCGGTGCGAGTATCATCGCCGGTGCGGGCCGCGCTGACGGCATCGGCGGCCCCGGCGCTGGCGGCATCGGTGGCCGCTGCGGCTTCCACGCCGGGTTCGCTGGCAGCGGCGGCGGGTGCGGCGGCTTCCTGTTTCTGGCAGCCTGCCATGGCGAGCGTACCTGCAGCGATCAGCGAAAGCTTGACGATTGTTCGCATCGTTTCATCCCCTTCTGGTGTCCAGCCCCGGGCCGGATGGCGCAGCTAAGCGAGTCCCATCCGCAATAGCAACTGATTAAAGCGGGGTGCCTGGCGCAGCGGATCAAGCAGCGGATCGCCCAGCAATCCGGCCATGCCGCCGTCACGCACCGCATAGGCCTTGTCCAGCGCTGCCAGCGCCGCCTCGCCCTGGCCCCACTGCGCCAGCACCTGCGCCTGCTGATAGGCCGCGCTATCGCCATAGGCCGCCAGCAATTGCGCATGGGCCTGCTCTGCCCCGGCCCAGTTCCCGGCGCGGTGCTCGACAATCGCAAGGCCGGCGAAGTGCACCGACTTGAGCGGCTCGGCCATGAAAGCGGCGCGTGCAGCCTCGGCCTGTCCCTGCATCAGCTGGGCCACGCCGATGTGGCCATGGGCTGACGACAGCTTGGGGTTCATCGCCAGGGCGCGGGTCGAGGCGGCGATCGCTTCGGCATACTTGCGGCTGGCGAGCAGGATCGACCCTTCGCCGCGCTGGGTCCGGGGGTTCAGCGGATCGAGCCGTTCGGCCCGCCGCACCACTTCCAGCGCTTCGTCGCCGCGGCCCGACTTGGACGTGAAGAAGGCGTACATCAGCAGCACGTCGGCATCGCCTTCGCCCAGGGCAAAGGCGCGTTCATAGGCCGGGCGGGCGCCCTTGAAATC
>CAZKAX010000090.1:0-12321 GCA_964550775.1 uncultured Novosphingobium sp. | reverse complement strand
GCGCCTTCCTTCCTAGCCCTGAGCCATTCTGACTCAAACCTCGAAGGCGCGGTTATTAGGTCCTGACCCTAGGTCCGGCCAAGCTATTTGCTTGCGGTTGGCGCGCCGCGCTCTATCGTCTGCGGACGGAGCGGGAGAGCGCCATGGCATTGAAACCGCAAATAACTTGTCTGATTGCCGGGTTCGCGCTGGCTGGTTCGGGCGCGGCCGTGGCGGCTCCGGCCGACGAACTGGATCAGGTGCTGAGCGCCAGCGTCACTGCCGCCCAGACCCTCGATCTGGCGCGGCAACAGGCGGCGGCGGGCCAATTGCTTGAAGCACTGGCATCGAGCGAGCGCGCGCTGTTTCTGGACCGCAAGTCGCAGCCCGCACGGCTGCTGCATGCCGCGCTGCTGTGCCGGCTGGACGATCCGCGCGGCGCAGCGGCCGAATTTTCGCTGATCAAGCAGCGGGATTTCAAGAAGGCAGAGTGGCAGGCGGCAACCGCGCAGTGCCCGGCGCTGTTTGCCAAGGGGGCCAAGTAACATGGCTGCGCGCACTTTCATCCTGCTGGCGCTCGGCATGGCCCTGTCGGCCCCGGCCCCGGCTCCAGCCCAAGCCCAGACAGCCCCGCAGGCGGTCGGCGCGGTTTCAGCAGTGGTGCGCGAGGCAAAGCTCAGCAATGCCCGCGCGCCCAAGCCGCATCAGGTCGCCCCGCGCGAACGGGTCGCGCTGGCCGATCTGATCCAGACCGGCAAGCAGAGCCAGCTGCAGCTGATGCTGCTCGACCGCTCGGTGTTCTCGATCGGCGCCAATGCCCGGCTGACGATTGACCGGTTCGTCTATGATCCGGCGCGCGGCCGCACGCTGGGCGCGACTGTGGCCAAGGGCGCGTTCCGCTTCATGTCGGGCCGCCCCAACGCGGCGGGCGGCTCGGCCATCGGCACGCCGGTCGCCACGATCGGAATTCGCGGCACGATTGTCGAAGGGGCGATCGGTCAGACCGCAATCGACATCATCAAGGGCGAATCGATCCGCGCCGCCGCCAAGGATGCCGACAAGGACAATGCCACACTGGTCGTGCTGCGCGGCCCCGGCGCGGCAAGCCAGGGCGATGCGCAGCCGGGCGCGGTTTCGGTGGCTTCAGGCGGCGGCACATTGGATCTGGCCGCGCCGATGCTGGCCGCTTTCGTCCCGCGCGCCGGGGCCGCCCCGGTCGGCCCGTTCACGATCAGCCAGGAAGGCCTGCTCAAGCTGCGCGACGCAGTGTTCCCCGATCTGGCCCGCGACAGCGGCAAGACGCTGCGGACCCTGCTCGGGGTCGGTGCGGCAGCGGCGGGAGTGTTGGGCGGCGGCGGCGGCGGATCGGGCGGACCAACGCCAAACGCCTGCGCGCGCCGCGATCCGGCTACGGGGCAGTGCTACTGATCATTTCTCGGTAGCGGCATAGACCCCGTCCCAGCCCTCCAGTGGCGGATCCTGCGTCAGCGCGGTGATGCGGCTGCGGAACAGCGCGAGCGTCTGGTCCAGCCCGAACGCTGCGGCCCCCGATGACAGCGCATCAGCCGCACTTTCCGCTCCGGCCCAGTCGCGCGCGCGGTAGGCGTTGAGCAAAGCCGCAAAGCCATCGCGCAGCGCGATGAACCCCGGCTCGGCGGCCACCGCCTCGTCCCCGACCAGCGCAAAGATCGTTTCCGGCGCATCGCGGCCCACCACCCGTACGCGGTCAAGTTCGACCAGCGCAAACTGCGGCAGCTGCGCCGCCAGCGCGCTGCCCAGCGCGATGGTGACGCCATAATATTTGGTCAGCCCCTCAATCCGCGAGGCGAGGTTCACCGTATCGCCGATTAGCGAATAGGACAGCCGCTGGGCCGAGCCCATGTTGCCGACACAGCACGGCCCGGCGTTCAGCCCGATCCCGATTTTGACCTCGCCCGGCCAGGGCACATCCGCGCCGCGCGCGGCCGGATCGCGGTTGAGCTCGCCCAGCCGCGCCGCCATGTCGAGCGCGGCGCGGGCGGCATTGGCGTGCTGGTCCGGATCGTCGAGCGGGGCGTTCCAGAAGGCCAGGATCGCATCGCCGATGAACTTGTCGATCGTCGCCCGCCGCCCCAGCAGCACGTCGCACATCGGGGTCAGGAAGCCGATCAGGAACCGGATCAGCGCGCGCGGGTCCAGCCCTTCGGAAATCCGCGAAAAGCCCCGGATGTCGGCGAACAGCACGGTCATCTCGCGGTCCTCTCCGCCCAGCTCCAGCCGCTCGGAACTGGCGGCGATCTGGCGCACCAGTTCGGGCGAGAGATAGCGGTCAAACGCGCTGTGGATATAGGCCCGCCGCCGCTCCTCGCGGTAAAATACCAGCGCGGTCTGGATCACATAGACCAGCACCAGTGCCAGCGTGGGCCAGACCGGATCGAGCAGGAACCCGCGCCGCAGATAGGCCCACCAGCTCGCCCCCAGCATCAGGCCGACCAGCCCCAGCCCCAGCATCGCCCCGCGCGCCGCACCCAGCCGGGGCAGCACCAGCGCGAGCAGGATCCCCAGCACGATCACCAGGCTGCGCTCCAGCCCCGGGGCCCAGTCTGGCCGGACCAGAAATTGCCCGGTAATCATCTGCTCCAGCGCCTCGGCATGCACATTGACCCCGGCCTCGCGCTGGCGGATCGGGGTGGAGACCAGATCGCGCAGCCCGATCGCGCTGGTCCCGACCAGCACGATCGACCCGCCGACCGCTTGCTCAAGCTCTGGCCCGGCCAGCTCGCCCGACAGGATCCGCCAGGCCGGGATCGTGCGCGGCGGGCGCGCGGCGGTATAGCGCAGGGTCAGCGCGCCCGACGCCGTGGTCGGCACTTCGAACTGCCCGACCTTGACCGCGACCATCCGCCCCGATCCGCCGCCGCCTTCACCCCCGGCATCGCTGGTCTTCAGCGTGATCGCCCCCGCCCCCTGCGCCAGCCGCAGCGCCTCCAGCGAAAGCGCGGGTTGCAGAGCATCGCCCTGATAGGCGACCAGCGGCACCTCGCGCACGATCCCGTCCTCCGCCGCCGCCAGACTGACAAAGCCGCTGCCCGGCGCCGCCGCGTGGAGCGCAGGCAGCGAGGTCAGCGCGCGGGCAAAGCGCGGCGCGTCGCTCACCGGCGCAGACCCGGCAATCGCAAAGCCAGCCTTGGGTTCCAGCGCCGGTCCGGCGCGATCGTTGAGCAGGAACGTCCCCGCCACCACCGGCGCGCGGGCAAAGGCCCCGGCCAGCGCGGCATCGTTGTCCGGCAGCGCCGCCAGCGCCGCAATCGCGCTCGCCCCGACGCCCTGCCGCCGCAGCTGCTGCCCCAGTGCCGCGGGCGAGGTCCGGTCCGGCTCGGAAAAGACCACGTCATAGGCAATCGCCGAAGCCCCGGCCCCGGCCAGCCGCTCGGTCAGCCGGGCAATGTCGGTGCGCGGCCAGGGCCACTGGCCGAGCCGGCGAATGCTTTCATCGTCGATATCGACCACTTTGACCGCCGCATCCTGCCACGGCCGCGGTGCCGCGCGGGCATAGCTGTCCGTCAGCAGCAGCCAGGCCCGCTCGCCAAAGCTCAGCCCCAGCACCTGCGCCGCCAGCACCGCGAGCATGGCCAGCACCCCGGCCAGCACCGGCCCACCATGCTGCCGCATCCCCCCGCGCAGTCCCATCGCCCCCTCCGGTCGTTAAGCGCGCGAGCATGGCCGATAATGCTGCGAGATCAAGGGTGTTCGGCTGAGGTTCGCGATCCGCAGGCTGCGCGCGGGGTGCCGGTTGCGGGATGAACCATAGCCCCGCCAAGCATCGGCAGCCATAAATGAACCCGGTTCACACCCTTGTTGTCGGCCTTGTCAGCGAAAACTGGCGTGACGCGCCACCTTTCACCCCCCATCGATCCCCATCCCACCTTCACCCAATCCATCTGGTGTTAACCTGCGCGGCGCGATAGGTTGGGGGTATGGTAATTCGAAAGGCAGTGCCGCCGATGAAGTCCGCCCTATTGCTCCGTGCCGCGCTGGCTACTTCCGCGCTGGCCTTGATCCCGGTGACCACGGCAGGGCTCGCGGCGGTCGATGCGCGGTCGGGGCCGCAATTCGGGCGGCTGGCGACGGTGTACCAGCTGGTCAAGGCGCAATATGTCGAGAAAGTCGACGACGAGAAGCTGATCAATGGCGCGATCGAGGGGATGCTGGCCTCGCTTGATCCGCATTCCAGCTATCTTGAGGGCAATTCGCTCGAACGGCTCAACACCATGATCGATGGCGGCTATGCCGGGCTTGGCCTGTCGGTGGGGATGGATCAGGAAACGGTCAAGGTGATCAGCCCGCTGCGCGGCAGTCCGGCGGCGGAGGCCGGGGTCAAGGCGGGGGACTATATCACCCACCTCGATGGCAAGCTGATCTATGGCGTTCCGCTTGACGATGCCGTGGCGGAGATGCGCGGCGAGGCGGGGACCAAGATCCGCCTGACGGTGTTCCGCCCCGGCCGCGACGAGCCGTTCGACGTGACCGTGACGCGCCGCGACATCCGGCTGGAACCGGTGACCTGGGCGCTGGATGGCAGCATCGGGGTGCTGACGGTCAACGAATTCTCGCGCGATGTCGGCAACTATGTGCGCGACGGGATTGCGGATCTGCGCAAGCAGAGCGGGGGCAAGCTGGCCGGGCTGGTGCTCGACCTGCGCAGCAATCCGGGCGGCAGCCTGGAAGAGGCGGTGGCGTTGTCAGACCTGTTCCTGTCCAGCGGCGATATCGTTTCGCAGCGCGGGCGGGTGACCGGCGAGGACATGTATTTCCGCGCCGATGACATGCGCAACTATCCCGAGCTGCCGCCCGCAGTCGCCGCGACGTTCAAGGGCGATACGGCGCGCGGGCTGCCGCTGGTGGTGCTGATCGATGAAGGCTCGGCTTCGGCTTCGGAAATCGTCGCGGGCGCGCTGCAGGATCACCGCCGCGCGCTGGTGATGGGGCAGCGCAGCTTTGGCAAGGGCTCGGTCCAGTCGCTGTTCTACCTCGACGGGCGGCACGAACATGCCGTGAAGCTGACCACGGCGCGCTATTTCACGCCCTCGGGCCGGTCGGTGCAGGAAGGCGGGATCCGGCCAGACGTGGCCGTGCCGCAGCTGAGCGATCCTGATGCGCGGCGGCGCTCGCAAATGGCCTTGCGGGAAAGCGACCTGCGCCGCCACCTCGTCAACGAAGCGGCGATCGATGACAAGAAGCTGGAAGAGGATAGCCAGGACGATCCGCGCTTCAAGATGACGGCGGAAGAATTGAAGGCCAAAAGTATCAAGGACTTCCAGCTCTATTACGCAGTCCAGACGCTGCGCCGCACCGGCTCTGGCGTGACCGCCCTGGCGGCGAAGGGGAAGTAGGCGAATGTCCGCAGCCCCCTTGCGCCAGGCCGCGCTGCTTGCGCTGCTGACCCCCGCCGCGCTGCTTGGCGGGGCCTATATCGGGCAGTACGTGTTCCACCTCTACCCCTGCGAAATGTGCTGGTGGCAGCGCTATCCGCACTTCGCCGCGCTGGCGTTGGGGCTGGTCGGCATGGTTCGCCCGTCACGCCCGGTTGTCGCGCTGGCGGCGCTGGCGATCCTCGCTTCGGGGCTGATCGGGGCCTATCATGCCGGGGTCGAATATGGCTGGTGGGAAGGGCTGACCGCCTGCACCGCCAAGGCCACCGCCGGTGCTGCCGATCCGATGGCCGCGATCTGGGACGCGCCGATCGTGCGGTGCGACGATGTGCAGTGGTCGCTGCTGGGGATCAGCCTGGCGGGGTTCAACTTCCTGATTTCCAGCAGTGCCGCAGTGCTGATCCTGCGGCTGCTGGGTAAGGGAGAGAAGGCATGAACAAGGCCGCGACCGACCGCATGCTGCGGGTTGACCATGCCGGGGAATATGGCGCGACGCGGATCTATGCCGGGCAGCTTGCGGTGATGGGCGGGCGTTCCCCGCACAGCGCGGCGATCGAGCACATGGCGGCGCAGGAAGCGGAGCACAAAGCGCGGTTCGATGCGCTGATCGCAGAGCGCGGCGTGCGGCCCACCGCGCTGCAGCCGTTCTGGGACGTTGCGGGCTTTGCGCTGGGCGCGGCGACCGCGCTGATCGGCCCTGAAGCGGCGATGGCCTGCACCGCCGCGGTCGAGGAAGAGATCGACCGGCACTATACCCAGCAGCTTGACGAACTGGGGGACAGCGACCCCGAACTGTCCGCCACGATCCGCGAATTCCGCGACGATGAACGCGCCCATCGCGATGCTGCGCTGGCGGCGGGGGCAGAGCGGGCTCCGGCCTATCCCCTGCTGTCGGGCGCGATCCGGCTGGGCTGCCGCGCGGCGATCCGGCTGGCCGAACGGATCTGATTGACCGGGCGCAAGGCGCGGCCGCGCTTCAGCTGTCATTCAGTCCGCAGCTGGCCTATAGGGGCCTGCCGCACCAAGGAGTTTGCCATGCGCCCGTTGCTCGCCATCGCCCTGACCGTTCCGGCGCTGGCCCTTGCCTTGCCCGCCGCGGCGCAGGACGCCCCGGAACCCAAGGTCAACCAGCTGATCGTCTATGGCGATGACAGGTGCCCCCCCGCCGATGACGACAACACCATCACCGTCTGCGCCCGTAAGGCCGAGGCCGAGCGCTATCGCATCCCGTCGGCACTGCGCGAAAGCTCTTCACCCCAGAACGATGCCTGGACCAACCGGGTCATGGCCTATGAACGGGTCGGCCGCACCGGCACGATGAGCTGCACGCCGGTTGGCGCGGGCGGTTGGACCGGTTGTTCGGGCAAGCTGATCGACGCGGCCTATGCCGAAAAGAAGGCCTCGCCCGACGTGCGGTTCAGCGAACTGATCGCAGCCGAACGCGCCAAACGCCTTGCGACGATCGACAAGGACGCCGCCGAAACCCAGGCGCGGGTCGAGGAACTGGAAAAGCAGATCGAGGCCCGCCAGAAGGCCCAGGCTCAGGCCGAAGCCGAAGCGGCGGACAAGGCCGAGCAGCCCAACTAACCGGCGTTGCGGCCCTCGCCGGCCAGAAAGGCCTGATAACTGCGCGCCACACCTTCGCGCAGATCGACCTTGGGCGACCAGCCTAGGTCGCGCAACCGGCGGTTGTCCATCAGCTTGCGCGGGGTGCCATCGGGTTTGGTCGGGTCGGTCACGATCTCACCCCCGGCATAATCCAGCACATCCATCACCAGCCGGGTCAGATCGATGATCGCGATGTCCTCGCCCGATCCGACGTTGATGTGGCTATCCCCCGAATAGCCCCGCATCAGATGGACGCAGGCATCGGCGCAATCATCGACATAGAGAAATTCGCGGCGCGGCGTGCCCGTGCCCCAGACCTCGACTGGAGCGCCGCTCTGCTTCGCGACATGAACCTTGCGGATCAGTGCGGGCAGGACGTGGCTGGCATTGAGGTCAAAGTTGTCGCCCGGACCATAGAGGTTGGTCGGCATGGCGCTGATATAGTCGCAGCCATATTGCTGGCGATAGGCCTGGGCCAGCTTGATCCCGGCGATCTTGGCAATCGCGTACCACTGGTTGGTGGGTTCCAGCTCGCCGGTCAGCAGGGCTTCTTCGCGGATCGGCTGGTCGGCAAATTTGGGGTAGATGCAGGACGAACCCAGAAACAGCAGCTTTTCCACCCCGACATTGTGCGCGCCGGTGAAGATCGCGGTTTCGATCAGCAGGTTGTCACGCAGGAAATCGACCGGGAAAGTGGCATTGGCCATGATCCCGCCGACCCTGGCTGCGGCCAGAAACACGGCCTGCGGGCGGGTCTGGCGCATCCATTCCAGCACGGCGCGCTGGTCGGTCAGATCAAGCTGTTCACGCCCGACGGTCAGAACCTCGCAGTTTTCGGCCGCCAGCCGCCGGACGATCGCCCCGCCGACCATGCCGCGATGCCCCGCCACCCAGACGCGCTTGCCCGACAGGTCATAGGCCATGGCTCAGCCGCCCAGCCCGACAGCGGCCGTGCGCATCACTTCAAGATCGGCCTGCACCATCTCGCGCGCCAGGTCGCGGACCGACGTTTCGTGCGTCCAGCCCAGCTTCTCGCGGGCCTTGCTGGGGTCGCCGATCAGCAGGTCCACTTCGGTCGGGCGGAAGTAACGCGGATCGATCGCCACCCGCAGCGCGCCGGTCGCCTTGCAAAAGCCCTGCTCGCCCGCACCTTCGCCGCGCCATTCCAGCGTAATCCCGACATCTTCGAAGGCCCATTCGACGAACTGGCGCACCGTGTTGGTCTCGCCCGTGGCCAGCACATAGTCTTCCGGCTCGTTCTGCTGCAGCATCAGCCACATGCCGCGCACGTATTCGCGGGCATGGCCCCAGTCGCGCTTGGCATCGAGGTTGCCGAGGTAGAGCACCTCCTGCCGCCCGAGTGAGATCGCCGCCGCGGCGCGCGTGATCTTGCGGGTCACAAAGGTTTCGCCGCGCAGCGGGCTTTCGTGGTTGAACAGGATCCCGTTGCAGGCATACATGCCATAAGCCTCGCGGTAATTGACCACGATCCAGTAGGCATAGAGCTTCGCCGCGGCATAGGGACTGCGGGGATAGAACGGCGTGGTTTCGCGCTGGGGCACTTCCTGAACCAGCCCATAGAGTTCCGATGTGGAAGCCTGATAGAACCGTGTCTTGCGCTCAAGCCCCAGGATGCGGATTGCTTCGAGCAGGCGCAGGGTGCCCAGCCCGTCGGAATTTGCGGTATATTCCGGGGTTTCAAAGCTGACCTGGACGTGGCTCTGCGCCGCGAGGTTATAGATTTCGTCCGGCTGGGTTTCCTGCACGATCCGGATCAGGTTGGTCGAATCCGTCATGTCGCCATAGTGCAGCGTCAGCTTGGGATCGGGCTTGTGCGGATCTTCGTAGATGTCATCGATCCGGCTGGTGTTGAAGGACGATGAACGCCGCTTGATCCCGTGGACGCGGTAGCCCTTGTCCAGCAGCAGGCGCGCCAGATAGGCGCCGTCCTGGCCGGTGATGCCGGTGATCAGGGCAGTCTTTTCGGTCACTGATATTCCCCTTGGCATGGTCCGCGCCGTCCGGACCCGCAGATTGCTGCCCGTCACTTGCCCAAAGGTCTGCCCTTGGCAACCTTGAAATGCAGGCGGGGCATTTGCTGCAAGACTCGCCGCACGGGGTTTGATAGGCTCAAAAGAAAAGGGCGCTCACTTTTTGGGGAGATGCGACCAATGGCCGAATCTGGCGTACAGCAGAAAGCTTCCGACCTGTTCATCGAATGCCTCGAAGCCGAGGGCTGCGAGTACATCTTTGGCGTGCCTGGGGAGGAGAACCTTGATTTTCTCGATTCGCTTTCGCGCTCCAGCAAGATCAGGCTGGTCCTGACCCGGCACGAACAGGGCGCGGGGTTCATGGCGGCAACCTATGGACGGCACACCGGCAAGACCGGTGTTTGCCTTGCCACGCTGGGTCCGGGGGCAACCAATTTCGTCACCGCCGCCGCCTATGCCCAGCTCGGCGGGATGCCGATGCTGATGATCACCGGGCAGAAGCCGATCAAGAAGAGCAAGCAGGGCCGGTTCCAGATCCTGGACGTCTGCGCGATGATGGGGCCGATCACCAAGTACACCCACCAGATGGCCTCGTCCGACAACATCCCGAGCCGGGTGCGCGAGGCGTTCCGTCTGGCCGAGGAGGAAAAGCCCGGCGCAACCCATATCGAATTGCCCGAAGACATCGCCGACGAACATACCGACAGCCGCCCGCTGCAACGCAGCCTGGTGCGGCGGCCCACCGCCGATGCCAAATCGATCCACCAGGCGGTCCACGCAATGGAAAATGCGCGCGCGCCGGTGCTGGTGATCGGGGCCGGGGCGAACCGCAAGATGACCGGCAAGATGCTGCTCGAATTCGTCGAGACGACCGGCATTCCCTTCCTCACCACCCAGCTCGGCAAGGGCGTGATTGACGAGCGCCATCCCCGCTTCCTCGGCTGCGCGGCGCTGTCAGCGGGCGATTTCGTCCACCGCGCGATCGAGGACAGCGATTGCATCATCAACCTGGGCCACGACGTGATCGAAAAACCCCCGTTCTTTATGCGCGAGAGTGACGGGCCCAAGGTGATCCATGTTTCGACCAAGACGGCGGAAGTCGATCCGGTCTATTTCCCGCACATCGAGGTGATCGGCGATATCGCGAATGCGGTATGGCAGATGAAAGAGGCGATCACGCCTTCACCGAGTTGGGATTTCGACCACATGCTGGCCTATCGCCGCGCCGAACTGGAGCATACCGCCCCGCTCGCCGCCGATGCCCGCTTCCCGATCTTTCCGCCCCATCTGGTCCAGCAAGTACGCGATTGCATGCCTGAAGACGGGGTGATCTGCCTCGACAACGGGGTCTACAAGATCTGGTTCGCGCGCGGCTACAGCGCTTACCTGCCCAACACTGTGCTGCTCGACAATGCGCTGGCGACGATGGGCGCCGGGCTGCCGAGCGCGATGATGAGCGCGATGCTCTATCCGGACCGCAAGGTCATGGCGATTTGCGGCGATGGCGGGTTCATGATGAACAGCCAGGAGATGGAAACCGCTGTGCGGCTGGGGCTCAACCTGACAGTGCTGATCCTCAACGACAGTTCCTATGGCATGATCCGTTGGAAACAGGCCAATATGGGCTTCAAGGACTGGGGTCTGGAATATGGCAACCCGGACTTCGTCAAATATGCCGAAAGCTATGGCGCGCATGGCCACCGCGTCACCTCCAGCGCGAACCTGCGCGATCTGCTGGCCCATTGCCGGGATACGCCGGGGGTGCATCTGATCGATTGTCCGGTCGATTATTCGGAAAACGACCAGATCCTGAACAAGGACCTTAAGGCGCTGTCGAAGGCACTGTGATGAAGCTGCAACAGGTCTATCCGCTCTACCTCAACAACCAGGCGGTTCAGCCCAACGCCGATCTGGCTGTGACCGACAAGTATACTGGCGAGATCGCGTTCCGCACTGCGCTGGCCACGCCTGACGTGATCGACGCGGCGATCGCCGGGGCGGTGCGTGCGGCCGAACCGATGGCGCGGCTGGCCAGTTTCGAACGGCAAGGTGTGCTCGACCACTGCGTCCGCCGGTTTCGCGAGCGGTTTGACGAGCTGGCCTATGCGCTCTGCGTCGAGGCCGGAAAGCCGATCAAGGATGCCGAGGGCGAGGTGACTCGCCTGATCGACACCTTCCGCATCGCCGCCGAAGAAGCGACGCGCAACTATGGCGAGGTTCAGCCGCTCGACATCTCGGAACGCGCGCGCGGCTATATGGGGATGTGGCGGCGGGTGCCGATCGGACCGTGCAGCTTCATTTCACCGTTCAATTTCCCGCTCAACCTTGCCGCGCACAAGATTGCCCCGGCCATCGCGGTCGGCTGCCCGTTCGTGATGAAACCGGCCAGCCTGACCCCGCTGGGCGCGCTGATCATGGGCGAGGTGCTGGCGGAATGCGATGTGCTGCCCGAAGGGGCGTTCTCGATCCTGCCCGCCAGCCGCGACGGGGCGGATCTGTTCACCACCGACGAACGGCTCAAGCTCTTGTCCTTCACTGGCTCGCCCGGCGTCGGCTGGGATCTGAAGGCGCGGGCCGGCAAGAAGAAGGTCGTGCTCGAACTGGGCGGCAATGCGGCCGTGGTGGTCGATCGCGACGCCGATCTTGACCATGCGATCGAACGGATCGTGTTCGGCGGCTATTATCAGTCCGGACAAAGCTGCATCCACGTCCAGCGGGTGATCGTCCACGAAAGCCTGTACGATGAATTTCGCGACCGATTGGCGGAACGGGTCAAGGCGCTGAAGTGGGGCGATCCCAAAGACCGGGAAACTTTCATCGGGCCGATGATTTCGGCCAAGGAGGCCCAGCGGCTGAAAGGCTGGATCGACCAGGCCGTGGCCGGAGGCGCACGGCTGCTTGCCGGGGGTGATTGCAACGGCGCTATGCTGCAGGCAACGCTGCTGGAAGATGTTGCGCGCGACAGTGCGGTCTACCGCGAGGAGGCTTTTGGTCCGGTCGTGATCCTCTCGCGCTTCGCCACCTGGGACGAGGCGGTAGAGGAGGTCAACGACAGCAAGTTCGGGCTGCAGGCCGGGGTCTTCACCCGCGACCTGCATCAGGTGCTCGACGCCTGGGACCGGATGGAAGTGGGCGGGATCGTCGTCAACGACGTCTCGTCCTACCGGGTCGACAACATGCCTTATGGCGGGGTCAAGGATTCGGGCCTTGGCCGCGAAGGCGTGCGCTTTGCGATGGAAGACATGACCGAGATCCGCAACCTGGTGGTTCGGCGGATCTAGGGTCAGGACCTGTTAAATGCACGTTCGAGGTTTGAGGCCATTTTGTTCAGT
>CAZKAX010000089.1:0-12498 GCA_964550775.1 uncultured Novosphingobium sp. | reverse complement strand
TTGGTTGGATCCTTCTGCTGCAGCACGTCGAGCGGCATGTCTTCGTTGAGCAGCAGCTTGAGCCAGTCGAGCAGTTCGCTGGTGCTGGGCTTCTTCTTCAGCCCCGGCACTTCGCGCACTTCGTAGAACACGTCCATCGCCTTGCTCACCAGGGTCTTCTGGATGCCGGGGAAGTGGACGTCGATGATCGCCTGCATCGTGTCGCGATCGGGGAACTTGATGTAGTGGAAGAAGCAGCGGCGCAGGAATGCGTCCGGCAGTTCCTTTTCGTTGTTGCTGGTGATCACAACGATCGGGCGTTCCTTGGCCGCGATCCGTTCCTTGGTTTCGTAAACATCGAAGCTCATCCGGTCGAGTTCCTGAAGCAGGTCATTCGGAAACTCGATGTCAGCCTTGTCGATTTCATCGATCAGCAGCACCGGCAGCTCGGGCGCGGTGAAGGCTTCCCACAGCTTGCCCTTCTTGATGTAGTTCGAAATGTCGTGGACGCGTTCATCACCCAGCTGGCCATCGCGCAGGCGGGCGACGGCATCGTATTCATACAGGCCCTGCTGTGCCTTGGTGGTGCTCTTGACGTGCCACTCGATCAGCGGGGCATTCACTGCCTTGGCGATTTCGTGGGCCAGCACGGTCTTGCCGGTGCCGGGTTCGCCCTTGACCAGCAAGGGGCGGCGCAGCAGCACTGCGGCGTTGACTGCCACTTTCAGATCATCGGTGGCGACGTAGTTGCTGGTGCCTTCAAAACGCATGGGTTCTCCCCCGAGGTGTTTAATCGCTTGGTTAAGCGATAAGCGGCGGGAAGAACGGTGGCAAGGGGCTACTTTTCGCCGGGTGCCAGCCAGATGGAATTTGGGCGCCGCAGCCTGAAAAGGCGCGGCGCCCAGTTCCCCCATCCTGCTTCGGAACGGAGCCCCTCAACCCCGTGCGCGACCCGAAAGGCTTGGTTGCCTGCATCGCTAAAACGGGCTAGCAGGGAAGAATATAAAGAATTTGGGAATCCTGGCACTTGATCGAATTGGCCGGTCCGCTCCTGCTGGATGAACTGTCGCCCCCTACGCGGGATTGGCTGGCACAGGTCGGCACGCGGCGGACCTATGCCGATGGGGAAATGATCCACCGCCGGGGCGATCGCGATCCCACCATGTGCGTGGTGATTGCCGGGCAGGTCCGGCTGACCCGGCTGCATGCCAATGGCACCCAGACCTTCGTCAGCTCGATCCAACCCGGCCAGCATTTCGGTGATGTGCTGTTCCACGCCCGCGCCCGCCGCACCCATGATGCCTGGGCAGTGGGGACGGTCCTGCTCGATCACTATGACGAAGCGGCCTATTACCGGCTGCTGGCCCATCCCGAGGTCCTGCTGGCACTGCACCGGATCACCGCAGCGCGGCTTTCGGGATCGATGTCGATGGCCGATGACCTGCGCGGCCTGCCGCGCGAACTGCATCTGGCCAAGATCCTGCTGGCGCTGCGGCCCGGGCCGGATGGTCTGGTGGATTGCGTGCAGGAAGACCTGGCGGCGCTGCTCGGAACGTCGGTAATGACCTTGTCCAAGGCGCTGGCGCTGCTGCGCGGCGAAGGCCTGATCGAAACCGGCTATCGCTCGCTCAGGATCACCGACCGCAAACGGCTGCGGCTGTGGCTGGCGCAGCGTTCACCCGAATAGCAAAACCCCCGCGCCGGCGGGGGAGAGGGGGAAGGGCCGGCGCGGGGGTGGTGGAACCCTATTGCGAGGGGGTGGGTTCCACCGGAACTGCCTTGCGCCTCAGCCAGCGCCAGCCGAGCACGGCGAGTGCGATCAGCCCGATCCACGGCAGGGCAACCCCGGCTACCAGCGCGAGGAACGACAGCGCCGCCTCTGCGCTCGATAGCGAGGCGCTGGCGGCCTTGCCAAAGGTCGATCCCTGACCGCCGAGCAGGCCTTCGCTGGCATAGCTGAAGCTGACCGGGGTGTTGGCGATCGAGGCTTCCTTGACCTTGCGGTCCTGCGCCGCACCGCGTAGCTGTTCACGCAGGGCGGCGATCTGTTGTTGCAGTTCGACCCGTTCCGCACTGGTCAGGCCCTTGGCCGCCAGGCGCGCTTCGATCCGGGCCACTTCGGCCTGCTTCGCCGCGCTGTCTGTCTGGCTGAGCTGGATCGCATCTCCGGCATTTTCGCCGCTGATCCGTGCATTGGCGAGTTTACCTGCGGCCGTTTCAACCGCCTTGATCCCATCGCTGCCAAAGCTGTGGGCAATGTCAGGGGCGAGGAGGAAATCGACGTGCGCCGATACCTCGCCTTCCTGCGGCTGTTCGTAACCCATCCCGGTCACCCGGCAGCGGCTGGGGCCAAGGCGGGAGCAGGCCTGGGCGTGTTCCTGCTGGACGCCGGAGATTGCCTTGGCCGGCAGTTCGAAGCTGTAGGTATAGACAAAGGCCACCCCCGGCGCGACCGCGCCCGAGATGGCCGGGCCAGCCTGATCGGCACGCTCGGCAGGGGCCGAGGCAGCGGCGTCGGTAGCAGCAGACGGGACGGCTTGTTCGGATTTCTCCGCCGAGCATGCGCTCAGCAGCAGGGCAGTGGCAGTGGTCAGGAGCAGGGGGGTCTTGCAACGCATCAGGGCTCTCCCAGTTTGAGCAGATGGAGCATTGGTTACGTGTCTACTTAATCAGTAGAGTTATAGGTCTATCGATTTGGTAGAGAATTGCAAGCGACAAAGCGTGCCATGTCAGCGATGAACCGTTAATGCCGAAACTGGCGGAAATCAGCGATCCTGCACGCCGAAATTGACCACCACGCTGTCATTGGCGGGAACAGTCAGCCGCAGGAGCGGATGCCCGTCTACCTTATCGAACGGGTGATCCGCATCGACGATTCGCTGCGCGCCATAGACATCGAACTTGACCTCAACCCGGATCGGAGCCGAGCCGGCATTGGACACCTCGACCCGCTGCACTTGCTGGCTCTTGCTGATCCGGGTGCTTAGCACATCGGGCAGGGGAGCCAGCAATTCCTGGGGCGAATCCATCCGCAACATGGTGCGCCGCACCGTCACATCAGGGGCCGAACCCAGCCTGAGTTCGACCTTCTCGCCATCGGCAGTGTCGGCCAGGCTAGGTTCGCCCACCAGCATCGTCCGACCCGCATGGTCCTGTTCGATCAGGAACGCCCCGGCGGGCAGCGGCAAGCCGAGTTGATGCGCCTTGTCATTTCGGGTGCGCAGGATCACATCGGCAGTGTAGCGATCGTCTGCGCGGTACCAGCTCGAAGTACCGAGCCGCTGCGTATAGATCCGTTCAACCGGCACGCCGCGCTGCTCGATCAGCCGGGTCTGCTTCATCTGCCGCGCGGCGACGGTGGTGCGCTGGGGCACGCGGTAGAGCTTGAGATCGCCCAACTGCTCGGCCTGCGGCGGGGGCGGTGCAGGGGGAGGGGGCGGCGGCGGTGCGGCCATCGCCATCATCGGCACGGCTTCATAGATGCGGTTGGCCTTGCGCAACTCGCGGCTGTCCATCTCGGCATCGAACCGGTCATAGGCCAGGCCCAGAAACGGCTGCACCAGTTCATAGGGCCGCTCGGGCTTGCGGGGGACATCGCTGGTCTTCTGCATCGGCCAGCAGCTCGCCAGGGCGCGCGGCATGGCACCGGCGAACTGGCGGACATAGGCCCGATTCAGCCCGCCCGCGACGATCTGGGTCTGGGCATTGTACAGGCTGACCGAATTGCCGTTGGCCAGCGTGATCCACCCGCCGATGTCCATGGTCTTGCCGTCCGGGCTGACCTGCGCGGTATAGTTGGCCGACCAGTCGAACCCTTGGGCAATGTAGGTCAGGGTGACAGTCGCGGTGATCGCCCGCGCGCTGCGGGTCTGGACCGACAGGGTGGGCCGCGCAGAAAGGCCGCCTGCGCTGCGTTCATAGCGGAATCCTTCAGGCGCGCCGGAACACTTCAGCGCCTCGATCCCGTCCTTGGTTCTTAGAGTGACCCCGGTTTCATTGGCTGCGGTAACCTCGGCGGGCAGGAACGTGACTTTGCCCGTTGCCGGGTTGGTGCGCTTCAGCAGCAATTGCTTGCTCAGCGATGCGCGCAGCAGCGTGGCGGGTGAAAGCAGCGCGGCATCGCGGTTCTTTTCGATCACCCCGCCGGGCAGGCCGGTCACGATCGCGCTTTCCGTGACAATCCCGTCCACCACCCCTTCAAACCGCAACCGGCTGCGGCCCGCCGGAATGGAGACACGGCGCGTTTCGGTGACCACGGCAAAACCGCCCAGTGCATTGAGCGAGATCGACCCGCCATTACGATAAGGCGCACGGTAGATCGTGACCGAGGTATCGACGGGATCGGACGCGGCAATATCCTGAGCGAAGGCCGTAGCTGCTGCGCCAAAGGCGAGCAGGGCGGCGAGGATCGAACGAAGCGGGCGCACGGCCGCTGGTTCCTTAATACCGCGAATCGAACGTGGCGGTCAGGTCCACCTTGCCGTTGGCCGGCACCGGCACGTTCCAGGCGACCGAATCCGCATCAAGCCGCTCGCTCTTGCGGCTTTCGACGGCAACCTTGGTATCGCCCCACAGCCCGCGCTGGATCACCCGCACGGTCACACCCTTGGACAGGGCATTGGTCAGGGTATAGCGCATGGTGGTGCGCCAGCGGCTGCTCGACAGGCGCTCGCGCTTTTCAACCACCGGCTGGACTTTCACGTCAAAGGCATCGCCGGTGCTGACCGACAGTTTCGATCCCATCGGGGTGTGACCAATCGCATGTTCGCCAATGAACTGCGCCTGCCCACGCGAATCCTTGATATAGAACCGTACGATCCCGGCCGGCAGCTGGTCGCCCAGGCCACCCTGCGCGGAGTTGCTGAACTGATAGACCGTCGCCGCGCTGATCGGATTGTCGGCGGTTTGCATCCAGCCGAACTGCGCTTCGTACCCATGCGTTGCTGGCGCACCATGGACGTCGAGGAAGCTGACCTGCTTGGTCTGCAGATTGGCAATCGTGGTCCGTTCGGCCAGCGGGTAGAGGTAATAGTCCCCCAGCCGCTCGCGCGTGCCGCTTTCGGTTCCGGCCTCGACCATGGTGTCATCACCCATGCGCCCGCGATAGCCGCCGCCTTGCCCGATCAGCCGCGGATTTCCCGCCACCAGCACGGTCTGGGCATTATCATAGGTGGTGCCCGAATTGTTGGTCAGCGTGACCCAGCCCTGCACGTCGATCTGGCCCTTGGCTTCGTCGAACAGCGCGACATAGTCCGCCCGCCAGCCAAGGCCGGGGGTCAGGTAGCGCAGGCTTGCCTCGCGGGTGCCGGCATTGCCCTGGACCAGCATCGACAGCGTCGGGTCGGCGCGCATGTTGGGCGGAACCTTGTCAAAGATCACCCGCACCGGCAGGCCATCGTCGCGCAGCACTTCGATCCGGTTGCCGATCTGCAGCACCACGCCGCCATTCGCGGCCAGCACCACGGCCTGCTCACGGCTTTCCGCCCCGGTCGCGGGGTTGGTGCGGACCAGCGTGATCGTCTGCCCGACGGCGTTCTCCATGATCTTGGCCGGGCTGAGCAGGTCGTAGTCAAAGTTCTGCTCGATAATCGCCACGTCGCTGGCATTGAGCGAGGCCGTTTCGGGCCGGATCTGCGCCGAGACGTTCTTGAACTCCACCCGCTGGCGCTGCCCGGTGAAGGTGATTTGCCGCGTATCCTGCACCAGCGCCTGATTGTCTGCATAGATCGTGATCGTGACACCGGGTTCGGCCAGCGCAGGCGCGGCAAGGGCGGTTGCGGCGGCGGCAATGGCGAGCGCGGCGCGCAGTGAAGCTTTGGGCATGGGCAGGGTCCCTCTCCTGGTACGTGTTATACTGTAACATCGGATTCTGTCGCGGCAATGAACGAATTCGGCTGGATGAATGCCCGCTGCATGATAGGCTCTGGCCATGATCCTGATCACCGGCAGCGCCCGCATTCGCCCCGAACACCGCGATGAAGCCTTGCGGCTCGGCAAGGAACATTCCGCCCGTTCCCGCGCTGAGCCAGGTTGCCTGGCTCACAACTGCCACATCGATGCCGAGGACCCGCTTCGGATCGTGTTTGTCGAGGAATGGGCCGATATGGCAGCGGTCAAGACGCACTTTGCGGTGCCGGAATCGGGGGATTTCGTGCGGGCGATCGGCGCTATGGCGGAGGCACCGCCGATGATGCGGATTTTTGAGGCAGCAAGAACAGGATGATCGTAGTTTCCTGCCAGTGAATCCAACACCCCATCCGAAGATCGAAGAACCAAGCCTCAGGCAGCTTTTACCGTTGCGGGCCAAGCACATTTCGGCGGATGACGATCAACCAGACAAGTCCAGCCGGAACACTGTATGGCAACGAAAAGACCGTAGACCACAACAGCCATTCCTGATTGAATTTCAACGGCCCGAACAACGCGGACAACATTGTTAGAAAGATTACGCCGGAAACCGTGCTGGCAACGGACGCCAAGATCCAACCTGACCTGGATGTCAAACTATCCCCGATCAGTCTGGTCAAGGGAATGCCGAACAGCACCAAGCCAAAGCCGACGACAGGGCTAACGACGAAGCCATAGAAAATTCCCACAAGTGGTATTTGCAAAAGGCTGATCAGGCTTAGCCCTTCAGGTGCCTTTGACAGTACCCACCCGGCTATCAGTGTGGTTCCGCAAATGCCACCAGCCAGCGATGCAGCAAAAATTGCCAGACACCCGACGTCCACAACAGAACGCCAGGCACGGCCATCACGCATCAATCATATCCGGATCCAGTTCCCCCGCGCGGTTCTGGATGAACATGAAACGTTGCGCCGGGTCCTTGCCCATCAGGCGGTCGACCAGATCCTTCACCGCCGCGCGGCCTTCGTATTCGGGGGGCAGGGTGACGCGCAGCAGGCCGCGGGTTTTGGGGTCCATGGTGGTTTCGCGCAGCTGGCCGGGGTTCATTTCGCCCAGCCCCTTGAACCGCCCGACATCGACCTTCTTGCCCTTGAAGCGGCCTTCTTCCAGCTCGGCGCGGTGGGCGTCGTCGCGGGCATAGGCGCTCTCTTTGCCTGCGGTGAGCCGGTAGAGCGGCGGCTGGGCGAGGTAGAGGTGGCCGCGGCGGACAACCTCCGGCATTTCCTGGAAGAAGAAAGTCATCAGCAGGGTGGCGATATGCGCGCCGTCAACGTCGGCGTCGGTCATGATGATGATCCGGTCGTAGCGCAAGTTGTCCGCATTGCAGTCCTTGCGGAACCCGCAGCCGAGCGCGAGACCGAGATCGGCGATTTCGGTGTTGGCGCGGATCTTGTCGGCGGTGGCGCTGGCGACGTTGAGGATCTTGCCGCGGATCGGCAGGATCGCCTGGGTCTTGCGGTCGCGCGCCTGCTTGGCGCTGCCGCCTGCGCTGTCGCCTTCGACGATGAACAGCTCGGTCTCGCCGTCGCCTTCGCCGGTGCAGTCGGTCAGCTTGCCGGGCAGGCGGACCTTCTTGGCATTGGTCGCGGTCTTGCGCTTGACCTCGCGCTCGGCCTTGCGGCGCAGGCGTTCATCCATTCGTTCCAGCACGTGGCCGAGCAGCGCCTTGCCGCGTTCCAGATTGTCAGACAGGAAATGATCGAAGTGATCGCGCACCGCGTTTTCGACCATCCGCGCAGCTTCGGGGCTGGTCAGCCGGTCCTTGGTCTGGCTCTGGAACTGGGGATCGCGGATGAACACCGACAGCATGATTTCGCTGCCGGTGATTACGTCCTCAGGCGCGATGTCCTTGGCCTTTTTCTGGCCGACGAGATCGGCGAAAGCGCGGATCCCCTTGGTCAGCGCCGCGCGCAGGCCAGCTTCGTGGGTGCCGCCATCGGGGGTGGGGATGGTGTTGCAGTAATAGGAATAGGCCCCGTCCGACCACAGCGGCCAGGCCACTGCCCATTCGACCCGGCCCTGTTCCTCGCCCGCGTCATTGGCGGGGAAGTCCTGGCTGCCGGAAAAGAACTGCGTGGTCACGCATTCGCGCGTGGCGATCTGTTCCTTCAGGTGATCGGCCAGCCCGCCGGGGAACTGGAACACGGCTTCGGCCGGAACCTCTTCGCTGGCGAGGGTCGCGGCGCATTTCCAGCGGATTTCGACGCCCGCGAACAGGTAGGCTTTCGACCGCACCAGCTTGAACAGCCGCAGCGGCTTGAACTTCGCGTCCTCGCCAAAGATTTCGGGATCGGGCACGAAGGTTACCGAAGTACCGCGCCGGTTAGGCGTTCCGCCCAGCCGCTGCAACGGCCCGAGCGGGGCTCCGCGCGAGAATTCCTGTGCGAACAGTTCCTTGTTCCGTGCCACTTCGATCCGGGTGAGGGTGGACAGCGCGTTGACCACGCTGACGCCAACCCCGTGCAGACCGCCGCTGGTGGCATAGGCCTTGCCCGAGAACTTGCCGCCCGAATGGAGCGTGGTCAGGATCACTTCCAGCGCGGACTTGCCGGGGTACTTGGGATGCTCGTCCACCGGAATGCCGCGCCCGTTGTCGGTGATGGTCAGGCGGTTGCCCTCTTCCAGCACGACCTCGATCCGGTTGGCATGGCCGGCCACCGCTTCGTCCATCGCGTTGTCGAGCACTTCGGCGGCAAGGTGGTGGAACGCGCGTTCGTCGGTCCCGCCGATGTACATGCCGGGGCGGCGCCGGACGGGCTCCAGCCCCTCCAGCACTTCGATCGCGCTGCCATCATAGCTTTCGCCGCCGGCAGAAGGCAGCTTGTCAAACAGGTCATCGGCCATGGGAACGTCTATAGAACGCGGCGAATCCGGCGTGCAAGCGCGCACCTTGGGTTATCGTCAGTCCGTGAAGCGATCCGGGGCAGGGCTGACGATGCCGACCCCCTTGGCCTGGACCTGCCGCACTTCCAGCGCACGATCGATCACCCCGCCTGCGCCGAACCGGAACGGCCCGTCGATCCCCAGGAACCCGCCGGTATCTGTGACCCGGGCGAGCGGGAAGGCGGTATTGGGCTGCCAATCGCGGGCGATCCGGATCGAAAGGAGCACGCTGTCATAGCCCATGGTCGCCAGGCGATAGGGCGCCGCGCCAAACCGGGTCTTGTAGCTTTCCGCGAACGTCTTGAACCGGGTGTCGGAAATGGCCGAAAACAGCGCCCCGCGCATCGCCGGGCTGGCATAGATCGCCGCTTCGCCATTCCACAGTTCGGGCCCCAGGATACGCGGCATGGCTGCACCGGGGGCCTTGAGCTGGGCAGCAGCCTGGACGGCAAAGCGCGCATTGTCCGCGATCAGCACGGCATCGAACCCGCCTTTGGTCTTCATCCGCTGCGCTGCGCTGATCACCGAAGTGTTCGACCGGTCATAGGTCTGGGTCTGAACCAGCGTTCCGCCCGCTGCCTTGACCGCATCGGCATAGGCCGCGGCGGCGCGCTGGCCATATTCGCCCTTGGGGGCCAGCAGGGCAAAGCGCTTTGATCCGGTTCGGGCGGCATAGGTGACGGTGCGCGCCAGCGAGGCTTCGGGCACCGTCGACATCACGAAAACATCGCGCGCGGCCACGCCGGTGCTGCCGGTGTAGGTCACCAGCGGCACCCGCGCGGCGCGGGCGATGGTGGCGATCGGGGGCACGTCCTCGGCTTGAATCGGGCCCAGGATCAGCCGGTTGCCATCGGCAATCGCCTTGCTCGCCGCAGCGGCCGGGCCGCTCGCGATGTCATAAGTGGTGATCCGCAGGTTCTTGGCGTTGGTATCGAGCAAGGCCATGGTCGTCGCATTGGCGATCGATTGCCCGACAGCGGCGTTCGGCCCGGTCAGCGGCACCAACAGGGCAACCCGGTGCCGCGCCTGATCGGTCGGCAGCCCATCGGTGGGCGCTGGTGTGGGCGGGGGCGTGGGTTCGGGCACACCCTTGGGAATGACCTTGCACCCGGCTAACATGACGACAACGCCCAGCGTCATCAGCTTGCGCCTGTTCATGCGACCTTCGAACATGGCTTGCTGCTCCCTCACAGGCGGTCCAAAGGAAGTCCGATGGATAAACCGCTTGATCCGGGCCTGTATATTGTCGCCACGCCGATTGGCAATCTTGGTGATATTTCAACGCGTGCCGCTTCGGTACTCGGTGGCGTGGCTGCGGTAGCCTGTGAAGATACGCGGGTCGCGGGCAAGCTGCTGTCGCACCTGGGGCTGAAGCGCCGCCTGATCCGCTATGACGATCACGCCAGCGATGAAACCCGCGCCCATGTGCTGAACCTGGCCGCGCAGGAACCGGTGGCGCTGGTCAGCGATGCCGGAACCCCGCTGATCAGTGATCCGGGCTACCGGCTGGTCCGCGATGCGAAAGCGGCGGGCATAGCGGTCACTTCGATCCCCGGCCCCAGCGCGGTGGTGGTCGCGCTGACCCTGGCAGGCCTGCCCAGCGACCGCTTCCTGTTTGCGGGCTTCCTGCCGAACAAGGCCAAGGCCCGCGCCGAAGTGCTGGCGGAACTGGGCGCAGTGCGCGCCACACTGGTATTCTATGAAACCGCCCCGCGCCTGACCGATGCTCTTTCCACAATCGCAGAAGTGCTGCCGGGCCGCGAGGTAGCCGTGGCGCGCGAACTGACCAAGCGGTTCGAGGAATGCCGCACCGGCACCCCGGCAGACCTGATTGCGCATTACACCGCGCATCCCCCCAAGGGTGAGATCGTGCTGCTGATCGGCCCGCCGGGTGACAAGGCGGCTGCGAACCATGACGTCGATGCCCTGCTGCTGGCGGCGCTCAAGACGTCCAAGGCATCCCAGGCTGCGGCGGAAGTGGCGCGGATTACCGGGCTGGACCGCAAGGCACTCTATGCCCGGGCGATGGAGCTGAAGTGAGCACCCGCGCCGAACGCGAAGCCAAGGGGCGGCGCGGGGAAGCCATCGCGGCGTGGTATCTGCGTCTGATGGGCTGGCGGATCCTGGCACAGCGAGTCAAGACCCCGCGCGGCGAAGTGGATCTGGTCGCGCGGCGCGGACGCACCGTGGTTTTTGTCGAAGTGAAATGGCGCTCCAGCGCAGCCGAGCTGGATATGGCCGTCGATCCCTGGCGTCTGCGCCGGGTCGGCGCCGCGGCGGAAGCGCTGGCACACAAATATGCTTCGGGCGATGATACTGTGCAGGTCGATGTCCTGCTGGTCGCGCCGTGGAAATGGCCACGCCGGATTGCCAATGCCTGGCAACCCGGCGCGTGAATGCCATCAGCCCTTGGGCTTTTCGGCGTGATCCTTGTCGTCGTGGTGATCCCCGCCCTTGTCGTCGTGATGATCGCCCTTGTCGTCGTGGTGCTCGTCCTTGCCGCCATGGTGCTCATCGCCATGCTCGGTCGGATGGGCGGGAGGATTGGCGAGAGCGCTGGCGTTCCAGCCCAGCAGGGCAGCGGCGACAGTGGCGGTAAGCAGAATCTTGCGCATTTGGGTCCTCTCGAAAGGCAACAGCAGCGGGCTGTCACGGCAGCAATGCGTGATCGCTTGCCAAATCGGCGCTAAGTGGCCACCTGCGGCAAACGCCTAGGAGACGGTAAGATGACATTGCGCGTTGCAGTCCAGATGGATCCGCTGGAAACGATCAACATCAACGGCGATTCCAGCTTTGCGCTGATGGAAAAGGCTCAGCAGCGCGGCTATTCGGTGCTGCATTACGATGTGAAGTCGCTCGCACTGGATGAAGGCCGGTTGACCGCCTGGGCCGCGCCGGTCGATGTGCGGCGGGAAGTGGGCAATCACTATACCGCGCAGGACCGCCGCAAGATCGATCTGGTCAAGGATGTGGACGTGGTGCTGATGCGTCAGGACCCACCGTTTGACCTGTCCTACATCACCGCCACCTTCCTGCTGGAACGGCTGGCCGGGCAGACGCTGGTGGTCAACGATCCCGCCAGCGTCCGCAATGCGCCGGAAAAGGTCTTCGTGCTCGATTTCGCACACTACATGCCGCCCACGCTGATCGCGCGCCGGATCGAGGATGTGCGCGAGTTTCACGCCCGGCACCCCGGCGATCTGGTAATGAAGCCGCTGCACGGCAACGGCGGAAAGGCGGTGGTGCGGATCCCGGCAGACGGCAGCAACCTGGGGGCGCTGTGCGAACTGTTCGACAATGCCTGGGTCGAACCGCACATGTTCCAGCCGTTCCTGCCCGACATCTCGCTGGGCGATAAGCGCATCGTGCTGGTCGATGGCGAGATTGCCGGCGCCATCAACCGCCGCCCCGGCGCGGGCGAGTTCCGCTCGAACCTCGCCGCCGGCGGTTCAGCCGAAGCCACCACCCTGACCGCCCGAGAAGAGGAAATCTGCGCTGCAATGAGGCCGGAGCTCAAACGGCGCGGGCTCGTGTTTGTCGGGATCGATGTGATCGGCGGCCAGTGGCTGACCGAAATCAACGTCACGTCCCCCACCGGCATTCAGGCGATCGACCGGTTCAACGGCACCGACACTCCGGGGCTGATCTGGGACGCAATCGAGCGGCGACTTCGGGCACAGTGATCCTCTCCATTTTCCCCGCAGGGACAAATGGGGAGGGGGACCGCTC
>CAZKAX010000088.1:0-12581 GCA_964550775.1 uncultured Novosphingobium sp. | reverse complement strand
GACGCCATGGTCACCGGCTTCGATCGTTCGAAGAAGCCGAACTTCTCGGTCAAGGCGCGTCAGCTGCACGAGGAAAAGGAAGCCGTGGAACAGTACGGTTCCTCGGATGCCGGCGCCTCGCTGGGCGACATCCTCGGCGCCGCGCTGAAGGCGAAGAAGGACTAAGCTCCTTCCCGCCCATCAAGGCACACAAAGGCCCGTCCGGAGCGATCCGGGCGGGCCTTTTGTTTTTGGCAAGTTCCGATTACGGTGCGCATCGAAGGGACAAATCCTTGTTGTATTTCCTGCGCTACGTTTTGATTTATCACCCGATTTATGCTGCGATTCCTTCGTCGCTAGCATTCCTGCTGCTCAAGAAGCCGAACCACGCAATTAATCCGATCATTGTCGGATTTTTGATCTTGGCGTGGATTTGGGTTTTGCCAGGTATGCCATGGTTCAAAAGATTTATGCCTTGGAAACAGGCAGCAACTCACGAACACTATGCCAGATTGCGGTCGCTCGCACCGGAACGTCCCGCTCAGCGCCGCGTTCGACAGATTTCTGGCGCGCTGGGATTGACCATGCTGCTGACAGCCCTTGCGATGTTCACACGGGGACGCAATGACGAGGGGATGATTGCTGTCGCAGCTTGGCTGGCATGCTCCCTTGTTGTCTTGGAGCAAGAATATCGGCGTTTTAGAACAATCGAGACGAGAGGCGCCTGAACCCATGCTGCAAGTCCACCAATTCCCCTGCCTGTCCGACAACTACGGCTTTCTGCTGCACGATCCCGAAAGCGAGGAGACGGTGTGCATCGATACCCCCGATGCCGATGCCTATCTGCGTGAGGCGGGGTTGAAGCACTGGCAGATCACCCAGATCTGGAACACCCACTGGCATCCCGACCATGCCGGCGGGAACGAGGCGATCAAGGCGGCGACGGGGTGTACGGTGATTGCCTCCGAAGTGGATAGTGCCCGCACCCCGGCGGTCGACCGGCAGGTATCACACGGCGATGTGATCGCGATCGGGGCGTGGGACTTCCATGTGATCGACGTGGGCGGCCACACCAACGGCCATATCGCGCTGCACAGCGCCAAGGCCGACCTGGCCTTTGTCGGTGATGCGCTGTTTGCGCTGGGCTGCGGGCGGATGTTCGAAGGGACGCCGCCGCAGTTCTGGGCCAGCCTGTGCCGGCTGAAGGCCCTGCCGCCCTCCACCCTGCTCTATTGCGCGCACGAATATACCGCCAGCAACGCCCGCTTCGCGGTCCACGCCGATCCGGACAATGCCAAGCTGGCCGATTACGTAGCCCACATCGAACGCGCTCGCGCCGAGGGCAAGCCGACCGTCCCGACCACGCTCAGCCGCGAACTCGCCACCAACCCCTTCCTGCGCGCCGACGATCCGGACATGCAGGCGCGCTGGGGCGGCGGGGACGCGGTGGAGACTTTCGCGGCATTGCGGGCGGCGAAGGATTCGTTCTGAACTTGCTTGCCCATCACCGTTCGTGTCGAGCGAGGTCGAGACACGCCAGCGCTGCGCCACGGTGTCCCGACTTCGCTCGACACGAACGGGCATAGGTTTGGAATGCTATGAAAGCCCTCACCGTCAGCCACCTCTCGCCCGATCTTTCGGGCATTGCCCTGATCGATGCCCCCATGCCCGCCCGCCAGCCGGGGCAAGTGCTGGTGCGGGTGCGCGCCACATCGCTCAACTTTCCTGACCTGCTGATGACCCGGGGCGAGTACCAGTTCAAGCCGGAGCCGCCGTTTGTGCTGGGGCTGGAACTGGCGGGCGAAGTGATCGAGGCCGATGCGGACAGCCCCATGCCGGTCGGCACGCGGGTGATGGGCGGCGGCAAGGGCGGCTGCATGGCGGAATATGCCGCGCTCGATCCCTCCGCCGTGCGGCCGATCCCGGATGGGCTGAGCTATCAGCAGGCGGCGGCGCTGGGGGCGGCATACGGCACGGCCTATACCGCACTGGTCGAGATCGGCGGGCTGAAAGCGGGCGATTGGGTGCTGGTCCACGGCGCGACCGGCGGGGTTGGCCTGGCCGCGGCGGATCTGGCCAAAAGCATGGGCGCACGGGTGATCGCCACCAGCGGCTCTCCCGCCAAGCTCGAAGCGCTGAAAGCGGCCTGTCAGCCGGACGCCGCGATCCTGGCCAATGGCCGCTTCCGCGAGGCCGTGACCGAGATCACTGGCGGGCACCTCTGTGATCTAGTCTATGATCCGGTCGGCGGCGACATATTCGATGAAAGCACCCGCTGCGTCGCGTTCGGCGGCAAGCTGCTGGTGATCGGCTTTGCCGGGGGGCGGATTGCCGACATTTCGACCAATATCCCGTTGATCAAGGGCTTTTCCGTGGTCGGCGTGCGCGCTGGCGAATATGCGCGACGCTTTCCCGAACGCGGCGCGGCGGTGCGGCAGGCGATGCTGGCACTCGCGGGCGAGGGCAAACTCCACCCCCAAATCGACCGCGTCCTGCCACTGGCAGACTGGCGCGAGGCGTTTGACGCCATGGCGGCGCGGGGGATTGTGGGGAAAGTGGTGCTAGAGCCTTAGCGCCTCTCACCCCTCCCCATACCCAACCGCCAGCAAATGCGGCCGCTCGCCCGCCAGCTTCACGATCAGTTCCCCGAACAGCCCATTGACCCACGCAAACCATGTCCGCGTGAACTTCGCCGGATCGTCTTTATCAAAGGCTTCGTGCATGAAACCGGTCCCGGCGTGGGTTGCGCGCAGGGTGCGCAGCGCCTCGGCAATCACCGCTTCGTCAGTGCTGGATAGCGCGCGCAGGATGATCGACATGGGCCAGACCTGACCTTCACCGATATGCGGCCCGCCGATCCCTTCGGCCGCGCGGCCCTTGAAGAACCAGGGGTTCGCCTCGCTCCACACCGCGTCCGCCGTGGTCCGCCACAGCGGGTAATCGGCGGGCAGGCAGCGCAGATAGGCCAGGCCCAGCAAGCTCGGCACATTGGCATCGTCCATGAACAGGTGGTTGCCATAGCCATCGGTTTCATAGGCCAGCACCTGCCGACCATCGGGCAGAACCATGGTGCCGTGCCTGAACACCGCCGCCTCCACCTCGGCAGCGAGCGCGCTGGCCTCTTCCGCCAAGGCCTCGTCGCGCAAGGCGGAGCGGGCCAGCACGGTCAGTTCGCGCAAGGTGGCCACGGCGAACAGGTTACCGGGAATGTTGCAGGGAAAGGTGCAGGCATCGTCCGATGGGCGGAAGGCAGAATGGATCAGGCCAGTCTTGCGGGTCGGCGTGCCCACCCCGGCCAGCGTGGTCTCGGTCGGCTGGGTAGACTGGCGCTGGAAGCGGTAGGGGCCGGGGCCGGAGAAACGCTGCTGCTCTTTGAAGGTCGCCACGATCAGCTTCGCCGCCGCTGACCAGGTCTGGTCAAACGGCTCCTCGTCCCCGCTTTCGCGCCAGTAATCGTGCGCCAGGCGCAGAACATAGCACAGCGAATCGACCTCCCACTTGCGCTCGGCCACGCCGGGTTTCATCTCGGTCCGGTCGCTTTTCGCCCAGTGCAGCCCGGCGGTGCTGGTCAGATCGCGCAAGAAGGCATTGGCATAGGGATCGGCCAGCACACAGCGGGCATGGCGGCGGATCAGGCCGCGAAAGACCCGGCGCAGCTGCTCATCATGCCGCACCAGATGCAGGTAGGGCCGCAGCTGCGCCGAACTGTCCCGCAGCCACAGCGCATCGATGTCTCCGGTGATGACAAAGGCATCGTCCTGCCCGTCCAGCGTGCCCAGCGTCACCGTGGTGTCGAGCGTGTTGGGATAGCAGTTGCCGAACATCCAGCGCAGCTCCGGATCGGCAATCAGCGCGGAAACGCGATCAATCTCGCGCTCCACGGCTTTGGACAGAAAGCGGCGCTGGCCCGGCGCGGGGCGGTTGGACTGGAACATCTTGGCCCCCTGGCTGACCACTTGCGCCCCCGCCCCCACCGGCCAGAACAGCGCGGCGGCGCTGGCCATGATGAACGAACGGCGGTTGGTGGCGGAGCGTTGCACTGCGCCGCAGGGTGAAGGCTTTGCCGCGACGGTTCAAGCCCTTGCTGGCAATTCCTGTCGGCACCGGTTACGCCAGACGCGTCATTTTCCGCGCAAGGAACGCACCGCCATGATCGACAACCGCCTCGAAGCCCTCGAACGCCTGGCCGCCCTCCACGCTGCGGGCACGCTCAGCGATGACGAGTTCGAGGCAGAAAAGGCCCGCCTGCTCAGCGGTGAAGGCGCGGGCAAGCCGTGGCTGCGCTATGCTGGAATCGCTGCGGGTGGGATCGCGCTGGCTTTGGTCGGGGGCTGGGCCGTGCAGCGGGCGGTCGGCCCGGTGGTCGATCAGACCGCGCCTGCGCCTGCCCCCACCAGCACCCCCGGCGATGCCGCCGCCGCGCTGGTCCCCAGCCCCAGCCCCAGCGCGAGCGAGGATCCCTATGCCGGCGCGCAGATGACCAGTTGCCGCCAGGGGCAGTGCCAGTGGGAAAAAGTGCTGAGCACGGTCGATGTCGACCAGAACTCGCTTGGCACACTGCGGCGGCAAGAGGCGTGGTCGGGTACGTCCTATGACGCGGATGGCACCGGCAAAGAGCCTGCCAAGCCCGAAGTGACCTGGGAAAAGGCCAAGGTCCAGACCTTTGTCTTCTGCTCCACCCGCCAACCGGCCATCGCCTTTTCCAACCATTGGGAAGGCGGCGACGGCAGCTGGACCGGGCACTGGCTCGATCTCTACCAGGCCGATGGTTACATGACCGATTCGGCGCGGATCTATATGCGTGTGTGCCACAACGTCGATTTCTTCCGGCCCGACATCGATAAAGTCCTGACCCGCATGGGCTATCGCTCCGGCACTCCCAGCGAACAGCGCGACCTGCGGCGCCCGGAGGATATCAAGGACCTGCCCCGGGTTGAAGAACCAGAGGGCTGATCTCAGCAATCCCTCTCCATTTTTGCGAAGCACAAATGGGGAGGTGGCAGCCGCGCAGCGGCTGACGGAGGGGCCATTGCCAAGACCGCGCCAACCCAAGAACACACAGCGCGCGCGCCAACTCCGTCGCGACATGTCGCTACCCGAAGTCCTGCTATGGAACCTGTTACGCGGGTCCCCGGATGGCGTAACCTTTCGCCGCCAGCATTCGCTTGGCCCTTATGTGCTCGATTTCTTTTGCCCGCGGATAAAGTGTGCGTTCGAAATTGATGGAATTGGGCATGACATGGGCAATCAGCCGGAACGTGATGCCGAGCGCATGGCCTGGCTGGAATCGCAGGGAATCGAGGTGGTACGCATTCCGGCCAGCGATGTGCTGAAATCGGCGCAGGATGTGGCTGAGGGGATTGTGCGGTACTGCAAGCGTTGAGGCCCCTCCGTCAGCCCTGCGGGCTGCCACCTCCCCATTTGCGCTTCGCGAAAATGGAGAGGGATGGAAACGCCTCGCCCAATCCCTCTCCATTTTTCCCGCAGGGACAAATGGGGAGGTGGCAGCCGCGCAGCGGCTGACGGAGGGGCCATTTTCCTACATCGCCGCGATTTGGTATTCTGGCCGTATGCCCCGCGAATCCAACATTCCTGACCCTGTCCGGCGCGCGCCGACCAGCTTCAATCGGGCGGGCCGGACTATTCCGCTCTGGACAGTGTCAACCGTGTCAACCTGTAACCCTGCCCTCCCCCCTTGCCTTCGCGGCCCCCGCGCCCTAGCGGCAGCCACGCAACGCCCCTAGGAGTACGAAACATGGTCCCCCGTTATGCCCGCCCCGCGATGGTCGCCATCTGGGAGCCGGAAGCCCGCTTCAAGATCTGGTTCGAGATCGAAGCGCACGCCACGCAGAAGCTGGGTGAACTGGGCGTGGTGCCGCCAAGCGGGGCCAAGGCGCTGTGGGACTGGTGGGCGACCAACCCGAAGATCGATGTCGCCGCGATCGACGCGATCGAGGCCGTGACCAAGCATGACGTGATCGCTTTCCTCGATTGGGTCGCACAACAGGTTGGCCCCGAAGCCCGCTTCATGCACCAGGGCATGACCAGCTCTGACGTTCTCGACACAACTCTGTCGGTCCAGCTGGCGCAGGCCAGTGACCTGTTGCTGGAAGACCTCGACGCGCTGCTCGCCGCGCTCAAGCGCCGCGCGCTGGAGCACAAGTACACCCCCACCATCGGCCGCAGCCACGGCATCCACGCCGAACCGACCACTTTCGGCAAGAAGCTGGCCGAAGCCTATGCCGAATTCACCCGCTGCAAGGCGCGCCTGATCGCCGCCCGCGCCGAAGTAGCGACCTGCGCGATTTCGGGTGCGGTTGGCACTTTTGCCAACATCGATCCCTCGGTTGAGGAATATGTCGCAGACAAGCTTGGCCTCGCGGTGGAACCCGTTTCCACCCAGGTGATCCCGCGCGATCGCCATGCGATGTTCTTTGCCACGCTGGGGGTGATCGCCAGCAGTATTGAACGCCTCGCGATCGAAGTGCGCCACCTGCAGCGCACCGAAGTGCTGGAGGCGGAGGAATATTTCAGCCCCGGGCAAAAGGGCAGCTCGGCCATGCCGCACAAGCGCAACCCGGTGCTGACCGAGAACCTGACCGGGCTCGCCCGGATGGTCCGCTCGGCAGTGACCCCGGCGCTGGAGAACGTCGCGCTGTGGCACGAACGCGATATCAGCCATTCCTCGGTCGAACGCTTTATCGGCCCCGATGCCACCATCACGCTGGACTTCGCGCTGGCCCGGCTGACCGGGGTGATCGACAAGCTGCTGATCTATCCGGAGCGGATGCAGAAGAATTTGGACAAGATGGGCGGGCTGGTCCACTCGCAGCGGGTGCTGCTGGCCCTGACCCAGGCCGGGCTGGAACGCGATGCATCGTACCGGCTGGTCCAGCGCAACGCGATGAAGGTGTGGGAATCGGACGGGCAGCTCAACCTGCTCGAACTGCTGAAAGCCGATCCCGAAGTCACCGCCGCGCTTTCGCCGCAGGAGCTCGAAGAGAAGTTCAACCTCGATTACCACTTCAAGGCGATCGACACGATCTTCGCGCGGGTGTTCGGGGAATAAGGCCAGCGCCGCACTGCTTCGCCCTCTCCCCTCAGCCGCAGGCGAGCGTAGCTCAACGGGCGTGGGCCAAGCCACCCTTTCCTTCGCGGCCAATCCCGCCTAGCATCGCGCGATCAAACCTCTGGGGGTAAGGAGGCCTTGGGTCGATGCAGGTAATCCGGACGGTCGTGTGGGTAGTGCTGGTGATCGCGCTGGCGCTGTTTTCGATCAACAACTGGCAGGACGTGGAAGTGAAGATCTGGGAGGGGCTGATCCTCCAGACCAAGCTGCCCGCGCTGGTGATCCTTTCGTTTCTGGCCGGCTTGCTGCCGATGTGGCTGCTGGCCAAGGCCGGGAAATGGCGGCTCACCCGGCGTATTTCCAGCCTGGAAAACACGGTAAAGGCCACCACGGTCAGCCAGCCCAGCGCCCTTGCCACCACCACCCAGCTTGATGCCGCCTCACCGGAGAATCCCACTGTATGAGCACCAACCCGATCTACCTCGCGCTTGATTTTCCCCGGCTGGAAACCGCCGAAGCCGTGGCGCGCAAGGTGGCGGGGCACATTGGCGGGCTGAAGCTGGGGCTGGAATTCTTTTGCGCCCATGGCCACCACGGGGTGCATGAAATCGCCAAGATCGGGCTGCCGATCTTCCTCGATCTCAAGCTGCATGACATTCCCAACACCGTCGCCGGGGCGATGCAGGCGATCCACGTGCTGGAACCGGCGATCGTCACGGTCCACGCGGGCGGCGGCCGCGCGATGATGGAAGATGCCAAGGCCGCGGCGGGCGAGCATTGCAAGGTGGTCGGCGTAACCCTGCTGACCAGCCTGGATGAAGGCGATATGGCCGCAACCGGGATTGGCGGAACGGCGCACGATCAGGTCATGCGGCTGGCCGAACTGGCGCATTCATCGGGCCTCGACGGGATCGTCTGTTCGGGGCACGAAGTGGCGGCGGTCCATTCGCAGTGGAAGGACGGCTACCTCGTTGTCCCCGGCCTGCGCCCGGCCGGCGGCGCAATGGGCGATCAGAAACGCGCCGTCACCCCGCGCCAGGCCCGCGATGCCGGGGCTTCGGTGCTGGTGGTGGGCCGACCGATCGCGCGGGCCGAAGATCCGGTTGCGGCTGCGCGGGCGATTGAGGCGACACTGTAATTCAGCCCTGCGAAAGCCTTCGCGGGGCATGACCAAGTCATGCTGCGAAGGAGTATCGCAATGAAATCGCTCAAGATCGCTCTTGCCCCGCTGGCGCTTGCGCTGGCCCTGCCCGGAGTTGCCATGGCCCAGAACTTCCAGTCCGGCCCGGTTGTCGCCGCCGGAAACACCCTGCTTTCGGTCAATGGCGAAGGCCGCGCCACTCGCGCGCCGGACCTTGCCGTGTTCAGCGCCGGGGTGACCAGCCAGGCCCCCACCGCTGGCGCCGCGATGACCGCCAATGCGGCGCAGATGAACAAGGTGATCGCCGCGCTCAAGGCCGCCGGGATCGCTGACAAGGACGTCCAGACCAGCCAGATCAGCCTCAACCCGGTCTATGGCGACCAACAGGTCAGCCCCAACGGCACGATGCGCGCCCCGCGGATCGTCGGCTATCAGGCCAACAACACCGTCAGCGTCAAGCAGCGTGACCTCAAGCAGTTCGGCAAGGTGCTCGACACGCTGGTCGCCTCGGGCGCGAACGAGGTCAACGGGCCGAGCTTCCAGCTCGACAACCCCGACGCCGCGATGGACGAGGCTCGCGTCGCCGCAATCAAGGCCGCCCGCGCCCGCGCGGACCTCTATGCCAAGGCGGCCGGTCTGCGCGTGGTGCGGATCCTGACGATCAGCGAAAGCGGTGGCTACAGCCCGCCCCAGCCGGTGATGTTCGCCAAAGCCGCGATGATGGCCGATGCCGCGCCCACACCGGTGGCGGCTGGCCAGCTCGATCTGACCGTGAACGTCGCGGTGCAGTTCGAACTGGCGCCCTGACCCCGCCCGCGCTAACCGGCGGGGGTATGACAGCCCCCGCCATCAAAATCTGCGGCCTGACCACGCCTGAAACGCTGGAAGCGGCGATTGCCGCGCGGGCGGAACATTTCGGGCTGATGTTCTATGAACCCAGCCCGCGCTTCGCCTCGCTGACCGTGGCGCGGGACCTCGCCGCGCGCGCGGCGGGGCGGATCGGCCGGGTCGGGGTGTTCGTCGATGCGGGTGACCAGCTGCTGGGCGACGCGGTGGCGGCAGGCGCGCTCGACGCGCTGCAATTCCACGGCAGCGAAAGCCCCCGACGCGTGGCCGAGGCCAAGGCGCGGTTTGGCTTGCCGGTGTGGAAAGTACTCTCGGTCGCCGCCGCTGCAGACATCGATCGCGCGCAGGCATATCTTGGCGCGGCAGACCTGATCCTGTTCGATGCCAAGACGCCCAAGGGCGGCTTGCAGGGCGGGATGGGGCTGAAGTTCGACTGGTCGCTGCTCGCGGCATGGAAAGCCCCCTGCCCATGGGGCCTCGCGGGCGGACTTTCTGCAGACAATGTGGCCGAAGCCGTGCGGCTGACTGGTGCGCCGCTGGTGGATACGTCCTCCGGCGTGGAAAGCGCACCGGGGGTCAAGGACGTCGCCAAAATCGCCGCCTTCTGCGCCGCCGCTCGCAGCGCATAGAAATGGGGCGACCTCTTTCAAGGCCGCCCCTTCACTCGGTGGCAGGTTAAAGGCTTAGAACTTCACGCCCAGGCCCGCGAACACGGCGTTGCCGTCCGGACGGTTCTGGTCGAGGAAGAAGTGGCGGTATTCGACCTTGCCATAGAGCTTGTTGCCAAAGCCCTGCTGGTAACCGGCGCCCGCGTGGACGCTTTCGTTGTTGCAGCCGGTGCAGGTTTCGGTGGTGTAACCGCCGGTGGCGTAGAACTTGCCCTGTTCACCCACCTTGGCACCGGCGCGGCCGGTGAAGCCGAAGGCGACCTTGGTGCCGCTGTCGGCGATCTTGTCGCCCGACACTTCGACACCGGCGAACGTGGTTTCGCCCAGATCGAAATCATAGCCCGCAGCCACGCCATAGGCGTCCTGCGTATATCCCGGGCTCCAGAACACGCCGCCGCGCGCTTCAACGCGGGCTTCGTTCGCCATGGCCGGGGTCGCGGTGGCTGCAATGGCGAGCAGCGGGAGAAGAACCTTACGCATAATCATACTCCTTGGATATTCAGGCCCCTGACAGGGACTGACCGGCAGGTAGGAAGCACGGCCTTGCGCTGCGATGAATTTATTGTTCAGATTGATCGCAGGAATTCGCGTTTGTTGCAGATATGCAACATATTACACTAACAACTGATAGTTAAATTACGTTCAGGTAAGCGCGCAAAGCCGCGCAAAGGCTGGACTTCCGTGGCCAAGAGTGCCAAGCGCCACCGCGATATGACCCAGCCCAGCACCACGCCGAACTCTTTTCGCTCCCAGCCCGACGAACGCGGCCATTTCGGCCAGTTCGGGGGCCGTTACGTCGCCGAAACGCTGATGCCGCTGATCTTGGACCTTGAGCGCGAGTACACCGCCGCCAAGGCCGATCCGGCATTCCAGGCCGAATTCGACGACCTGCTGGAACACTATGTCGGCCGCCCCAGCCCACTCTATTTCGCACCCCGGCTGACCGAAGAGCTTGGCGGCGCACAGGTATGGTTCAAGCGCGACGAGCTGAACCATACCGGCGCGCACAAGATCAATAACTGCATCGGCCAGATCCTGCTGGCGATCCGCATGGGCAAGACCCGGATCATCGCGGAAACCGGTGCGGGCCAGCATGGCGTCGCCACGGCCACAGTCTGCGCTCGGTTCGGTCTGCCCTGCGTGATCTTCATGGGCGCGACCGACGTGGCCCGGCAGGCACCCAACGTGTTCCGGATGAAGCTGCTCGGCGCGGAAGTGCGGCCCGTTACGGCCGGGGCCGCGACGCTGAAGGACGCGATGAACGAGGCGCTGCGCGACTGGGTCGCCAATGTCCACGACACTTTCTACATCATCGGCACCGCCGCCGGTCCGCATCCCTATCCCGAACTGGTCCGCGATTTTCAGAGCGTGATCGGCAAGGAAGCGCGCGCGCAGATGCTGGCCCGCACCGGCCGCCTGCCCGACCTGCTGGTTGCCGCGATCGGCGGGGGCAGCAATGCGATCGGGCTGTTCCACCCGTTCCTGGATGATGCCAGCGTCAAGATGCTGGGCGTCGAAGCCGCCGGTTACGGACTGGACAAGGACCACGCCGCGTCGCTGGCGGGTGGACGCCCGGGGATCCTCCACGGCAACAAGACCTACCTGTTGCAGGATAGCGACGGCCAGATCATCGAAGGCCACTCGATCAGCGCGGGGCTCGACTATCCGGGGATCGGGCCGGAGCACGCCTGGCTGCGCGATGTCGGCCGGGTCGATTACACCAGCGTCACTGACGACGAGGCGCTGGGCGCCTTCCAGTTGCTCTGCCGCACCGAAGGCATCATCCCCGCGCTGGAACCCGCCCACGCGATTGCGGCGGTGAAAAAGGTCGCTCCGACCATGCCCAAGGACAGCATCATCCTCGCCAACCTGTGCGGACGGGGGGACAAGGACATCTTCTCGGTCGCGGAGCATCTGGGGGTGAAGTTGTGACCCGCCTCTCAACCGCCTTCGCCAAGGGACCCGCCCTCGTTACTTTCGTCACCGGGGGCGATCCCACGCCCGCTGCCACTGCGGCAATCCTTGACGCGCTGGTCGAGGGCGGCGCGGACGTGATCGAGCTGGGGATGCCGTTCACCGATCCGATGGCTGATGGTCCGGCGATCCAGGCCGCGAACCTGCGCGCGCTGGGGGCGGGGACCACCACGGCGGACATCTTCGCGCTCGCCGCCGCGTTCCGCGCGCGCCACCCGGAGGTGCCGCTGGTGCTGATGGGCTATGCCAACCCGATGATCACCCGCGGGCCTGACTGGTTCGCTGCCGAGTGCAGCAAGGCCGGGGTCGACGGGGTGATCTGCGTCGACATTCCGCCCGAGGAGGACGCCGAGCTTGGCCCTGCGCTGCGCGATGCCGGGGTCAGCCTGATCCGGCTGGCCACCCCCACCACTGATGCGGCGCGGCTGCCGGCGGTGCTGGAGGGGTCTTCGGGCTTTCTCTATTACGTTTCGGTCGCGGGCATCACTGGCATGCAGCAGGCCGCGCAAACCTCGATCGAGGAAGCCGTGGCGCGGCTCAAGGCCTCGGCCACAATTCCCGTCGCGGTTGGCTTCGGCGTGCGTACGCCTGAACAGGCCGCTGCCATCGCCAAGGTTGCCGACGGCGTGGTGGTGGGTTCGGCGCTGGTCGATCTGGTTGGCCAGCACGGCGCAAATGCGGCCGGGCCTGTGCGTGAACTGACCAAGGCGCTTGCCGATGCGGTGCATTCCGCTAGGAATCAGGCATGAGCTGGCTAGATCGCGTCCGCAATTCGATCCCCTTCACCACGAAGCGGGACACCCCTGACAACCTCTGGATCAAATGCCCGTCGTGCAGCGAAATGCTGTTCTGCGAGGAGTACGAGGATCACCAGAGCGTTTGCCCGCGCTCTGACCACCACGGG
>CAZKAX010000087.1:0-13045 GCA_964550775.1 uncultured Novosphingobium sp. | reverse complement strand
GCGCTTTTCAAACCGGCGGCAGGCCGGGATAATCGCCGCGACCAGGATCACCAGCCCGAAATAGGGCAGGATCGATCCGCCATCGCTGTTGAGTGCGCCCATGGTGATGAAGATTTGCAGGGCGGTATAGATCAGCAAGGCATAAGCGATATTGTCGCTCATCCGCTTGCGCCAATCGAGCGGCTTGGCACTTGCTCCGGTGGAACCGGTGCCGTTCAATACCTTTACCATCGGCATTCCCCTCTCTCCATCCCCTGAAGCTGAGTAGAACACCGAAGGCAGTGCCTTGCAAGACTCGTTTACCATTCTTGTGCAAAGCCATTTTCCGGCAAGCCATGCATGAATCTTGCCAAATGCCCTTACGGGTGCTTGCCGAGCGGCACAGGGATGAATAAACGGCGCAAGTGATGACCGAAACCGTGCAAACCGAGCATCCCGGCACCGCCGCCAGTCCGACCTCCGCATCCGGGGCGCTGCAAGGCGGACTGGAAGTGATCTCGATCGCCAAAAGCTATGACAAACGCGCCGTGCTGACTGACATTTCGCTGTCGGTGGCCAAGGGCGAAGTGCTGGGTCTGCTGGGGCCGAACGGGGCAGGTAAGACCACCTGCTTCTATTCAATCATGGGGCTGGTGCGGCCGGACAGCGGGCGGATCCTGATGGACGGGGTGGATGTAACCCACCTGCCGATGTACCGCCGCGCGATCCTGGGGCTGGGTTACCTGCCGCAGGAAACCAGCATTTTCCGCGGAATGACCGTGGAACAGAACATCAATTGCGTACTCGAACTGGTAGAGCCCGATCCGGTAGTGCGGGCGCAGGAACTGGAACGGCTGCTGGGCGAATTCGGGCTGACCCGGCTGCGCGCCTCTGCGGCCATGGCACTGTCCGGCGGGGAACGCCGCCGCTGCGAAATCGCCCGTGCGCTGGCCGCGAACCCTTCGATCATGCTGCTGGACGAACCCTTTGCCGGGATCGATCCGCTGTCGATCAGTGACATTCGCGATCTGGTGAAAGACCTCAAGCAGCGCGGGATCGGGGTGCTGATCACCGATCACAACGTCCGCGAAACGCTGGATATCGTGGACCGCGCCTGCATCATCTATGGCGGGCAGGTGCTGTTCGCGGGCAGCCCGGAAGCGCTGGTGGCGGATGAGAACGTGCGCCGCCTGTATCTGGGCGAAGGGTTCACGCTCTAGGGCGGAACCGGCAGCGACACCTGACCATGGCCCTTGGCCCTCGCCTTGATCTGAGACAGTCGCAGTCGCTGGTGATGACACCGCAGCTGCAGCAGGCGATCAAGCTGCTGGCGCTGTCGAATCTGGAAATCGAAACCTTCATCGGCGAAGCGATCGACAGCAACCCGCTGCTCGAAGTGGGCGACGGCGCGCCAGCTGCCGACGCCGCACCGGACGAGATCGAGCTGCGCCGCACCACGCTGGAAAGCTCGCCGGTCGATCAGCTGGTTTCCGAAGGCCGCGCCGAAGATGACCGTCCGCTCGATATAGACCGCAGCGCGCTCGATACCGAACGCGACACCGGCGATGGCGAGCGCGGCGATTGGGGCGCCGAACTGCGCGGGCCGGCCGGTGAGGACGGACCCGGCATCGATGAACGCGGCGCGGGCGAACCAAGCCTGGCCGAACACCTTGAAGCGCAGATCGGGCCGATGGCGCAGGATCCCGTCCAGGCCTTCATCGCGCGGCATATCGTCGGCCAGCTGGACGATGCCGGTTACCTGCCGCTTTCCCTGCGTGAAATCGCGGCGGAACTGGGCGTGGACGAGGAACTGGCTGAACGCGGGCAGGCGCTGGTGCAATCGCTTGACCCCACCGGGGTCGGCGCGCGCAGCCTTTCGGAATGCCTGATCCTGCAGGCCAAAGAGGCAGACCGCTATGACCCGTGCATGGCCCGCCTGCTCGACAATCTGGACCTGCTGGCGCGCGGTGAGCTGCCCCGGCTGAAGCGGATGTGTGGGGTCGATGATGAAGACTTCGCTGAAATGCTGGCCGAACTGCGCGGCTATGATCCCAAGCCGGGGCTGAAATTCGGGTCCGGCGGCGGCGAGCCGGTGACGCCGGACATTCTGGTCACGCCGCGCAAGGACGGCGGGTGGGACGTCAGCATCAACCAGGCCACCCTGCCCCGGCTGATCGTCAACCGCAGCTACTATGTGGAAATGCGTCAGGCCTGCGATGACAAGACTTCGCGCGGATGGCTGTCAGACAAATTGGCCGATGCCAACTGGCTGGTGAAAGCGCTCGACCAGCGGCAGAAGACCATTCTGAAAGTGGCGAGCGAACTGGTAACCCAGCAGGACGGATTTTTCCGCCACGGCGTATCCAACCTGAAACCGCTGACCTTGCGGCAGGTGGCCGAAGCGATTTCGATGCACGAAAGCACGGTCAGCCGGGTCACCAGCAACAAGTACCTGCATTGCACGCGCGGCACGTTTGAACTGAAATACTTCTTCACCAGCGGCGTCGGCGCGGTCGATGGCGAAGGCGGGGCTTCGGCCGAGGCGGTCAAGGCTGCGATCAAGCAGTTGATCGATGCAGAGGATGCCAAGGCGATCCTGTCTGACGATACCCTGGTCGATCTGCTCAAGGAACGCGGGTTCGAATTGGCCCGCCGCACCGTGGCCAAGTACCGCGAGGCGATTGGCCTGGGCAGTTCGGTCCAGCGGCGGCGGCAAAAGGCGCTGGCCGGGATGCGCTGAACCCCGGCGGGCGGGTGACACGGGCGAGTGACAAGGTGACAGCAAGGTTACACCCTGTCCGGGCAGTTATTCCTTACATCTCAATATCTTACAGCAAATAAGGTTACAGATGGCCTGATTCCGGCGAAATATACCCGCCGCAGGGCAAAAATGGGGACCGACAATGTCAAAGAGCGGCCCGGTTCATGACAGATTCGGCGCGTGTAGGAAAATCGATTTTCCCCTTTCCGCGCACCCCTGACGCAGCAGGTGGTCGATGCCCGGCTTGTGTGATTTTTGTTGCAATCGGTTCGCAACTGTCCGGTTTCTATTGTATTAGGCAGGCAGGACACTAATCTTGCCCCATGAACCTCCCTGGGAGTGCACGATGTTCGATTTTCTGAAGAAACAGTTCGTTGATGTCATCGAATGGCTGGAAGAACCCGGCCAGCTGGCCTGGCGCGTGCCGTTTGCGGATCACGAAATCCAGAACGGCGCCCAGCTGACCGTGCGCGAAGGCCAGATCGCGGCGTTCCTGAACGAAGGGCAGCTGGCCGATTTCTTCGGCCCGGGGCTGCACACGCTGGATACGGCCAACCTGCCGATCCTGACCAACCTGATGAACTGGGACAAGGGCTTCAAAAGCCCGTTCAAATCGGACGTCGTGTTCTTTTCGATGCGCGAGCAGGCGGGCCTGAAATGGGGCACCAGCCAGCCGATCACCGTGCGCGATGCCGATCTGGGCCCGGTGCGGATCCGCGCCTTTGGCACCTATTCGTTCAAGATCGATCAGCTGCAGCCGTTCGTCCAGCGCGTGCTGGGCACCACCAGCGGGATCGATGCACAGACGCTGGAGGCGCAGCTGCGTTCGTCCATCGTCACCGCCATCGCCACGGCGCTGGGCGGCAGCGGCATTCCCTTCCTGGATCTGGCCGCCAACCAGCAGGCCATGTCGGACAAGATCAAGGCCGAAGTGGACAAGGTGTTTGCCGAATGGGGCCTGTCCTGCCTGACCTTCTTCGTCGAAAGCGTCTCGCTGCCTGAAGAAGTCCAGGCCCATCTGGACAAGGGCACGTCGATGCGGGCGATTGGTGATCTGGACAAGTACACCAAGTTCCAGGCCGCCGAAGCGCTGGAAAAGAGCGCGGGTCAGGATGGCGGCATGGCCGGAATGGGCGCGGGCGTGGCTGCGGCCGTGGCGATGGGTCAGGCCATGTCGGCCGGGCTGGGCCAGTCCGCCGCACCTGCCGCCCCGGCGGCTCCGGCGGCTCCGGCGGAAGATCCCTTTGCCGTGATCGAAAAGCTGCACAAGCTGCTGACCATCGGGGCGCTTTCGCAGGCCGAATTCGATGCCAAGAAGGCCGAACTGCTGGGCCGGGTGAAGTAACAACCGGCTGGCGGGGGGCAAGCGCGTGGCCGAACTTCCCTGTCCGTCGTGCGGCGCACCGGTGCCGGTGCGCAGCGCGGCTTTGCCCTATGTCACCTGCGCCTATTGCCAGACGCTGATCCGGCGCCACGGCGAAGGGCTGGAAGCCATCGGCAAAAGCGCGGTGCTGCCGTTTGACGTATCGCCGATCCAGCTGGGCACCACCGGCGGCTTTGCCGAAATCCGCTTCAGCGTGGTCGGGCGGGTGCGCTGGGGGTGGAGCGACGGTTCGTGGAACGAATGGCTGCTCGATTGCAGCGATGGCAAACAACGCTGGCTGGGGGAGGCGATGGGCAGCTTCATGCTGACCGAGGAGTTCCCCGAATTGCTCCAGCGCAGCGAACTGGCCCAATTTGCCAGCGGCGGCAGCGTGGCACGCGGCACCAGGCTGGTGCTGGAGGGTGAGGAGTTTGAGGCGAGCGACATCAAGACCGCCCGGTGCCTGGGCAGCGAAGGCGATCTGCCCCGCCCGACCCCGGCTGGCGCGGAAATGCTGAGCATCGATTTTCGCGGCACCAATGGCGGGGCGATCAGCCTGCAACGGGACAGCGATGGGGCCAGCGCGTGGTTTGGCGCCGCGCTTGAACTGGCGCAGCTCGCCCCCAAGAACCTGCGTCCGCTGGATGGCTGGGCGATCCCGGCGGACCTGCGATGAACGCCGCGCGGGCCATCACTTGCCCCAATTGCGGGGGGACCATCGCGGTCAAGGCGGCGGGCTATTCGGTTTCGGTCGGCTGCCAGCACTGCGGCGCACTGCTGGACGTGGCGCACCCCGATGTGGCGGTGATCGAACTGTATGAAGGGACGATGCGCGAACTGCCGGTCCCGCTGGGGCGGCGCGGCACGCTGTTTGGCACCGAATGGGAAGCGATCGGGGCGCTGGCCCGCAGCGACGGCGACGTGCAGTGGACCGAAACGCTGCTGTTCAACCCCTATGCCGGATACCGCTGGCTGGTGCTGAGCGAGGGCGAATGGACCTTTGGCACCATGCTGACCGACCGGCCCAGTGGCAGCGGCGGTGCCGCCCTGTGGCGCGGGGCGCGCTATTCACAGGATTATGACCCGGCGGATACCACCACCACGCAAGTGATCGGCGAATTCTATTGGCGGGTGCGCGAAGGCGATACGGTTTCGGCCACCACCTACAGCCGCGGGCAGGAACTGCTCTCCGCCGAATGGAGCGCGGATGAAGTCAACTGGACCCAGCTGATCCCGGTCGGCGCGGCGGAAGTGGAGCAGGCTTTTGGTCTGGGCCAGCCATCGGGTAGCGGCCCCCGCCCCACTTTTGGCCGCCGCGGCCTGGCCCAGGGCCTTGCCGCAACCGCGCCTGAAACGGGCTCGGCAGAGGACCTTCAGCAGTCGATCGGTGCATTGTTCGGACAGGCCGACGCGATGGCCGTGTCCGACCTGCCCAAAATGTTCGGCCTGGCCATTGCCACGCTGCTGCTGTCGATGCTGGTGATGATCGGGTTCGGCATTTCCACCGCCACGGTGCGATCCAGCACTTCGGTTGTGGTCGGCGGGCCGGAAGTGACCGTCACGGTTGGCAAGATCACGGTGGGCCGGTCCTACCAGCCGGTGACGATCGAGGCGCGGGCCAGCAATTTCAACAACCGCTGGATCGATATCGACTATACCCTGGTCGATCGCGCCACCCAGCGCGGTTACACCGCCTATGGCGTGGTCGAATACTATACCGGATACGATAGCGATGGGGCGTGGAGCGAGGGCGATTTCCGCACCACCACCAAGTTTTCCGGCGTGCCGCGCGGCACTTATGACATTGTCGCCGATTTGCAGGCGCACCCCTGGGGCAGTTCCAGCTCCAGCGGCACGTCCAGTTCTTCCAATGGCTGGATGCTGGGCGGATCCGGGTCCGGGGCGGAAGCGGGCGATCGGATCGCGGTCGATCTGATTGCCAGCGCGGGCGGGGTGATGTGGGGCAATCTGTGGCTGGAACTCGCCGCCTTGCTGGGCGTGCCGCTGCTGATCCTGTGGTGGAGACACCAGAACGATGATGACGATGATGATTGACGCATGACCAAACGCCTGTTCCTGTTCGCCGCCTGGTGCCTGATCGTCTTCGCGGGGTCGGTCTCGGCGTCCTATTACGCCTGGTCCCCGTTTTCGGACGAGAACCGCGGCGGCGGGGGCGGCTACTACGGCGGGCGCGGCCCCAGCCACAAATAGTGTAATCCAAAGGGAGCAATCCGATGCTGAGCACCGACACAATCCTGGCCACCCTGCTCTATGCCGGGATCGGCATCCTGATCTTCATCGTCAGCTTCGTGCTGGTTGACCGGCTGACCCCCGGCGAACTGTGGAAGGAGATCATCGAGCGTCAGAACAACGCGGTCGCGATTCTGGCTGGCGCGGTGGCCATCGGCATTTCGACGATCATCGCTGCGGCGGTGCATGGGTAAGTCCGGCTCCCCTCCCCCTGCGCGAGGGGGGGGGGGGAGCAGCCGACTGCTGAAATGACTGAAGCCCCCATCCCTGAAAAACCCCAGGCCTCGCTGGCCTTCATCCTGCTGTTGTCGGTGCTGGTGGTGGCGACCTGCGGGCTGATTTACGAACTGCTGGCGGGCACGCTCGCCTCGTACCTGCTGGGCGACAGCGTGACTCAGTTTTCGACCGTGATTGGCGCCTATCTGTTCGCGATGGGGGTGGGATCGTGGCTGTCGCGCTATGTCAAAGGCGATGAGCTGCGCGTTTTCGTGCGGGTCGAGGTGCTGATCGCGCTGCTGGGCGGGTGGTCGGCGGCGGCGCTGTTCCTGCTGTTCCCGCTGGTGTCGGACTTTCGCCTGGCGCTGTACGGGCTGGTGCTGGCGATTGGCATGATGGTCGGGCTGGAAATCCCGCTGCTGATCCGGATCCTCCAGCACCGCTTCGCCTTTCGCGAGCTGGTGTCGAACGTGCTGACCTTTGACTATGTCGGCGCGCTGGTCGCCTCGGTGCTGTTTCCGCTGCTGCTGGTGCCGCAACTGGGGATGATCCGCACCGGCTTCGTGTTCGGGCTCGCCAATGTCTCGGTGGCGATCGCGCTGCTGGTGATCCTGCCGCGCAGCCGCCGCAACGCCGCCGATCTGGCCGCGGCGCTGCTGGTCGCCGCCAGCCTGATCGCGGGGCTGGTCTTTGCCGAGCGCCTGCAGCGCTGGTCCGAAGTGGCGTTCTATCAGGAACCGGTGATCTACGCCCGCTCCACCCCCTATCAGCGCATGGTGCTGACCCGCCGCAATGGCGATATCCGGCTCTACCTCAACGGCAACCTGCAATTCTCCAGCCGCGATGAGTATCGCTATCACGAGGCGCTGGTCTGGCCGGTGCTGGGGCGGGTGGCGAACCCGGCGCAGGTGCTGGTGCTGGGCGGCGGCGATGGCCTGGCCGCGCGCGAAATCCTGCGCGATGCGCGGGTCCGGCAGGTCACCCTGGTCGATCTCGACCCCGAAATGACCCGGCTGTTCCGCGATACCCCCCAGCTGGCCGCGCTCAACGGCCACGCACTCGCCTCGCCGCGGATCTCGGTCCACAATGCCGATGCGTTTCGCTGGGTAAAGCAGGCGCAGGGGCGTTATGACGCGGTGATCGTGGACTTTCCCGATCCGACCGAATTCTCGCTCGGCAAGCTCTATACCGAACATTTCTACCGCGAAGTCGCCCGCCTGCTCGCCCCCGGCGGGGTGATGACCGTGCAGAGCACTTCGCCGCTGATCGCCCCGCGCAGCTTCTGGACCGTTGCCACCACGCTCGAAGCTGCCGGCCTCACCGCACGCGGGTACCACGCCTATGTCCCCAGCTTTGGCGAGTGGGGCTTTACCATGGCCGCGCACGGGCCGATCCCGCCGCTGGCCGGGCTGCCGCCGGGGCTGCGGTTCCTGACCCTGAAAAGCGAGCCGCTGCTCTATCAGTTCCCGCCCGATATGGCCCGCCGCCCGACCCCGGTGAACCGGCTCGACAACCAGGCGCTGGTGCGCAGCTTTGCCGAGGAATGGGGCCCCTATGAAGGCTGACCGCCGCGGCGTGCTGGCGGGCGGATCGGCGCTCGCCGCCGCCGCGCTGCTGCCGCCGGGCTGCACCGCTGCCGCGCCGTTCCCCGGCACCCTCTCCGGCCCGGACATGGCGCGCGGCCACCGCTTGCGCGATGGCAAGTTCCCCCCGCCCGGCGCGCAGGCCGAGGAACGCACCGGCATCGCCATCGCCGGGGGCGGTGTGGCCGGGCTCTCGGCCGGCTGGGCCTTGCTGGAAGCAGGCTATACCGATTTCACGCTCTACGAGCTGGAGGATGAGCCCGGCGGCAATGCCCGATCGGGCCGCAACGCCGTCTCCGCCTATCCGCTCGGCGCGCATTATCTGCCCGTGCCCAACCGCGAAGCGCGGGCGCTGCACCGCATGCTGGACCAGTTCGGCATGGTCACGGGCCGTGACGAGAGCGGCGCACCCCGGTTCGATCCGGAGCAGCTCTGCGCCGATCTGGAAGAACGGCTGCTGTGGCGCGGCAAGTGGCAGGAAGGGCTCTATCCCATCACCGGCCTGTCGGGCGAGGACCAGCACCAGCGCGACCGTTTCTTCGCCGAAATGGCCCGTTACCGCGCCCTGACCGGCAGCGATGGCCGCCCCGCCTTTGCCAGCCCCATGGCCTATTCCAGTCGCGATCCCGCGCTGATCGCGCTCGACGACCAGAGCTTTGCCGACTGGCTGGCGCAGCAAGGCTACACCTCCGCCCCGCTGCTCTCCCATCTGCGCTATTCCAGCCGCGACGATTACGGGACCGAGCTTGATCAGGTCTCCGCCTGGGCCGGGATCCACTATTTCGCGGCGCGGCGCGGCTGGGCAGCTGACGGACAGGGCGATAACGAACTGACCTGGCCCGAAGGCAACGGGCGGCTGGTGGCCCTGCTGCGCGATCGGCTGCGCGGCCACATCCGCACCGCCAGCCCGGTCTTCGCCGCCCGGGCAGAGGGCCAGGGCGCCGTGCTGGAGCGGTGGGACGCGCCATCCGGCCAGCCCCGCCGCATCCGCGCCGAACTGGCCGTGCTGGCCATGCCGCACTTCGTCGCACGCCGGATCGCCCCGGCACTCGGCGCGGCGTCCGCCTTCAGCTATGCCCCCTGGGTCGTCGCCAATATCACGGTCAGCCGCCGCCCGCGCGGCCCTGGCGTGCCGCTGGCCTGGGACAATGTCTCGGCCGGCAGCGAATCGCTCGGCTATGTTTTCGCCGCACATCAAAGCTCCAGCGCGGGCGACGGGCCCGGAGTGCTGACCTGGTACCTCCCGATGTCCCGCGAAACGCCCAGAGCCGCGCGCGAACTGCTGCAGACCCGCACCCTCGCCGAATGGCAACGGTTCGTGCGTGATGATCTGCTGACCATGAACCCCGATCTGGACGGCGCGATTGACCGGATCGATCTGTGGCGCTGGGGCCACGCGATGATCCGCCCCACCCCGGGCTTCCTCAGCGATCCCGCGCGCCTCGCCGCGCAGTCGCTCAAACCGCCGCTGCTGCTGGCCCATTCGGACCTGTCGGGCCTGTCGCTGTTCGAAGAAGCCCACTATCGCGGCGTCGCCGCCGCCGAAGCCGCCTTGCGCGCGCTCGGTCATTCGTTCACCAGCCTGCTCTGACGATGACCACCCCGCCCCGCCCCCACGGTATCCACCTGATCGCCGATCTGGCCGCCACCACCGGACTGGACGATCCCGCCTTCGTCGAAGCCGTACTGCGCGAAGCCGCCGCCGCGGCGCGGGTGACCCTGATCGACCTGCGCCTGCACCACTTTGGCGAACACAGCGGTGTAACCGGCGTGGCCCTGCTCGCCGAATCGCACATCTCGATCCACACCTGGCCCGAACACGCGCTGGCCGCGGTCGACATCTTCACCTGCGGCGCCGAAGCCCGGCCCCAGGCCGCCCTGGACCACATGATCCACCGCTTCGCCGCCTGCCTGCTGCGCACCGACCGGATCGAACGCCTGGCCTGACCGGCCCGGACCACGCTTTTCAGCACAAAGTGCGCAGGCCCACAGCTTCCAGATTGACGAAGCCCCATGCTTGATGGCAAGGGCGCTGCGCCGATCAGCCTGGCTGATATGCGGGTGTAGCTCAATGGTAGAGCAGCAGCTTCCCAAGCACACTGCATCCCCGGATTTCCGAGACATTTTCTGTAAAATCGCCGATTCACGCATCGTTGCGATTCAATGACTTACGAGCGGCCTGTAAAATCAAATCGGGGTCGTTTTGTCGTGATCCTGGTAGCAAACTTATTCCCGAAATCTTGAACACGACTGCCTACCGCTATGGGCGACCGAATCAAACCGATTCGAAGCTTTGAGGCCCAATAAGATATTGAAATACAATCGATAGCTTGCGTCGCACACTTCGGCCATTTTTGACGAAGTAGCCAGATTCTGGTATGTTCGCGGCAGCGCTGAGCCAGAGGATTGCCGATAAGCGGCAGGCTCAGCGCCGTTTCAAACGAGGTCCGTTTGGGGTTGCCGGGGTAGCTTCCGGCCGGGAGTTCGCTTGCCTTCGCTGCCGAGGTTTCGGTGGCAATGCGCTGGCTGTGTTTCGTGATGCCGACCTTCCTGTTGGCGGATGGCCCCGATGGCCCTCCCATACAGGAAGGATCAAAAAGTGAGCGACGACGAAACCCGAACCAAGGCCGCGCAGAAGCTCGACACCAAGCTCGCAGGACGGATCATTCGATCGCTGAAGCAAATCGAGGACGACTATTTCCATGCCAGCGTCACCTTCAGCGAAATGCTGATGCAGGCTGCAGTGCAGGCGATCAAGAAGGCGGTGCCCGAACCCTTCAAGGTGGTGGAATCTGAAGTGTCGGCGGCAATCCATGTGGCAGGCTGGAAAGCCACCCGCGGGGTCGGCCAGGACTTCGCGATCGAGCTGGGCGAACTCTGCGCGCCGGAGGATCGCGAATATTGTTGGTTGACCGCTGCAACCGCTGTTGGCCCGACGCGGCTCGGGCTGGAATTTACTTGCCGCCCCGGTTTGCGCGAAGCTGCCGCCAAGATCATCCGTGAAGACAAGGCGATGGCTGCTGTCTGGAAAGCAGGCTTCGTTCGCGACGAGCAGGACGCACGGCTGTTCATCCCGATTGCGATCCCAGCCGAAAAGCTGGCCCAAGCGTTCGAGCAGAACGCTCTCGATACGGCCATGATCCCGGTTGCCAAAGCTGTTGAGCAGGCCGTCGCTGCGATGCCGGAACTCGACAAGATCGTTGAAGCGATCCGCGTGGCCGCGAAGGTCACCAAGTAACCGGACGCTTCGTCCACCTCATCACAATCGCCGACCATCCCGACCGTGCAGCTTGGCACGAAGGGATGGCGGCTGCCTTCGACAAAGGAAGGAAATCACCGTGACCGAACATGGAACGACCATTTGCACCGAGGTGCCGCGCGCCGAAGCCATCGCCCGGCTTAATGACGAATTGCGGCGAGGTGAAAGCAAAAGTGGCACCGTGATGATTACCCAAGGCGTCAGAGCCATCACTGGCTTTGACGCAGCTGTTCTCGCCGCTGCACTTGCCAACTATTCCGACTTCGATTCAGACAGCGATCAACATGGGGAACGCGACTTTGGGTCGACGACGCTGTGGGGTTACGACCTGCTCTGGAAGGTCGATTACTACGACAAGGAGTTGCAATACGGGTCTGATGATCCCGCCAATCCGGTAGTTACGCACCGGGTGCTCACTGTCCTCTTGGCTAGCGAGTGGTGAGACAGGCCATGAATTACAAACCTGCCTCGCCAAAGATTTCCGCAACAGTAACCCCAAGTGCATCGGCGATCCTGAGCAGATTCAATGCAGTCACATTGCGTTCGCCCCGCTCGATCTTCCCCATGTGGGATCGATCGATCCCAGCTTGGTGCGCCAAGGCCTCCTGCGAAATGTCATACACCTCGCGGCCTCTGCGGATAGCTCGGCCCAGTGCCTTCAACTTGAGAAGGTCCTCATCAGTTCGCGGCTTGCTTGACACGGACATACCCTCCCAAGAGGTGCATCCACAGGCCACGGGTTATACGACCCATTATTCTGTTGAAGTTGCGCAAACGGTCGCGCATGAAGGCAGCCGAAGGAGGAAATTTATGCGATTTTTGATAACCTTATCTGCTGCGATGTCGATTGCCGTCCCACTGTATGCGCAATCACAGCCGCAGATCGAGCGCCGCTACACTCCTGATTACAACCAATGCATGGACGCCTCCGAGGGCGTCACCGCCGCGATGATGGATTGCATTGGCGCGGAAATCGAACGCCAAGATGCCCGGCTCAATCAGGCCTATGTTATGGTCATGCGGCCATTGCCGCGCGCCAAGAAGGATCGCCTGCGCGGACTTCAGCGCGCATGGATCCGGCAACGCGATGCGAAATGCTCCCGTGCTGCAAGTGCCGAAGGCGGCGGATCGCTGGCAGGCATCGTCTATTCTGGATGCATCCTGGATGAGACGATCAAGCGTGTCATCTTTCTTGAAAACTACAAGGGCTGAGGGGGGAAGCAATGTCGCCTATCATCGCCATTATGATCATCGCACTCTTGAGCGCGATCTACCTTCTTCCCGCCATTATCGCAGGCATCCGGGGACACGCATCAGCATGGGGCATTTTTGCACTCAACCTGCTGCTGGGCTGGTCCGGGATCATTTGGATCATCGCGCTGATCTGGGCCTTGTCGAACAAGGGGCAGGCCGCGCAGCAGACTGTGGTCGTCAACAATCATCATGGCGAGGGCCAACAGCCTGCGCAGCCCATCTACATTCCGGTGTCGCACGCTGCGCCAGCTCAACCGCTGATGGGGCCTGCATCAAGCCCACCGATGCTCGATGGCGACACCCGAACATGCCCAAGCTGCGCCGAGATCATCAAGGCGGCTGCGATCAAGTGCAGGTTCTGCGGCGAACAGGTCAGCCCG
>CAZKAX010000086.1:0-13350 GCA_964550775.1 uncultured Novosphingobium sp. | reverse complement strand
TGCAGTTCCACCCCGAAGTGGTCCACACGCCGGACGGGGCCAAGCTGCTCAAGAATTTCGTGCGCCACGTCTGCGGCCTGTCGGGTGACTGGACCATGGCGGAATTCCGCAAGACCAAGATCGCCGAAATCCGCGCGCAAGTGGGCAAGGGCCGGGTGATCTGCGGCCTGTCCGGCGGGGTCGATTCGGCGGTGGCTGCGGTGCTGATCCACGAAGCGATCGGCGAGCAGCTGACCTGCGTGTTCGTTGACCACGGGCTGATGCGGCTGGGCGAGGCGGAGCAGGTGGTTTCGCTGTTCCGCAACCACTACAACATTCCGCTGGTCCACAAGGACGTTTCGGCGCTGTTCCTGGGCGGCCTCGCCGGGGTGACCGATCCCGAAGCCAAGCGCAAATTCATCGGCAAGACCTTCATCGACGTGTTCGAGGAAGAGGCCAAGCAGGTCGGCGGGGCGGACTTCCTCGCGCAGGGCACGCTCTATCCCGATGTGATCGAAAGCGTCTCGTTCACCGGCGGGCCCTCCGTAACGATCAAGAGCCACCACAACGTCGGCGGCCTGCCCGAACGCATGAACATGCAGCTGGTCGAGCCCTTGCGCGAACTGTTCAAGGACGAAGTGCGCGAGCTGGGCCGCGAGCTGGGGCTACCTGACGTGTTCGTCGGCCGCCACCCCTTCCCCGGCCCCGGCCTCGCGATCCGCATCCCCGGCGAAGTGACGCGCGAGCGCTGCGACGTGCTGCGCAAGGCCGATGCGGTGTACCTTGAGGAGATCCGCAACGCCGGGCTGTATGATGCGATCTGGCAGGCCTTCGCCGTGCTGCTGCCGGTCAAGACCGTGGGCGTGATGGGCGATGGCCGCACCTATGACAACGTCTGCGCGCTGCGCGCGGTGACCAGCACCGATGGCATGACCGCCGACATCTATCCCTTCGACGCCGCCTTCCTGAGCCGGGTGGCGACCCGGATCATCAACGAGGTCAAGGGCATCAACCGCGTGGTCTATGACTATACGTCGAAGCCGCCGGGGACGATCGAGTGGGAGTGACGAAGCCGGTCAGAGGCTGACGAACTTCCCCGCCGCGCGGTCCTTCTTCACTTTCAGCCCGTCAAACACTTCGCCGCTCATCGCGATCCACACGCCGGGGACGGCCACCTGCGCGGCGGCGAAGGCCATGCCCAGGTTGAACGGGGCATCGGTTTCGGCAAACCGCGCGGGAGAAAGTGCGCCGGTCAGGACCATGGTCTTGCCCGGCACTTGCGCGGCGAGCACTTTGGCGGTCTCGGTCATGGTATCGGTGCCGTGGGTCACGACGATCCGGCTTTCCGGCGCCTCGCGCGCGGTGCTGGCGATCAGGGCGCGGTCGGCCTCGGTCAGTTCCAGGCTGTCCTTGCGCATCAGTTCGACCACCCGGAACGGCAGCGCCACCCGCGCCTCCTTCAGCAAAGCAGGGATGCCGGAATCAACGATCTGGTATTCGCTGAGCGCGTCGAAATAGGCCTTGTCGATAGTGCCGCCAGTGGTCAGCACCAGGATCGCTTGCTGGGTCATCAGTCTCTCTTGGGCCCGAAGCGGTAGATCCAGTCGCTGCTCGATCCGACCCACAGCGCCAGCCAGATCAGCACCGGCTGAAACGCCAGTCGCGGGATGTGATAGCGCAGCCCCAGCCCGTGATCGGGCCGCGCGAGATCATTGAACATGTGCTGGAGATTGGCCGGCCAGACGCAGAGCGCATAGGCGGCGAGGCCCCACCCGGCATAGCGCCGCAGCCCCGGGCAGACCGGCTGGAGCAGTCCGACCGCCCCAGCCAGCTCGGCAATTCCGGTCAAGGCGACCACCGCTCCGGGAGCGGGCACCCAGGCCGGCATGATCGCCAGAAACGGCGCGGGCACGGCCAGATGCGCCACGCCCGCCACGGCATAGAACAGCGCCAGCACCACGCGCAGGACGCGGCGGATCATCGGGCAGGCCTGATGCGGGGCGAGGTCATGCAAGGGCCATAGCGCAGTCACGCCCACCCGTGCTAGCCTCGGTTCAAACAATGGGGGAGAACGGGCGATGGCAACTGCGGCAGAGGCACCGCGCGCAAGCGGGACACGGCTGGCCTGGGTAGTTGGCCTGCTGGGGCTGTCGGTACTGCTCAACTATGTCGATCGCGGCGCGATCGGGGTGGCGGCGCCCTTGATGAAGCAGGAGCTGAACCTCTCCGCGACCAGTTTCGGCACGGCGGTATCGGCGTTCTTCTGGGTCTATGCCCCGCTCTGCGCCTTTGTCGGCTGGCTGTGCGACCGGTTCTGCGTCTACCGCATGTTCGCGCTGGGCATCGCGCTGTGGGCGCTGGCCACGCTGCTGACCGGCTGGGTTGGCGGGATCGCCTCGCTGATCGTGCTGCGGCTGGTGCTGGGACTGGGCGAAAGCATCGCCTTTCCCGGCAGTTCAAAGATCTTTGCAATGGAAGTGCCCGCCGCGCACCGCGGGCTGGCCAATGCCGTGGTCGCTGCCGCGCTGGCCTTCGGTCCGGCGGTGGGGACGCTGGCCGGGGGCGTGATCCTGCAGGCGGCGGGGTGGCGGCCGATCTTCTGGATCTTCGGCGCGATCACCCTGCTGTGGCTGCTGCCCTGGCAGGTCACCAGCGCGCCGCTGCGCAGCAAGAGCGTGGCCGTCCCGGCGACCGATCCAGTCAACTTTCGCGCGCTGCTGAAAGTGCCCGCGCTACACCTGATGGGCGCCGCGCACTTCATGTCGAACTACGGCTTCTACTTCCTGCTGACCTGGCTGCCGCTCTATCTGGTCAAGACCGTCGGTTATTCGATCCCGCAAATGACCTTGCTGACCACCATGGGCTTCGTGATCCAGGGCGTGACCGCGCTGGTCAGCGGGCGCCTGTCGGACCGTGCGGTCGCCGCCGGTGCGGACGAGGCCGCGCTGCGCCGCCGGGCGATGATCTGGGCTCAGGCGCTGGGCGGCGGCGCGATCGCGGCGCTGTGGTATGCGCAAGGGCCGCTGCAAGTGGGGGCCTGTCTGGTCGTGGCGGGAATCGGATCGGGCCTGCTCGCCACCAACCTTTACGCCGTCGGCCAGATGTTCTCCGGCCCGCGCGCGGCGGGCAGCTGGATCGGGGTGCAGAACGCCTTCGGCAACTGCGCCGGGATCGTCGGCCCGGTGGTGACCGGGGTGATCGTCGACCGGCTGGGCAGCTATGGCTGGGCCTTTGCACTGGCGGCAGGGGTCTCGCTGCTGGGCGTGGTGTGGTGGTGGAAGATGGTGCCGGAGATCAGGCAGGCGATCGACTGATCACGCTAACCGGTCTTGACCACCTTGGGTCCGGGCCATTCCAGCCGGGCGATAGCGCCACTGGGTTCATAGGCACGGGTGATCAGCGCGAAGTTTTCGCCGGCAGCCACTGGCAGCCAGTTGGCCGAACGCTCGCCGCCCGGATCAGTGCTTTGCACAAAGATGGTAAGCGATCCGTCCGGATTGTAGCGAAGCGCCGGGCTGCGGCTACTGATCGAGTAGCGATTCAGCGAATTCGGGATCAGTCTGAATGCCGGCAACCGGTAGGCGTGCAGCGACCAGAAGGCCTGTGCTTCCGTCAGGCTGGCCGCGTCGAACGTCAGCTCATAGCGGCCGCTGCCATCTAGCGGCGAGCCATCGGGCAGATGATGCAAGCTCATATAAATGTTTTCGGTAATCGGCGTGCCGATCACGCCCTGCTGGGCGATCATCGCGCGGTACAGGTAGTCCTTGTCGCGATACCGGCCGAGTTCCGGATTGGGCCGGCCCCAGCCGTTGGCGGTCAGCCTGGCGGCACCCTGCTTTATGGCCGCAAGGACTTCCGCGAAACCATCGGCTTCGGCCCGGGCCAGCGCCGCCTGCCGATCGGGAGCCAGCGCCGCCACATCGGGCCTGGCCCCAGGACCAAAGCCCAGCCGCGCGAACCGCCCCAGCAGCGCCCGGTCTGCCTTTGGCGGCGGGCAATCGCGCCACATCGCGGCAAGCAGCTTGAAATCGGCCAGCGGATCCTTGCCGCGTGCGAGCGGCACGATCCCGCTGCCCGCCTTTGCCGGACCGGAGAGCGATGCTGCCGTGAAACCGGCACGCAGGGCGACCACCTTTTCCCGGTCGGTATCCGACACCAAATGGCTGCGCATCAGGGCGATCACTTGCGGCATGGGCGAGACATATGTCGCGGTGACATGATCGGGCAGCCGGCCGCGCCAGTCTGGTCCGATCAGGGCCACCGTGGCTGGCCCAGCCGTGTTCCGCCGGTTGACCATGGCAAAGGTCACGCCGAAGAAATCGCACGCCTGTATCGACCAGTACCGTCCGTCCATCCTGGGAACAGTCAACAGCAACGGGCCTTTCGAAAGATCGCCCAGCAACAGCGAATAGAGCGTATCGGTTTGCGGTGCTCCGGTGCTCTCGGGCGTGACCGTGCGGTTGGCATGCAGCCACTGGTTGATGACCAGGCGCTGACCTGTCAGCGGATCGCCATCGGTCATCAACTGATGCCGGAACCTGCCAAAGAAGATCAGCGGGAAGGCATACCGATACAGTTCGCGGGCCAGGTCATAGTCGGACAGCTCCGCTGCCCTGGCCAGACCGGTTCCGGCCAGGCCCAGCGCCGAGCCGGTCGCAAACAGGCCGAACAGCACTTCGCGGCGCGCTGTGAACGGATGGCTGTCAAACAGGTCCCGGCTCCTCGATTGTGTCGGGCCAGCCACTCGACCGCTGCGGGTCGATCAGGCCGCCAGCGCTTCGGTTTCCATATTGTCGATCGCACCGTGCAGCTGCGTTGCCGCTGCACTGTCGAGGCGGTGCTCGAACAGCGTCAGGTGGCGCCGCAAGGTCCGCCGCACCGCCCCGGCACCCTCGCCGATCGGCTCGCCCAGTTCGCGGTAGTGTTCCAGGCCATAGCGCAGGACGATCGTGGCATTGATCGCCAGATCGCGCAGCCGTTCGCGCGGCCAGTCGAGCAGTCCGGCACTGACCAGTGCAGAGAGGTGTTCCTCCTGCTGCTCGAAGGTGCGCCGCAGCCATTCGGGCGCACGCTTGCCGACCACTTCGGCGTGTTCGCCATAGCCGCTCTGGTCGCGGTAAAGGAAGCGGAAGTGGCGGAACTCCGCCATCATCGCCTTGAGCAGATCGACATAGGCCCCCAGCGGATCGGCGCCGGGGCGCATGTCGAGCCGCCGGTCGATCGCTGCGGCAAAGCGTTCGCCCAGCGCCTCCAGCAGCGCGCGCTTGGTCTTGTAGTGATACCACAAGTTACCTTCGGCCATGCCGAGGTGCGCGGCCAGCGCGGCAGTGGTCACCGCGCCATAGCCCTGTTCGTTGAACAGCTGGCGCGCGCCCTCGACAATGCGATCCTTGGTTTTCATCAGTAGTGCGACAGCTCGACCATCACCTGCTTGTAGCCGTGGACGAAGCAGGTGGCGACCCGTTCGGGCTCTTCGATCACATTCGCGCGGAGGCGGCGCTTGGCCATTTCTTCGAGCAGCGTGGTCAGCTGCAATTCGGCCACCCGCGCGCCGACGCAGCGGTGGATGCCATAGCCGAACGAGAGGTGACGGCGGGCATTGTCACGGTCAACGATCACTTCGTCGGGCCGGTCGAACACGGTCTCGTCACGGTTGGCGCTGATGTACCACAGGCAGACCTTGTCGCCCTTCTTCATCTGCGCGCCGTCGAGTTCGGTATCTTCCATCACCGTGCGGCGCATGTGGGCCAGCGGGGTCTGCCAGCGGATCAGTTCCTGCACCGCATTGGGGATCAGCGAAGGGTCGGCCTCCAGCTTCGCACGCTGTTCGGGGAACTGGCTGAGCCCCCAGGCGAAGGCCGACATCGAATTGCGGGTGGTGTCGTTGCCGCCCACGATCAGCAGGATCAGGTTGCCCATGAATTCCTGCTCGCTCATGTGGCTCATCGCATCGCTGCGCAGCATGACCGAGATCAGGTCCTTGCCCGGATTGGCGATCTTCTGCTGCCACAACTCGCCGAACGACGCGCCCATTTCGAACAGCGCCTCGTTGCGCTTGAGCATGTCCTCGGGCGTCTTCATCAGTTCGACGTTGCCGCCCATGTCTGACCAGTAGGTCAGCTTGTGGCGCTGCTCCCACGGGAAATCGAACAGCTTGGCGAGCATGCCCGTGGTCAGTTCGATCGAAACGCGATCGACCCAGTTGAACGCCTCGCCAATCGGCAGGCTGTCCAGCACTTCGGCGGTGCGCTGCTGCACTTCGCGCTTCATTTCCAGTACTTCGCTGGGTCCGAAGCTGGGTGCGATGGTGCGGCGCTGGGCGGTGTGGTGCGGCGGATCCATGGCGATGAACATTGGCGTGCGCATCTCGTTTTCCATCGGCTCGTCAACCGAACCGGCGATCGCGATCCCGCCATATTCCCAGCTGGATGAAAAGATCTTGGGCAGCGCCTCGATATGGACGATCGGCTTGTGGGTGGTGACCGACCAATAGGGGCCAAAGGCGCTGTCAGGCACGAACTGGATCGGTGCCTTGGCGCGCAACTGGCGGAACGGCTCCTGCCAGCCTTCACCTTCATACAGCTCGGCGCGGCTGACATCGATCGGGGCCAGTTCGGCATCGGACATGGTGGCGGCAATGTTCATGAACACTCTCCCTTCGCGCTGCGGCGATTCCCGTTTTAGGGTATGCACCCTAATTCCGGGATTGCGTGCGAAGAGTCAAGTCCACAAACAACAACCGCCGCCAGGACGGGGGTCCGGGCGGCGGCCACTCGCTGTTCAGACGAGGATCAGTCGGCCTTGGCGACTTTCTTGTAGGGGACGAAATCGCCCAGATTGACGAAGCCGGTCCAGAACCCGCCGGTGCGGTCCACGGTCTGGACGATGTCCAGCTTGCACAGCTGGCTGCCGGTGGTCTTGGTGACCAGAATATCGTCATCGTCAAGCTGGCGGGCGTTTTCGGGGCGATTGACCCAGATCGTGTTGCCGCTGCGATAGACCAGCGCGGTCTTGTCGAGCACGGTCATGTCGCGGGTGTCCCAGTTGTTGAGACAGCTAACCGGTTTACCGGCCTCACGCCCGGCGATCATCTTGTCCAGCCGCTCTTGCGGGGTCAGCTTGGGCGCAGCCGTGGCGGCGGTGCCGGCCAACAGCGCCGAAACTGTGGCGAGAGCGAGTGCGAGCTTGCGCATGTTCATTCTCCTTCTCTCAGACTGCGTGCAGGCTAGCACATCAATCTGAACCTAAGCTGTCCCGCCCACGGTCAGCCCTTCGACCAGCAGGGTGGGCTGGCCAACCCCGGCGGGCACAGACTGGCCCCCTTTGCCGCAGATGCCGACGCCTTCGTCGAGCGCCATGTCATTGCCGATGCCGGTCACGCGGGTCAGCACGGTCGGACCATCGCCGATCAGCGTCGCGCCTTTGATCGGCACGCCCAGTTTGCCGTTCTCGATCCGGTAGGCCTCGGTGCAGGAAAACACGAATTTGCCCGAAACGATATCGACCTGCCCGCCGCCAAAGCTTTTGGCGAAGACCCCGTTCTTCACCCGGCTGAGCAGTTCGGCCGGATTATCATTCCCGCCCTTCATGAAAGTGTTGGTCATGCGCGGCATCGGCGCATGGGCATAGCTTTCACGCCGTCCGTTGCCGGTGGCGGGCACGCCCATCAGCCGGGCGTTGAGCCGGTCCTGCATATAGCATTTGAGGATCCCGTCCTCGATCAGCACGGTCTCCCCGGTCGGGGTGCCTTCATCGTCGATCGAGAGCGAGCCGCGCCGTCCGGCGATCGATCCGTCATCGACCACGGTGACGCCGGGCGCGCCGACGCGTTCGCCGATCCGTCCGGAAAAGGCGGAGGTACCCTTGCGGTTGAAATCGCCCTCCAGCCCATGCCCGACCGCTTCGTGCAGCAGCACACCGGGCCAGCCGGGGCCAAGCAGCACGGTCATTTCGCCCGCCGGGGCATCGACGCTTTCCAGGTTGGTCAGCGCCTGGGCCAGCGCCTCATCGATCGCGCGGTTCCAGCTTTCGGGTTTGAGCAGGTCATCATAGAGCCAGCGCCCGCCCATCCCGAAGCTGCCGGTCTCGCGCCGCCCGTTGGCCTCGGCGACGATCGAGACGTTGAGCCGCACCAGCGGGCGCACGTCGGTGGCGAGAAACCCGTCGGCGCGGACCACTTCGACCACCGACCACGAGCCTGACAGGCTGGCCGAAACCTGCGCCACGCGCGGATCGCGGGCGCGGGCGGCGGCATCGATCGCCTCCAGCAGTTGAACCTTGGCGGCGAAAGGCACCAGATCGAGCGGCGACTGATCGGTATAAAGGTGTCGGTTGTTCTGGCGCGGCGGGGCGCCCGGCTGACCCTTGGCCGGATCGAGCAGTTGCAGGGTTTCGCCTGCACGGCGGATCGCCGCCTCGCTGATTTCGTTGGCGTGGGCAAAGCCGGTCATCTCGCCCGAAACCCCGCGCAGGCCAAAGCCCGCATCGCGCGAATAGTCGGCGGTCTTGAGTCGCCCGTCATCGAACACGAAGCTCTCACTGGCAACGAATTGCAGGTAGAGTTCGCCATCGTCGCAGCGCTGCAGGCAGTCGCGGGTCACGGCCTGCGCGGCCTCGGGCGTCAGTTGGCGATAGAGCAGGCTGCGCGGATCGGGCGTGGTCATGGCCCCGATATAGGCGCTTTGCCGGACTTGGCTAGGGTCAGGCGGCAGCCTGATCCGCTGCGCCGCCCTTCAGCACGAAGCGCTTGTCGCAATAGCCGCAATCGACATAGCCGCGCTCATCGATTTCCAGATAGACGCGCGGGTGGCCCAAAGCCGCGCCGCCGCGCACATCGCTGGCGCCATCACAGGAAACGCGGGTGGTGGTGACAAGGATGGTTTCGGGAGTGGTTTCGCTCTGCGTGCTCATGGTCCGCGCCCATAGCAGCGCCGCACGGGCATTTCTACTGGTACTGCACCGTAACGTTGAAAGTGCCGACATAGACACCCGCCGCCTGATTGGCTGCAACATTAAGCCGTCCGCCAATCCGGAACGTGAAGATGCCGCTGTTCGAATTGATTGAATAGCGCGGATTGCCGCCACCATTGCCGTTGCCGTTGCCGTTGCCGTTGCCGTTGCCGCCAACCTGTGACAGTCCCGGTGCAAGCCCCAGGGTCAGCGTATCGACCACCATCTGCGCGCCGCCGGGACCGGTCAGGTTGATGGTGGCCGGGGTCTGGATCCGCACTGTCATGCGCCGCGTGCCCATGCCGGCGAATTCGGCGAAATGGCAGCCCCCGGTGTGCAGGATCGTCCCCGTTACCGAACAGGCACCCGTATCGGGATCCAGCGTGACCGTGCCTGCGGTGGGGCGGGCCGCAAACCGGCCAAAGTCGAGATCCTGAACCTTGAGCAGCGACAGCGGTTCAACCACAACTGCTTGGGACTGACCCGAAGCTTGCGCGGTTTCGGCGTGGGCAGTACCCGGGAAAACCGCACAAATCAGGGCCGCCAGCAACGCGCCGATGGCGCGACTGGCATGTCGTGGCGCAAAGCCACGGTGAAAAGACCCCCAAGTCATCCTGCCGCACTACCCCGGCGCGTGTGAAGGCATGCTGCAGGAGCATGGTTAACAGCGCGGTAGGATTTGGGTGCGAGGCGTGGATTTCCGGGGGCTTTACCTTGGCCCGATCCTGCCGCAAAGCAGCACCCATGAACAGTTCAGACCTGCCCCCCGCGATCCGCATCGACAATCTGGTCAAACGCTATGCCGCCGCTGGCAAGGGCGAGGCCAAGCTGGCGCTGAAAGGCGTCAGTTTCGACGTTCCGCAGGGCCAGATCTTCGGCCTGCTCGGCCCCAACGGCGCGGGCAAGTCGACGCTGATCAACATCCTGGCGGGGCTTGTCAGGAAAACCAGCGGTTCGGCGAAAATCTGGGGTTTTGACATTGATGCGAACCCGCGCAACGCCAAGCGCTCGATCGGGATCGTGCCGCAGGAAATCGTGTTCGATCCCTTCTTCACCCCGTTCGAGGTGCTGGAGAATCAGGCCGGGCTTTATGGCGTGCCCAAGGCGGCGCGGCGCAGTCTGGAACTGCTCGGGCAGGTTCACCTGTCGGACAAGGCCAATGCCTATGCCCGCACCCTGTCGGGCGGGATGAAGCGCCGCCTGCTGATCGCCAAGGCGATGGTCCACACCCCGCCGGTGCTGGTGCTGGACGAGCCGACCGCCGGGGTCGACGTCGAACTGCGCCGCCAGCTGTGGGAACTGGTCAGCGAACTGAACCATCACGGCGTAACGGTGGTGCTGACCACGCACTACCTTGAAGAGGCGGAACAGCTTTGCAACCGCATCGCGATCATCAACCACGGCGAACTGATCGCCAACAAGCCGACCCGCGAACTGGTTGAAATGGCGCGAGAAAAGATCGTGGTGCTGACGCTCGACCGCGACGTTGCCGAACTGCCCACGCACCCCGCCTTCCTCAAATGCGAACGCGCGGGCGAACGCATGATCGAAGTGACGTTTGACAAGGACCGCACCAATGCGGGGGAAATCCTGTCGCAGATCCAGGCGCAAGGCTTTGGCATTGTCGATGTGACGACCCGCGAGGCTGATCTGGAGGATGTCTTCGTCCACCTGACCAGCAGCGCGGCCTGACCGGCAGAGGGGACTGCATGACCCACGACGTCATCATCGTCGGTTCCGGCGCGGCCGGGCTGACCGCGGCGCTCGCGCTGGCCGAACGGCTCAAGGTGCTGGTGCTGGCCAAAGGCGAGCTGACCGGCGGGTCAACCGCCTGGGCGCAAGGCGGGATCGCCGCGGTGCTCGATGCCGGGGACACGTTCGAGGAGCATATCCGCGATACCATGGTGGCAGGCGCGGGGCTCAACCGGATCGAAACCGTCGAATTCGTGATTGAACGCGCGCCGCATGCGATTGACCGGCTGGTCGAGCTGGGCGTGCCGTTCAACACCGAAGGCGAACACCTCCACCTCACCCGTGAGGGCGGGCATTCGCACCGCCGGATTGTCCACGTCAACGATGCGACCGGCTGGGCGGTGCAGAGCGCGCTGCTGAAAGCCGCGCAGGACAATCCCAACATCACCCTGCTGCCAAACCGCGCCTGCATTGACCTGATCACCGGGCGGCACGAGGCCGAGCGCTATTCGGGATCGGGCCGGGTCTGGGGGGTCTATGCCCTCAACGAGGTGACCGGCAAGGTTGAGGCGCACACCGCCCGCGCCACCATCCTTGCCACCGGCGGGGCGGGCCGCGTGTACCAGTTCTCCACCGCCCCGCGCGGCGCGACCGGGGACGGGATCGCGATGGCCTGGCGTGCGGGCGCGCGCGTTTCCAACATGGAAATGATGCAGTTTCACCCGACCTGCCTCTACAATCTGGAGGTCAAGAACTTCCTGATCACCGAAGCGGTGCGCGGCGAAGGCGGGCACTTGCTCAACCCGAAAACCGGGCACCGCTACATGCCCGATTACGATGAGCGCGCGGAGCTCGCGCCCCGCGATGTGGTGGCGCGCGCCAATGACAGCGAAATCAAGCGCGACGGGCTCGATTACGTCCACCTCGATATCAGCCACCAGCCTGCGGATTTCGTGAAGGCGCACTTCCCGAACATCCACGAAAAGCTGCTGGGGCTGGGGATCGACATGACCACACAGCCGATCCCGGTGGTCCCGGCGCAGCATTACACCTGCGGCGGAATCCTGATCGACCTTGCCGGCCGCACCGACCTGCCCGGGCTCTATGCCGCGGGCGAATGCACCGAAAGCGGACTGCACGGGGCCAATCGCCTTGCCAGCAACAGCCTGCTCGAATGCTTCGTGTTCGGCGATGCCGCCGCCGCCGACATCCTTGCGCGGTGGGACACTTTCACCCCGCCCCCCGCGGTCCGCCCATGGGACGAGAGCCGCGTCACCGACAGCGACGAGGAAGTGATCATCAAGCAGAACTGGACCGAAATCCGCCGGTTCATGTGGAACTACGTCGGCATCGTGCGCACCACCAAACGGCTGGAACGCGCCAAGCACCGCATCCAGATGCTGACGGACGAAGTCGAGGAATACTATTCCCACTTCCGCGTTTCAACCGACCTGATCGAGCTGCGCAACCTGCTGCAATGCGCTGAACTGATCGTGCGTTCGGCCCTCGCGCGGCATGAGAGCCGGGGTTTGCACTATACGCTGGACTATCCGAACCTGGCCAAGGTGGCGCGCGATACGGTGCTGGTACCGTGAAACTTTCAATTTTGCGGGCTGCGGCGCACAACATTGCCGACAGTTTTGCGAATGGGTGCAGTTTCCTGGCCGGTTGGTATGATACTACCTTTGTGTGGCAGGATGTTGCGGCCCATCCAGCAGGCGAGCTGACTTTTGACCTGCTCGATATTGATCAGGACAGCCCTGCCTACTCATGCTCGACAAGTCAGTTTCTCGCAGCAATGCGAGCCGTTGTTCCCCAGCAGCTGCGCCGGGAAGGTTGTGATCCTGAATTGGTCGCCAGACTCAGCCTTACTCTCCGAAAGAGCATAGCCGAACCAATCTCGGGCCGCGAAGTGCTTGTGTCAGTCGCGGACACGATCGGCAGAGTTGCGACGGACCGATACGTCGGGAACCCGCTAAGGCGAATGCAAGTGGTCGATCTCCAGGGCAGAAGGCGCAGGCTACGAAATCCCGTAAACATTGCCTCGTGACTTGTTGCATTCCGCGCAACACCCGATGCAAGCTTCCCGTTTGACGCCGACCCGCCTTTGGCGGGACATTTCCTGCACAGTTCCTGAGTCGCCTTGTCGCCCCCGCCAGCGGGGGTGGCGGGCTAACAATTCGGGAAGGTCTGCCGGTTAGACTGGCAGGCCAGGATGCAATGCACTGGAAGGAATGAAGGCAAAGATGGCACGTACCCCCGGCACCCGCACCCGTACCCGCCCGGCCGCAGCCAAGGCGGCACCGCTGCCCCCAGCGGTCGAACAGACCCTGGCCGATGAGCGCGCCGAAGCGGCCGAACAGGCCGAGGAAGCTGCGCTGGATGCAGTCGCCGCCACTGGCAACAGCGAAGGCGTGGAAGCGATCATCCAGGGAGCGTCCCCGGACGATGCGGCGCGGATGCGCGAGCATCTGGGGCTGCCCAAGCCCGCCGGCAAGCCGCGCAAGACCAGCGACGAATTGTCGGACGACTGGCGCAAGGGCGGCTACCCCTACAAGTACAAGATGCTGCGCAAGGATTACGAGCGCGAGAAATTCATCCTCCAGACCGAGCTGCTCAAATTGCAGCAATGGGCCAAGGAAAGCGAGCAGCGGATCATCATCCTGTTCGAAGGGCGCGATGCGGCCGGCAAGGGCGGCACGATCAAGCGGATGATGGAACACCTCAACC
>CAZKAX010000085.1:0-13866 GCA_964550775.1 uncultured Novosphingobium sp. | reverse complement strand
TGGGGCGGCAGGATTCGAACCTGCGAATGCCGGTACCAAAAACCGGTGCCTTACCGCTTGGCTACGCCCCACCAGGGATCCGCGCCTATAGGCACGACGTCCCGGATTGGGAAGGGGGTTTAGACGACCAGTTCCACACCTTCGAAGTCCGCCATTGAATGGCGTTCGGGCATACGCTGGGTGTTGACCACCCGCCCGCGCTGCACCGCCGGACGCGCGGCGATTTCGGTGACCCAACGGCCAACCGCTTCGTACTGTTCCAGTTCCAGGAATTCGCGCGTGTTGCCGTATGCGATGCCGGAGTAAAGATTGCCGAGCCAGGTGAAAGTGGCCATGTCGGCGATCGAATAATCCTCGCCCGCCAGGAACCGGGTTTCCTTCAGCCGGTTGTTCGCAACGTCGAACAAGCGCTTGGTTTCCATGGCATAACGGTTGATCGCATATTCGATCTTGACCGGGGCATAGTGGTAGAAGTGGCCATAGCCGCCACCGATGAACGGGGCGCTGCCCATCTGCCACATCAGCCAGCACAGGCATTCGGTGCGCCCTGCCAGATCCTGCGGGATGAACGCCTTGAACTTGTCCGCCAGGTGCAGCAGCATCGCACCGCTTTCGAACAGGCGCAGCGGCTGGTCGCCGCTCTTGTCCAGCATGGCCGGGATCTTGCTGTTGGGGTTGAGCGCAACGAAGCCCGAACCAAATTGGTCGCCCTGGCCGATGTTGATCATCCAGGCGTCATATTCCGCCCCGGCGTGGCCAGCGGCGATCAGCTCTTCCAGCAGGATCGTGACCTTCTGGCCATTGGGGGTGCCCAGTGAATAGACCTGGAACGGGTGATCGCCCACCGGCAGTTCCTTTTCGGTCTGCGCGCCGGCGGTGGGGCGGTTGATGCTGGCGAATTGCCCCCCGTTGGTCTTGTCCCAGACCCAGACTGGCGGCGGGACATATTCGGCATCGGCCATGGGGGAAGCTCCTCTCGCGGATAATTGTAAGTTGCTATGCATGAATGGCTACGGTGCGTGCCATTCGCAAGCGGCAAGTTAGCCAGCTATCGGCGCGCTACGCAAGCATGGTTGCATGGCGCGGCAAAGCGGTTAGTTCGAAGTCATGAAACTCATTCCCGCGATAGTCGCCGCGCTCGCCTTTGCCGCCCCCCTGCAGGCGCAGGAGGCGATCGATCCCGCCAATCTGACCGCCACGGTGCGGACCATGACCGATGACTGGTTCCAGGGCCGCGCGCCGGGGACCCTGGGGGAGGAGCGGACGGTTGGCTATCTGATCGGCCGGTTTCAGGCGCTGGGTCTGCAGCCGGGCGGTCCGGACGGACGCTGGACTCAGTCTGTGCCCTTGCTGCACACCCGGCTCGGCACGCCCGAGCAGCTTGAACTGGCAACCCCGCAGGGCGCGCTGCCGCTCAAGCTGGGGACGGACGTCTACCTGTCCACCTTGCGCAACGAGGATGTGGCGAGGGTGGCCGATGCGCCGCTGGTCTTCGTCGGCTACGGTGTCTCTGCGCCAGAGCGCAAGTGGGACGATTTCAAGGGGCAGGACCTGAAGGGCAAGGTCGCGGTCTTCCTGATCAACGATCCCGATTTCAGCGCGGAACGCGATGAAAAGGTCTGGGGCAAGTTCGGCGGCAAGACCATGACCTATTACGGCCGCTGGACCTACAAGTTCGAGGAAGCCGCGCGGCGCGGGGCGGTGGCGGCGCTGATCGTGCACGATACCGACGGGGTCGGCTATGGCTGGAACGTCATCACCAGCCCGGGCGGGGAAAACTATGGCCTGGTCCGCAAGGATGGCGCGCAGACCAGCCTGGCCTTGCAGGGCTGGCTGGCGCACGATCTGTCGGACCGGCTGTTTGCCATGGCCGGGCAGGACCTGAACAAGCTGCGCGTCGCGGCACGCAATGCAAAGTTCAAGCCGGTGCCGCTGGAAGGCGTGACACTGTCCGCCGCGATTCCGAGCGCGCATGAAGTGGTCACCAGCCAGAACGTCCTTGCCCGCATGCCGGGAACCAAGCGCGCCGACGAGGTGGTCATGCTGGGCGCGCACTGGGACGCCTACGGGCAGGGCAAGCCCGATGCGCAAGGCCGGATTTACCGCGCCGGGGCCAATGACGATGCGCTGGGGGTGGCGGGCGTGCTGGAGATTGCGCGGCGGATGGCCGCTGGCCCGCCGCCGCAGCGTTCGGTGGTGTTCGGGTTCTGGACGGCGGAGGAACGCGGGCTGCTGGGAAGCGAGGCCTATGCCCAGGATCCGGTCTATCCGATGGCCAAAACGGTCGCCAACCTGACGATCGATGTGCTGCAAACCGCCGGCCGCGCGCGCGATGTGGTGCTGATCGGCAAGGGTCAGTCCAGCATGGAGGACGAACTGCTCTCCGCCGCGACGAAGCAGGGCCGCACCGTGACCGACGAAAGCCTGCCCGAACGCGGCCTGTTCTATCGCGCGGACCACTTCCCGTTCGCCAAGCGCGGGGTGCCGGTGCTGCTGATGATGGGGCTGGCCGGGGCTTCCGACATTGTCGAGGGCGGCAAGGCGGCGGGGCAGGCGTGGATCGATGACTATACCGGGCGCTGCTATCATCAGGCCTGCGACGCCTGGGACGCGAAGTGGAACCTGGATGGTGCGGTGCAGGACATCGAACTGGTCGAAGCGATTGCAAACGACCTTGCCAACTCCGCCCGCTGGCCCGCGTGGAAGCCCGGCAGTGAATTCGCGGCGGCGCGGGGCAAGGTGGGGAAATAGCGCGGGGCCGCAAAATCCTCCCCTAGGCGAGGGGCCCCTGCGGCTACAAATGCTGCCACGGCCCCGTGATCGCCAGGGTCTTGCCCGGGCTGTAGAGATTGAGGAACATCGTCTTGCCATCGGGCGCAAAGCAGGCCCCGGCCAGTTCGGTCTGAACCCGCAGCCGCGCGAGGGCATAGGGCTGGCCCGCCGTTGTCAGCCCGCGCACATGGTTGTCGACCGGGCTGGTCGGCTGATCCTCGCAGACAATCAGCTGCCCGTCCGGGGCAACGGTGACATTGTCGCCATAAAAGAATTCGGTCGCGGTCTTGCTTTCGTAGAACAGTTGCAGCTGATCGGAACCCGGCCGCAGCCGCCAGACCTGCCCTAGCTGCGCCTGCCCACCCGAGGTGGAGATGAAATAGAGCTCGCCATTGCCCATGTGGATCCCTTCGCCGCGGGCAAAGCGCAGCGCGCCTGCCGCCAGCCCGCGTTGGCGCAGATCGTCGGAGGGGGCTTGGGGGTTGGTGAGGTCGATCCACCGCACCGTCTGGACCGCGCCGACAGTGAAATCCTGGCTGGTCCAGTTGCGGGCATCGGTGCTGCCGCCAGCAGGCATGGCCATTGCCTGAAGCCGCCCGCCGCCCGCCAGGTTGCCCGGCGTGGTCGGCAAAAAGCGATAGAGCAGCCCGTCGCCCTGATCCTCGGTCATGTAGACCGCGCCGCTGACGGGATCGACCACGGCGGCCTCGTGGCGGAACCGGCCCATGGCCTTCAGCGGCGTTCCGGCCACCGGGCCGGCCGCACTGGCGGGCACTTCGAACACATAGCCGTGATCGCGCTGGACAGAGCCGGGCAAAGTCGTGTCTTCCTCGCAGGTCAGCCAGGACCCCCAAGGCGTGACCCCGCCCGCACAGTTGCGGATCGTGCCCGAGAGCGAGCGGAACTGGCGCTCCAGCGCCAGCGTTGCGGCGTCGAGCACCAGCGTGGTGGTCCCGCCCGGCAGCACCGTGCCCGCCGTGGTTGCATCATAGCCGCCGCTCAAGGTGCCGCCGCCGCTTGCGCCGGGGGACAGTTCGTGGTTGCGCACCAGCGCCAGCTTGCCGCCGGGCAGGGCGAAGCAGCCCATCCCGTCGAAACTGTCTGGCACGCGCAGCCCGTCGCTCATCGTGTCGCCCACGCTGGACAGCACGCGGTACGTGAAGCCGCCAGGCAGATCGAGCAGTCCGGCGGGATCCGGGGTCAGGCTGCCATAACCGATCGGCTTGACCGTGGGACTGGGGCCAGGGGCGGGGCCGGGCGCGCTGCCGCCCGAACCCGATCCGCCGCTGCCGCAGCCCGTCAGGGCCAAAGCCCCGAAAGCCGCGCTGGTGGCGGAAAGAAAGCGGCGGCGATCAAGCGGTTCCATTGCGGCAGGGTGCCGCAGCGGGGCAACTTAGTCCAGTACGCAGACCCAACCATGGCTGTCGGGTGCCTCGCCGCGCTGGATCGCGGTCAGCCGGGCCTTGAGCTTGCCGGTCAGCTGCCCCGGGCCGCCCGAACCGATGGTGAATTCGCCACCGCGATCGGCGACCTTGCCAACCGGGGTGACCACCGCGGCGGTGCCGCAGGCAAAGGCTTCGATCAGCTGGCCCGAAGCGGCATCGGCGCGCCACTGGTCCAGGCTGTAGCGTTCCTCGCGCACGGTCAGCCCTTCCTCGCGTGCCAGGGTCAGCAGGCTGTCGCGGGTGATGCCGGGCAGGATCGTGCCGCTCAGCGGCGGGGTGATCAGGCTGCCATCGGCAAACGCGAAGAACAGGTTCATGCCGCCCAGTTCCTCGATCCACTTGTGTTCGGCAGCGTCCAGGAACAGCACCTGATCATGGCCCAGCGAGAAGGCTTCGGCGGTGGGGACCAGGCTGGCGGCATAGTTGCCCCCGCACTTGGCCGCGCCGGTGCCGCCGGGGGCAGCGCGGGTATAGTCCGAAACCCAGATCGACACCGCCGGGGCGCCGCTCTTGAAGTAATTGCCCGCTGGGCTGGCGATCACCAGAAACTTGTACTGCTTGGCCGGGCGAACACCCAGGAAGGCTTCGGTCGCGATCATGAAGGGGCGCAGATAGAGCGAGCCGCCTTCCACGCTCGGGAACCAGTTCTTGTCGGCGCGGACCAACTGCTTGATCGCTTCGACGAACAGGTCTTCCGGCAATTCGGGCATGGCCAGCCGCCGGGCGGAAGCATTGAAGCGCTGGGCGTTGGCATCGGGGCGAAACAGCGCCATCGAGCCATCGGGGTGGCGATAGGCCTTCAGCCCTTCGAAGATTTCCTGCGCATAGTGCAGCACCGAGGCCGCCGGATCGAGCGGAATCGGGCCATAGGGCTGGACCTTGGCATCGTGCCAGCCCTTTTCCTCGCTCCATTCGATTGAGACCATGTGATCGGTAAAGGTGCTGCCGAACCCCGGATTGGCCAGCACCGCCGCGCGTACCTCCGCCGCCGTCGGGGCGGGGTGGGGCAGATGGGTGAAGGACAGTGAGGCAGACATGGCAGGCAGTTTCCTTTAGCGAACGGAGCGGCGCCATTGAACGAAAATTACGTCTATGGCAAGGGAAATGTAATAAACGAACCAAAGCGTGTTGTGCTGTTGTGATAGGGGCAATTGCGGGAAAGGCCAAGGGGGGGCATGGAGGGCCGCGCGCGACCGGGCGCTGCCACAGGGGAAACCAGTTCATGCACAAGACCATCGCCGCCGTCCTGCTGCTCACCGCCGCCATGCCGGGCAGCGCCCAGGCCAAGGCGCCCGCACCGCAAGTGCTGACCTGTTTCTATCCGGTCGGGCCAAAGGATACGGCGGCAAGCGTCAAAAAGCGGTTCGGCGCGGCGGCGGTGCGGGCCAAGATCGCCGGGGCAGAGGGCGAGGAGATCGACGGGATCGTGCTGTGGCCCAGGGATCCCGCGCGGCGGCTGGAACTGTACCTGTCCGAAGACAAGGCGCTGCGGATCACCGGGGTGGGCGTGCAGGGCAAATCGCGCTGGCAGGTCGGCGGGCTGCGCCTGGGCGATGGCATCGCCAAGGTCCAGCAGATCAACGGCAAGCCGTTCAAGCTGTCCGGGTTTGACTGGGATTACGGCGGCTATGCCAACGATATGCAGCGCGGCAAGCTGGAGACGTTGCCGGGCGGGTGCAACCTGTCGATCCGGTTCGAGCCGAGCGTCAACACCAACTATCCCGAAGGGATCAGCGGCGAAGTGACGCTGAGCTCCGCCGATCCCAAAGTGCGCGGGGTGAAGCCGGTGGTGAACGAGCTTTCGACTGGCTGGCCGGTGCCGTGATTTCGATGCACAAGACCGGCCTGGACGCCACCCCCTAATCCGCCTGCCCTGAGCTTGTCGAAGGGCTGTCCTTGTTCTTCGGGCCGCAGGGCACATCGTCACAAAGAAAAAGAAAAGGCAGCCCTTCGACAAGCTCAGGGCGGACGGGATCGGTGAAATTCCAAGGAGCACAAATGAGAAGGGCTGCCCCGGCCTAACCGGAAGCAGCCCTTCGCATGGTCAGCGGCCGGAAGCGCCGCTCACGAAGCCTTTATCGCTGGTATCAAATCAGCGATAATGCCTCGCGCTGCGGATTACCGACCTCCCTGCTGAACCATGAGACATCGGTCACCTCCTTTCGCGCTGTTAAAGCCAAAGACGCCTCCTCTCGGAAGCTGGGACGGGCTGCAAAGCGGCGTCGTCCTTGGGCTTAGATGTGAATCATTTTGCGATGCACAACAAGTCTTGCAAAGATTTTTTTCGGCGTCAGAATCGGGGGCTTGCGGCCAGTGCGTCGCAACTTATCCCCAGTTACCGGCAATCCTCGATCACGCGGCCCACTTCGGGCCAGCTCGGCAGGGCCAGGCTGGGCAATCCCGACACATCCAGCAGGAACCGCCCGCGCGAAAAGGCCATGGCATCCAGCAATTTGTCCCGCGCCGGAATCGCGGTGACGATCCAGCCGGCGCTGCCGGCCAGCGGATCGGATAGCAACGGCCGGTTGCCGCCGCCGGTGGTGGTCACGCCAACCGCGACTTGCCCCGCGGCTTCACCAGCCCGCGCCAGCAGCACCCGCGCATTGGCCATATCGCAGGTCAGGCTGGCCAGCGCCGCGCCATTGGTGCCGACGAATTGCGCGGTAGAGCGCCCGCCCGCCATCGCCCAGCGCCAGGTGCCGGGCGGGGGCATGATATCACGCCAGTCCTTCACCACGGGCAGCGGAGCCGGTTTCGGGCTGGGCAGGACCACCAGTTCGGGAGCACGGATCGGCGCGGGCGGCGGCGGTGCGCTGCACGATCCCAGCAGCATCAGAGCGGTCCCGGCCACGGCCAGGAACGGCGGCCACTCATTGCGCGCGATTGCCTTCATCCTGCTCCTATGGAATGAGGCGGCCCGCATCACAAGCCCCGGAACAGCATGAGCAATAGTCCCAAAGCCAAAGCGGGCAAGACCCGGGTCGATCAGTTGCTGGTCGATCGCGGTCTGGTGGAAAGCCGCACCCGCGCGGCGGCAATGGTGCTGGCGGGGCTGGTGTTCAGCGGTGAAACCAAGCTTGCCAAGCCCGGGCAGGCGATTGCCGCCGATGCGCCGCTGGATCTGCGCGGGCGCGATCATCCCTGGGTGTCGCGCGGCGGGATTAAGCTGGCCCACGCGATCGACCATTTCGGGCTGGACCCCACGGGCGTGACCGCGATGGACATCGGCAGTTCGACCGGCGGGTTCACCGATGTGCTGCTGTCCAAGGGCGCGGCGCATGTCTTTGCAGTCGATTCGGGCACCAATCAGCTCGCCTGGAAACTGCGGCAGGATCCGCGTGTTACCGTGCTGGAACAGACCAGCGCGCGGGTGCTGACGCCGGAGCAGATCAATGCGCCGTGCAGCTGGGTGGTCTGCGATGCCAGCTTCATTGCTCTCGCCAAGGTGCTCGACGTGCCGCTGCAGCTGGCCGCGACGCCGTGCCAGTTGGTCGCGCTGATCAAGCCGCAGTTCGAAGTGGGCCGCGCCGAAGTGGGCAAGGGCGGGGTGGTGCGCGACCCCGCACTGCACGCCCGCGTCTGCGATGAAGTGCGCCAGTGGATCGAAGGGCTGGGCTGGCAGGTGCAGGGCATCGTCGAAAGCCCGATCAAGGGGCCGGAAGGCAACGTGGAATTCCTGATCGCGGCGCAGCGGGGGTAGGGTGCAAACCTCTCCCCCTTGATGGGGGAGAGATACCGCAGCTTGCGGGCTTGCTCGCTAGCGAAGGTTGAGTGGGGGTGTGCGGCCAAAGTCTGTGCTTTGCGGCCAGATCACCCCCAGCCAACTTCGCCTAGGTTCACTGCGATCACCAAGGCTGCGTATCCTTCCCCCAATCAAGGGGGAAGGGGATGTTGGCGGTACCGTGTGTTACCCCCATTGCCACGCCCGTTTCGGCTTGCCACTATCTCCCCAATGGTCGCAATCCGAATCGAGGTTCCCCTGCATGACTGAGCTTGCCTCGCCCGCGCAATTGCGCGCCTCGCTGCTGCGCTGGTCGCTGTTTACGGTGCCGGGGGTGCTGTTGCTGGGGTTCTTTTCGGGCGCGGTGGCAGGCAGCATAGCCGGAAATCCTTGGTTCATCGATCTGGTCAAGCCATCGCTCTATCCGCCCCCGGCCACGTTCGGGATCGTCTGGTCGATCCTCTATGCGCTGATCGGCTTCGCGCTCGCCATGGTCATCACGGCGCGCGGTGCGCCGCAGCGCGGGCTGGCGATCGGTCTGTTTGTGGTGCAATTGCTGCTCAACCTGGCCTGGTCGCCGCTGTTTTTCGGCGCGCACCAGATCACCGGGGCGCTGGTGCTGCTGCTGGTGCTGGACGTCGCGGTGCTGGCCACCGTGGTGGTGTTCAACAAGGTCCGCCCGATGGCCGCCGCGCTAATGTTGCCCTACCTTGGCTGGGTGCTGTTCGCGACCGTGCTCAACTGGCAGTTCCTGCAGGCCAACCCGGATGCGGACGGTGCGCAGAATTCCGGCGCGGTCAGTTCGGTCGAGTTCAAATAGGGGCTTGAACCGGGGCCGGTTCAGCGCCACATCGCTGTCCATGCAAAGCGAAAACCCCCTGCTCGCCGATCTCGCGAAACTTGTGAACAGTGCTGCCGGCACCGTCGCCGGCATGGGCCGCGAAGCCCGCGACGCCGCGCGCGAAAAGTTCAAGGAACAGATGGGCGGGCTCGACTTCGTCAGCCGCGAGGAATTCGACACGGTCAAAGCCATGGCGGCGAAGGCGCGGGAAGAAAACGAAAAGCTGATGGAGCGTGTGGCCGCGCTTGAGGCGGCTTTGGCAGCGAAGGCGAAGAAGTAGCGCGCAGCGCTTCCAAGTGCCCCAATCGTGCGGGCGCTTGAACCCTCTCTTAATTCCAGCCACACGCGGACCATGCACTTGCGCGCCCAAGCCATTGTCTGCTCCGTCCGCGCGCATGGCGAGACGGCGGCGATTGTGCGGTTCCTGACGGCGCAGCACGGCATGGTCGCGGGCTATGTTGCGGGTGGACGCGGGCGGCAGCTGCGGCCGGTGCTGATTCCGGGCAACGCGGTCGAGGCAGAGCTGCGCAGCAAATCGGACAGCCAGCTGCCGTTCGCCCGGCTCGAACTGACGCAAAGCCGTGGGCCGTGGCTGAACGAGCCGCTGCCAGCGGCGGCAATCGGCTGGATCACCGCGCTCACCGCCGCCGCCTTGCCCGAACGGCAGCCGTTCCCGGCGCTATATCCGGCGCTGGCGGGGCTGCTCGATGCGGTGTGCCATGCGCCCTCGGCGCGGGGGTGGCTGCCGGGCATGGTCGATTACGAGGGACTGCTGCTGCGCGAACTCGGCTATGGCGAGCAACCGCGCGCCGACAGTGCGGACCTCGCCGCGCAACTGGCCGCGTTTGACGCCATGGGTCCCAGAATCGCGCGCTATCCGCTTGCGGACCGGCGCGGCGATGTTATGGGGGCGCGCGCCATGCTGCGTGAGCGGCTGGCCCGGATTATCTAGCCATTGGAATTGCCATGAAGGTTGCGGTTTTCGCCGGTGACGGCATCGGTCCCGAAGTGACGCGCGAAGCGGTGCGGGTGCTGGAAGCGCTCGATCTGCCGGGGCTGGTGCTGCTGGAAGGCGATGTCGGCGGCGTGGCCTACAAGCGCCACGGCCACCCGCTGCCGCCCGAAACGCTGAAAGTGGCGCATGCCTGCGATGCGATCCTGTTCGGTGCGGTCGGCGATTTCGATTGCGACCATCTGGAGCGGCACCTGCGCCCCGAACAGGCGATCCTGGGCCTGCGCAAGGAACTGGGCCTGTTCGCCAACCTGCGCCCCGCCACCGTGTTCAAGGGGCTGGAAGACCTGACCAGCCTGCGCCCCGAAGTGGCCCGCCAGATCGATCTGCTGATCGTGCGCGAGCTGAACGGCGACGTTTATTTCGGCGAAAAGGGCATCCGCACGCTGCCCGATGGCCGCCGTCAGGGTTGGGACATGATGTCCTATGCCGAAGACGAAGTTGCCCGCATCGCCCATGTCGGCTTCAAGGCGGCGCAGGGGCGCAAGGGGCGGCTGTGCTCGGTCGACAAGGCCAATGTGCTCGAAACATCGCAGCTGTGGCGCGATGTGATGATCGAAGTGTCGCGGGAGTACCCGGATGTCGAACTCAGCCACATGTACGTCGACAACGCAGCGATGCAGCTGGTCAAGAACCCCGGCCAGTTTGACGTGATCGTCACCGGCAACCTGTTCGGCGATATCCTGTCCGATCAGGCCAGCATGTGCGTCGGCTCGATCGGGCTGCTCGCCTCGGCCAGCATGGCGGTGGGGACCAAGGGGCTGTACGAACCGATCCACGGCAGCGCGCCCGATATTGCCGGACAGGGCAAGGCCAACCCGATGGCGACGATCCTGTCCGCCGCGATGCTGCTGCGCCATTCGTTCGGTCTGGAGGATCAGGCCGCGCGGATCGAGGCGGCGGTGGCCAAGGCGCTGGCCGACGGGATCAAGGGCGGCGATCTGGGCGGCAGCCACGGTACGGCGGAAATTGGTGACGCGGTGCTCGCGCGCCTGTAAGGGTCCGCGCTTAACCGGATGATACGGAAACAAAGCTAAGGGCCGCCGGATGACTGCACCGCTCCAACTCGGCATCGTTTTGCCGACCTACAACGAACGCGGCAACGTGCGCGGCATGGTTCAGCGGCTGGATGAAGCGCTGGCGGGGATCGCCTGGGAAGTGATCGTCGTGGACGACAACAGCCCCGATGGCACCGCCGACGAAGCCCGCGCGCTGGGGCGTGAAGACAGCCGGGTGCGGGTGATCCAGCGGATCGGGCGGCGCGGGCTGTCCTCTGCCGCAATCGAAGGAATGTGCGCCACCTCGGCCCCCGTCGTCGCGGTGATGGACGCCGATCATCAGCACGATCCCGCGCTGCTGCCGCAAATGCTGGCCGCGGTCGAAAGCGGGGACTACGACCTGTCCTATGCCAGCCGTTTCGCCGAAGGGGCCAGCACCGAGGCCTGGGGCCGGCCCGACCGGGTCAAGGCATCGGGGATCGCCAACCGCATCGCCAACAAGGTCACCGGGGTCGAACTGAGCGATCCGATGAGCGGTTACTTCATGCTGCGCACCGATGTGCTGCGGGCCGATGCGCACCGCCTGTCGGGCGTGGGCTTCAAGATCCTGCTCGATATTCTCGCCACGGTCGAGGCACCGCTGCGGATCAAGGAAGTTCCGATGAATTTCGCGGCGCGGGCAGAGGGCGAAAGCAAGCTTGACCGCACGGTGGTGTTCGAATTCCTGGTCGGGCTGTACGACAAGTGGCTGGGCCGGATCATCCCCACCCGGTTCGCGCTGTTCGGCACGATCGGCGCGCTGGGTGTGGTGGTGCACATGACCGTGCTGGCCTTTGTGCTCAACCTGTTCGGGGCCGAATTCCTGGTCACCCATTACCCCAAGGAAGCCGCGTTCATCGTTGGCCAGACCACGGCGGCAGTGGTGGCGATGACCTTCAACTTCGTGCTCAACAACGAACTGACCTATTCCGACAAACGCTTGCGCGGCTTTGCGCCGCTGCTGGGTGGCTGGGCGCGGTTTGCGCTGACCTGCTCGTTCGGCCTGCTTGCCAACATCGGCGCGGCCACCGCGCTGGTCCGGCTGGGCTTCCATGAATATCCGGCGGCGATCGTCGGGATCGTGCTGGGTTCGGTGTGGAACTTTGCGCTGTCGAGCAAGTTCGTCTGGGGCAAGTATTAGGCCCTAACGCCAGCTATCCAGCCACATCCACTGCGTATAGCTGGGCCGCCCGCAGCACAGCGGACCGGCCGAGAGGATCGGGTAGAAATAGGCGAACATCGCCGCGCTGAGCGCCAGGCTGGCCGGGGCGAGCCAGCGCCACTTGTCCTTGCGCTGCCACAGGTCATCAAGCGCCAGCGCCAGGCAGACCATCAGGAACGTGCCGGGCAGCAGGTAATGGTAATAGAACTGGATCGGCTTGCCCGACACCGCCCACATCAGCAGGCTGACCAGATAGAGTCCGGCAAAGCCCAGCATGGCCGGGTTCGCCCGCCGCACCCCGGCCCACAAGCACCAGCCCAGCGCAGGCAGCCCGGCCAGCATGGTGAACGGATTGCCGACCAGCAGCACCCCGCGTTGCGCCCCGTCGACCGGCTGGTAGAGATACCAGATCGCCCGCCAGTTCACGACCCACTGGTACCACTGGCTACGATAGGGGTGCAGCCGGGTCACGCTGTCCTGCAGTTGCAGCATATAGCGGTGCCAGCCCAGCGGGTCCCACGGATTGACCGGGTTCTGTGCCCAATGGAACGCGGGCCAGAAGCTGAACCAATAGGCGCAGAGCGGCACCAGCCCCAGCCACAGCGCGGCTTCGATCAGGGTCATCCCCGGCACCGGCCCGCCACCCCGCGCGAACAGGAACCGCCAGCCGGTGTCGCGCAGTTTCCAGACCGCAAAGACCAGACCCGGCACCATCGCCGCAGGCGCGATCGACCATTTGGCCCCCAGCGCCAGCCCCAGGCTGACCCCCGCGAGCGCCAGCCGCCAGCGCGCTTGATGCGGCAGCCGCACCGCGCTCAGCGCCAGCCACAGCCCGATCATCCCCAGCAGAGCCATGATCATGTCGAGCATCGCGATCCGGCTTTGCACGAACCACATGAAATCGGTTGCGACCAGGAACAGCGCGGCAAAAGTCACGCGGCGGCTGCCGGTAGAAAACCACACCAGCCGACTGAACGCGAACAGCCCCAGCGCCCCGCAGATTGCACTCGGCACGCGCCACACCAGCGGCCGATCGCCAAACAGACGGATCGCTTCGGCGATCACCCATTTGCCCAGCATCGGATGTTCGGGATTGAAGCGCAGCCCTTCGTTCAGCCGCCGCGCGGCGTTGACGTAGTGAACCTCGTCGAAATAGATCTGCGATGGGATCCCCAGCCGCCACCACACCAAGGCCAGGAAAAACACCGCCCAGACCGCGCACCAATCGGCCGGATCCTGCTGAGTGGTAAAGCGCGCCTGCATCGCGCGGGGATTATCGGGCGGGGCAGGGGGATGCAATCCAAAGATCCTCCCCATTCGTGGCAGAGGCCAAAAGTGGAGCGGAGCTTGTCCGCAGTTGCCCCCCTTGCCCCCCGCGCTGCCCGCTTCTAAAGCCGCCGCACCATGAAACGCACCACCGGAACCGACCGTTCGATCACCAAGCACTGGCGGCCTGCCACCCAGGCCGTGCGTGCGGGCACTTGGCGCAGCGAGCAGGGGGAGACCAGCGAAGCGCTGTTCCTGACCTCGGGCTATTCGTTTGACGATGCCGCCACCGTCGCCGCGCGGTTCGCGGGGGAAGAGCAGGGGATGACCTATTCCCGCCTGCAGAACCCGACCGTGGCGATGCTGGAAGAGCGCATTGCGATGATGGAAGGGGCCGAGGCTTGCCGCGCCCAGGCATCGGGCATGGCGGCGATGACCGCGGCGATGCTGTGCCAGCTCAGCCAGGGCGATCACGTGGTCGCCGCGCGCGCCGCCTTCGGTTCGTGCCGCTGGCTGGTGGACAGCCTGCTGCCGCGGTTCGGCATCACCAGCACCACGATCGACGCGCGCGACAATGCGCAGTGGGAAGCGGCGATCCAGCCCAATACCA
>CAZKAX010000084.1:0-14143 GCA_964550775.1 uncultured Novosphingobium sp. | reverse complement strand
CCGACCGAAAGGTTGGCCTTGATCGTCGAATCGAAGCTGACCATCAGCAGCTTGACCGCGTCTTCAAAGCTCATGTCGCGGCTGTAACCGCGCAGGATGATCGGGCGGCCATATTTGGTTTCGCCGATCTGGAAGAACGGCGTGTCGAAACTCGCCTCGATGAAATTGCCTTCGGGATAGATCAGGAACAGGCGGGGCTCCATCCCCTTGATCTGGCCAGCGACGATGATCGAGGCGGTGAACGTGCCCGGTCCGGCGGTTTCGCCGTTGCTTTCATCGCTGCTGGCGATCGTTTCGCGCAGCATCCGCCCGACTTCGGTCGCCACCTGGAACATGGTCGGGGCTTCCAGCACCGAATTGTGCCGCTCGGCCGGGGCCTTGTTGCGTTCTTCCAGCTGGCTGATCACCGCCTGGGTGGTGGCAAGGTTGCCCGCCGTCATCAGCGCGATCATGCGTTCACCCGGCACCGCCCAGTGGTGCATCTTGCGAAACACGCTGATGTTGTCGACGCCCGAATTGGTGCGGGTGTCGCTCATCAGGACCAGCCCCTTGTCGAGCATCATGCCAACGCAGTACGTCACGTACGAATCCCCTTCCGCCGCCGCGCCTACTGCTCTGACGTCTGCTGTTCAACCGCCAGCTTCACCGCCAGCCGACTTTCCCCCGATCCCCAGCTGAGCCCGGTCACCGGCGCGGCCTCGCGGTAATCGCGTCCGGTGGCGACGCGGATATAGCGTTCGTCGGGGCTGATCCCGTTCGATACGTCAAACCCGACCCAGCCCAGTCCCTGAACATGGGCTTCGGCCCAGGCGTGGCTGGCTTCCTGATCGATCCGGTCATCCATCATCAGATAGCCGCTGACATAGCGCGCCGGAATACCCAGCGCGCGCGCCGCGCCGATCAGGATATGGGCATGGTCCTGGCACACCCCCATGCCCAGTGCAGCGGCTTCCTCGCCGCTGGTGTGGACCTGAGTCTCCCCGGTGACATAGGCGACATGGGCCAGGATCAGGGTGGACAGCTGGTGCAGCACGGCCAGCGGATTGCCCTTGGGCGCATCGACCTGCGCCATGATCGCCCGCACCCGGGGGCCGGGCCGGGTCAGCGGCGATTGCGCCAGAAAGGCCCACAGCGGCATGTGCCCGCTATGATGGCCCAGCACCCCGGCATTGTCGGCCGTGGCGATCAGTCCTTCGCACAGCACCGTCACGTCGGTCACGCCGGGCAGGACCGATACCAGCGTGATGTGGTTGTGGTTGTGGTCTTCGTATTCCACCTCGCGCACCGCGCCTTCGAACTGCATCGACCAGTTCAGCACCTGCTGTCCGTGGGTGGTCTTGGGGGTCAGCCGCAGCCGTTGCAGCCCATGCGAAACCGGCTGATCAAACTGGTAATGGGTGGTGTGGGCAACGCGCAGTCTCATCACGCATAGAACCTGTAATCATACTCGATCGCCTGGGCGACCTGCTGGTTGCAGGCCACGAAGAAGGTGATGAATTCGTGCAGCCCGCCTTCCAGAATGCTGTCGATGCTGCTCTGGTGGAACCGCGTTCCCACCCCGCGCAGCAATTCGTGCGCGCTGGTTTCATGGCCATATTCATGGGCCAGGCCAAACAGGTTGCTGCGCAGCTTGTCGATGCAGAAGGCCAGACTGCGCGGGAACCGCTGATCGAGGATCAGGAACTCCGCAATCCCGCGCGGGTCCATCTTGCCCGCGTTGAGCCAGCGGTAGGAGCGTTCCCCCGCGACCGAACGCAGCACCGATTCCCACTGCACATTGTCCAGGCTCGATCCCACCCACGCGATCGAGGGCAGCAGCACATAATATTTCACATCCAGGATCCGCGCGGTGTTGTCCGCGCGTTCGATGAACGTGCCGATCCGGGTGAAATTGTGGATCTCGTTGCGCAGCATGGTGCCTTCCATCGCGCCGCGCACCAGAGTCATCTGGCGGCGGATCGCGGCCAGCACTTCGCCCAGCATGGCTTCGCGCACCGGGCGGGCCAGTACGTCTTTCAGGCTCATCCAGCTTTCGTTGACCGCTTCCCACACTTCGCGGGTCAAAGCGGTGCGGACCGCGCGGGCATTGGTGCGCGCGCCTTCGATCATGGCCAGCACCGATCCGGGATTGGCCTTGTCGCGCAGCAGGAAGTTCCAGACCTTGTCGCCGGTATATTCGCTGCCGTGCACCGCCTCGTAATCGAACGCAGCGCCGACTGTGGTGATGACCGAGCGCCATTCCTCGTGACTGGCCGACTGGTCGCGGGTCAGCGCCATGCGGAACCCTGCCTCCAGCAGCCGCGCGGTATTTTCCGCGCGTTCGAGGTAGCGGGCCATCCAGAAGACCCCGTTGGCGGTGCGACCGAGCATATCAGCAGGCCTTGTCGATATTTGCCTCAGACCGAGGCGAAAATGGCGGCATTCGAGAACCGGCGCGCAGCGCACTTTCAGTAGGTGAGCACCGGAAGCGCAGAAGGCTGCCGTTTGCAGCCCGGTATGGGGCAAATAGCGACAAGGCCTAGTCCTCCAGCACCCAGGAGTCTTTGGTCCCGCCGCCCTGCGACGAGTTCACCACCAGCGATCCCTTTTGCAGCGCGACCCGCGTGAGGCCGCCCGGCGTGATGTCGGTCCCTTGCGGGCTGACCAGCACGAACGGCCTGAGGTCCACATGGCGCGGGGCGAGGCCGGCCTTGGTAAAGATCGGCACGGTCGACAGCGCCAGGGTGGGCTGGGCGATGTAATTGTCCGGCTTGGCGCGCAGCTTGGCGGCGAAAGCCTCGATCTCCTTTTTCGAACTGGTCGGGCCGATCAGCATGCCATAGCCGCCCGAGCCGTGAACTTCCTTGACCACCAGCTCGGCCAGATTGTCGAGCACATAGGCCAGACTGTCCGCCTCGCTGCAGCGCCAGGTCGGGACATTGGCGAGCAGCGGCTTTTCGCCGGTATAGAATTCGACGATTTCGGGCATGAAGCTGTAGATCGCCTTGTCATCGGCAATGCCGGTGCCCGGCGCATTGGCGATGGTGATCCCCCCGGCGCGGTAGATGTCCATGATCCCCGGCACGCCCAGCACCGAAGTGGGATTGAAGCTAAGCGGATCGAGGAAATCGTCATCGACCCGGCGGTAGAGCACATCGATCGGGGTATAGCCGCGCGTGGTGCGCATCGCGACCCGGCCATCGACCACGCGCAGGTCACTGCCCTCGACCAGTTCGGCGCCCATCTGGTCGGCAAGGAAGGCGTGTTCGAAATAGGCCGAGTTGTAGATCCCCGGGGTCAGCACCGCGACCACCGGGCGCTCCCCCGCACAGGCCGGTGCGCAGGCGGCGAGGCTCTTGGCGAGGCGGCGGGGATAGTCCTGCACCGGGCGCACGTTCACTTTGGTGAACAGTTCCGGGAACATCGCCATCATCGTTTCGCGGTTTTCCAGCATGTAGGACACGCCGCTGGGGGTGCGGGCATTGTCTTCCAGCACCATGAAGTCATCCGGCCCGGTCCGCACCAGATCGATCCCGACAATGTGGGTATAGACCCCGCCCGGCGGAACAAAGCCGACCATCTGCGGCAGAAACGCCTCGTTCTGGGCGATCAGCCGCTGCGGAAATCGTCCGGCGCGGACAATCTCCTGGCGGTGGTAAATGTCATGCAAAAAGGCGTTGAGCGCGCGCACCCGCTGTTCGATCCCGCGCGACAGCTTGCGCCATTCGGCCGCAGTGACGATCCGCGGGATCATGTCGAACGGGATCAGCCGCTCCTCGCCCGCATCGTCGCCATAGACGTTGAAAGTGATCCCGGTCTTGCGAAAGAACCCTTCGGCTTCCGCTCCCTTGCGGCGCAGGGCCAGCGGGTCCTGGGCATCGTACCACTCGCGATAACCGCTGTACGCGGCGCGCACCGTGCCTTCGGCGGTGAGCATCTCGTCAAACGACGAGGGCGAGTGAGTCATGCCAAGCGTCCCCTTCGCCGACTATGACTGACGTATGACGGGGGAGAGTCAAGAACAATCATGCTGCACCTGCGAACAAGTGCGGAAAAATATCCGGCTTTCAGACGGTTTCCCTCTCCGCCGCCGCCTACTTCGCCTCGCCCAGCGCGGCCCTGGTCATGCCGTCGACCAGCTTGCCGCGATGGAACCGCGCCTCGCGCGCCAGCGGCATGGTGTAGAGCGCCTTGAGCATCGCTTCGTCCTGCACGGTCAGCCCATCGGGGCGCGCTTCGCCCGGCGCGAACAGCGCCAGGACCGAGCCGGGTGGCGGTTCGGTCAGCGGGCGGATTTCTGCCAGCAGGACCAGCGCGGCAAAGTCCCCGATCGCGGCCAGGCTGCGCCCGCTCGCCAGGTTGACATCGACGATCACCGCCGCACCCTTGATCTCGCGCTGGCCGCCGGTGGCGATCAGGCTGGGGCGCTTGCTGGCGAACACATCCTGGCGCGGGCCGCCATCGGTGCTGGCCCCGCTTGAGGAAACATCACTGCCTTCGCCAACGATCTGCATGCCCAGCGGCGCGACCATGCTGGCCCCTTCGCCATCGGCGCCGCGCCCGCCGGTGCGATACCACCAGCGCAGCGGGGCCTTGCCGGTGCGGGCGGCATCGCGCTGATCCTCGCGCAGTTCCTCCAGCGTCTTGGGATCGACTTTTTCCAGCTTGCGGACGTAATTGGCCGCATCGGCGCTGAACACCACCATGGCATTGGTCCGGCACCCCTTGCGCGCCAGCTTGGCCCCGGACCGCTGCGCTACCCCGCGAAACCGCGCTGCGACCAGCTCTGCCGTGGGCGCATCCACCCCCAGCACTTCCAGACAGACCGGATCGATCCACCGCGCCGCCGGGGTAACCCCGGTGGCGATCCCGACCTTGCGGACATAGTCCTGCGCCTGGGCGCGGGCCTGTTCGGGATCGATCCGCTGGCCGGTAACGGTGATTTCGGGATCGGCCCGCAGCGGCGCGGCCAGGCACAGGGCAGCCCCGACCGCGCCAAGCAGGGCGGCGCGGATCATTCCGGCTCCGCCTCGCCCAGCGCGGCCTTGGTCATGCCATCGACCAGCTTGCCCCGGTGAAACCGAGCCTCGCGCGCCAGCGGCATGGTATAAAGCGATTTGAGCATCGCCTCGTCCTGCACGGTCAGCGCATCGGGGCGGGCTTCACCCGGCGCGAACAAGGCCAGGATCGATCCGGGCGGCGGGTCGGCCAGCGGGCGGATTTCGGCGAGCAGGACCAGCGCGGTAAATTCGCCCACCGCTGCCAGCGACTTGCCCTGGGCCAGATTGACGTCGATCACCACCCCGGCGCCCTTGAGCTCGCGCTTGCCGGGCGTGGCGATCAGGCTGGAGACCCTGCTGGCGAACACGTCCTGGCTCGGCCCGCCGCCCGTGCTGGTGCCCCCTTCGGGCGTGATCTGAAAGCCCAGCGGCGGCACTGCCATCACGGCATCGCCATCGGCCCCGCGCGCGCCGGTCTTGTACCACCAGCGGGCCGGCGCTTCGCCGCCGCGCATCGCGGCCAGCTGCCTCTCGCCCAGTTCATCAAAGGCCTGCGGCTCGCGCTGTTCAAGGTTGCGGATATAGCCGGCGGCATCGGGCGTGAACGCGATCACCGCATTGGCACGGCACCCTGGCCGCGCCAGCCTGACGCCGACGCGCCGGGCGATCCCCTGAAACCGCGCAGCAACCATCTTGCCCAATGCCGCATCCACCCCCAGCACTTTCAGGCAGACCGGATCGATCCACCGCGCCGCCGGGGTAATCCCCCGGGCGATCCCCAGCTTGCGGACATAGTCCTGCGCCTGGGCATGGGCCTGCTCGCGTTCAAGCCGCTGGCCGGTAACGGTGATTTCGGGATCGGCCCGCAGCGGCGCGGCCAGCGTCAGGCTGGTCAGCAGCGTCAGGCCCGTCACGACTGGCGAAAGCTTCATCGCAGTTCTCCGGCTTGGACCGTCAGAATACCACGAGTACCTGACAGGTTGCGACAGGAAATGTGAACCGGTTCAATCGCATCGGCGCGTTTCTGGCGCAAGCCGGTTGGCGCTCAGCCCGCCCGCCAGCGCAGCGACATGCAGGTAAAGCCCGCGTCGATTTTCGCGATCTCGGCATTGGGCAGCGCCGTGACTGTAGCGCCATATCCGTCCAGCAGATCGATCAGCCGGGGATAGCCCGCGCCGACCAGAATGCGGTCCCGCACCCGCAGCACATTTGCACCGCCGTCCTCGCCATCGGGCACCACCAGCACGCGGTATCCCGCAAAGATCCCGCTGGCCGCAAGCGGGGCGGTGGCCAGCACGGTCTCTTCATCGATCAGCGAACTGGCGGTCTTGAGATGCAGCACCTCGGGCGGGGTCTCGGCTACTTTCGCGCGATAGCCCAGTTCGCCGAGCAATGCGGCCAAGGCCTCGGCCCCGGTGCGGTCGGTGCGGGCCGACAGGCCGATATAGGCAAAGTCCGGCATCACCAGCACATCCCCGCCATCGGCATAGCCGCGGGTCTGTTCCAGCACGCGGGGAAACCGCGTGGTCAGCACTTCACGCAAAAACTGCCCTTCGGCCTCGCGGCTGGGCGCGCCGGGGCGCAGCAGGATCGCGCCTTCGGGAAAGACCAGCGCCGGATCCTCCACGAAGATCGCGTCGGGATAGTCTTCCAGCGGCGCCAGTTCCTGCACCGCCAGCCCCGCAGCGCTGAGCGCGGCGACATAGCCCGCATGTTCGGCCAATACGCCGTCCAGCGTGGGATCGGCTCCCCCGCCCGCCCGCAGGCCCCTGACCACGCTGGCGCCGGGGCGGCGCACGATCGCATCGGTGAAATCGAAGATTCGCGTCATATTGCTCACATGCAAAGGGCGGAGCGCCAGCGCCCCGCCCCATGGTTTGCCGAAACTGCGTTCAGACCTGAAGGCCGAGCCGCTTGGCAATGAAGATCAGGATCATCGCGCCAAGGATCGAATAGATGAAGCCCGCCGGCTTCAACTGGGTGCCCGGCTCCTTGTCGAGCATGCTGCCGACAAAACCGGCCCCGAACGAACCCGCCAGACCCAGCACCATCGACATCAGCCAACCGTTGCCATTGTCACCCACGTAAAACAGTTTTGCCAGGGCCCCGACAATCAGGCCCATCACTGCCATGCTGACATATTTCATTGTGCTTCCCCTTTAACTGGCCCGACGATCTGGAATCCGGAGCCGCTGCGACCCGTCCATGGGCGCGCCCAAGGCACTCCAATCCGCGCTGCGAGTCAAGGCTTTGCTGCGCAGCATGGCTGCAGCAAAGCGGGACACTACTTGCAGTCGCCAATCCGTTCGCTGACCACCTGGGCCTGCATGTGCATGCCGCCGCCGGGCAGGCTGGCCCCGCTGGTGTCGGTGGTCATCGTCAGGTCCGACCCGGTTGGCGTGAAAGTGCCATGCAGCACCGACTTTGTGGTCATGCCTTTGGCGGTCTGGCAGGTCATCTGCGCGTCGATCGTGCCGCCATCGGCCTTGAAACTGTCATATTTGCAGTTCCCTTCGGCGGCGTGCCTGGTCATTTCCTCATAGCCCATGTTGGCTTTTTCGGGGGTCAGGCAGAATTCGGTGCTGTGCCCCGCCGCGCCGAACATCCCCTTCATCCGTCCGGCCATCGCCCGATCCATTCCGGGGAAAGAGACGTCGCCGATCTTGATCGTGGTGCGGTACTGCCCCGGCTGCGGGCGCAGCGCGATCCCGGCGGCGGCGGCTTCCTGCTGCACTTCGCCCACGCTTTTGCCCCCACCCGCGCCCGCGTCTGCACCAGAGGGTTGCTGGTTGCAGGCCGCCAGCAACAGCAGCGGCACGGCCAGCGAAAACGGAGCAAGTCTGGGCATGATGGCACCTCCGGCAAATTCTTCCGGGGTGAAGGCTATCAAGCCCTGGATCAGGCGGCAAGCCGCAGCTTGCCGGGCAGGTTGGCCAGCCGATCGGGCATCAGAAAGCGTTCAAAGGTGCGATGCAGGTGTTCGACCACGGGGGGATAGAGCGGAGCATCGAATTCGATTCCCGCCGAATGGCCCTTGATCCAGCGGATCACCCCGGTCTGCCCTTCCAGCCCTTCGGGGCGGACCACCACCATGTCGCCCACACCCAGGATCAGCCCCAGGCTGTCGATTCGGCAGCCGTGCTCCGAAAGGTCGGAAATTACCACCCGATCGACAAAGCCTGAGCGCGATCTGCACCGTGCCGGCAGGACCAGATTCAACCGCTGCGTGCGGCGCAGGCTGCGGACATTATCGCGTTCCATCGTAGCCTCCATCCCTGCGGAGCCTGCTTGCCGTAACGGCAGCCCCGCCTGGGTTTGATAACGGCAGCAGGGGCATCGGGTTTAAGCCCCGGCAAAATGAGTCCCGCATTGCAACGCGCGCCTTGAAACACGTGGATTTCTGCGCCAGTCTGGGGGCAATCAAGCATTGGGAGTGATGCAAATGGACATCGAATTCAGTCCGGAGGACCTGGCATTTCGTGACGAAGTGCGCGCCTTCATCGCCGAAAACTACCCCAGGGAACTGCGCGGCAAGCAGGACGAAGGGGATGAACTGAGCAAGGAAGACTTCCTGTCCTGGCACAAGGTGCTGGCCAAGAAGGGCTGGGTCGCCCCGGCCTGGCCGGTCGAATACGGCGGCACCGGCTGGACCGTGACGCAGCGCTTCATCTGGTCCGAGGAAACCGCCCGCGCAGACTGCATCCGCCTGATGCCGTTCGGCCTGACCATGGTCGGCCCGGTGATCTACACTTTCGGCACGGCGGAACAGAAGGCCCACTTCCTGCCCCGGATCCTGTCGGGTGAGGATTGGTGGTGCCAGGGTTACAGCGAACCCGGCGCCGGGTCTGACCTTGCCAACCTGCGCACCCGCGCGGTGCGCGACGGCGATCACTATGTCATCAACGGGCAAAAGACCTGGACCACCATGGCCCAGCACGCCGACTGGGGCTTTTTCCTGTGCCGCACCGATCCCGATGCCAAGGCACAGGAAGGGATCAGCTTCATCCTGGTCGACATGAAATCGCCGGGCATTGAGGTTCGCCCGATCATCACCCTGGGCGGCGAACACGAAGTCAACGAAGTGTTCCTTGAAGACGTGCGCGTGCCGGTGACCAACCGCGTGTTTGAAGAGAACAAGGGTTGGACCTGCGCCAAGTTCCTGCTGGCCCACGAACGCGTCGGGATTGCCGGGGTTGCCGCCAGCAAGCGCGGGATCGAACGCATCCGCCAGATCGCCGCGACCGAGTTGGACGGTGAGACCTCGCTGCTTGCCAATCCGTTCTTCCGCCGCAAGGTGGCCGAACTGGAAATGGACCTGACCGCGCTTGAATTCACCGAACTGCGCACTCTGGCGGGTGAAGCCGCGGGCAAGGGGCCGGGGCCGGAAAGCTCGGCGCTGAAGATCAAGGGCTCGGAAATCCAGCAGCGGCTGACCGAACTGACGCTGGAAATGGCCGGCCACTATGGCGCGCCCTATTTCCGCGGCTTTGGCGAGGGCGACAACGAGCATCCGATCGGCCCGGGCGCCTGGGCCAACCGCGCCGCGCCGACCTATTTCAACGCGCGCAAGACCACGATTTACGGCGGTTCGAACGAGATCCAGCGCAACATCATCGCCAAGATGGTGCTGGGACTCTGAGCTGACGCGCGAACCGACGACAAGGATTTGAACCAATGGACCTGAGCTATACCGAAACGCAGGACATGCTGCGCGATACCCTCGCGCGGTTCCTGGCCGACACCTATGATTTCGAAACCCGCAAGAAGATGCTCGCCAGCCCCGAAGGCCGCGATCCCGGCATCTGGCGCGCGCTCTCCGCCGAACTCGGCCTGACCGGAGCGAGCTTTGCCGAAGAACACGGCGGCCTGGGCGGCGGCGCGATCGAAAACATGATCATGATGGAGGAACTGGGCAAGGTCATCGCGATCGAGCCCTGGCTGCAGACCGTGGTAATCGGCGGCGGGGCGCTGAAGGCGGTGGGCGGAGCCCATGCCGACACTTACATCCCGCAGATCATCGGCGGCGACGCGATTTTCGCCTTCGCCTATGCCGAACCGCAGGGCCGCTATGACCTCGCCAACATTGCGACCAGCGCCAAGGGCGATGCCTCGGGCTACGTGCTCAATGGCCACAAGGCCGTGGTCTATGCCGCGCCCTGGGCCACCCACTTGCTCGTCACTGCCCGCACTGGCGGCAGCCGCGCCGAGCGTTCGGGGGTCGAGCTGTTCCTGGTCGAGGCCAATGCCAAGGGCATCACCCGCCGCGATTACCCGACCGTCGATGGCTTCCGCGCTTCCGAAGTCTACTTCGAGAACGTCTCGGTGCCCGGCGATGCCCTGCTGCCCGGCGGGATCGAGCTGATCGAGGCGCTGGTTGACGAAGCGACCATGGCACTGTGCGCCGAGGCGACCGGGGTGGCGCGCAAGCTGCTGGAAGGCACGGTGGAATACACCAAGCAGCGCAAGCAGTTCGGCCAGCCGATCGGCAAGTTCCAGGCGCTGCAGCACCGCATGGCTGACATGCTGGTGGAAGCCGAGCAGATCCAGTCGATGACCCTGATGGGCACCCTCCGGCTCGATCTGCCGACCGATCAGCGCAAGGCTGCGGTCAGCCTGGCCAAGGCCAAGGTTTCGCGCAGCATCAAGTTCGTCGGGCAGAGCGCGGTGCAGACCCATGGCGGGATCGGCATCACGATGGAACTGGGCATCGGCCACTACTTCAAGCGCGCGACCATGATCGAGAGCCAGTTCGGCAGCGCCGATCACCACCTCGCCCGCTATGAGGCGCTGACCCTGCCTGCTTAAGCGGGGTCCGGCTCCTCCTCCTCCTCCTCGCCACCCGGCAGGCGCGGCTGACCCTGGCCGCGCCAGGCCGGGTCGGCGGCGAGCTTGTCCAGCACCAGCCGGGCAGCCGCGGCCATCCGTCCGCCGTGGGGGGCATAAGCCACCGGCATCAGGTTGAGCCGGGCCGCATCGGCGCGGCCATCGCGCAGTTGCTGCAGCCCCAGGTTCATCCGCAGCACCAGATCATAGGGCGCCAGCTCCGCCGCCCGCTCCAGCCCCTGCACCGCCAGCGGGCTGGGTACTTTGCGCTGCGCCACGAATGACCGGTAGTAATAGATCAGTGGCAGCGGGTGGTCGTTCTCCAGGTGGTTGAGATCGACGAAGGTGTCCCGCGCGGTTCGGTAATCCGCCGCCGCGCCGCTCTTTCCGGCCAGCCGGAACTGGGCCAGTCCCTTTTGCACCAGCGCTTTCGCCTGCCGGGGATCAAGCCGCAGCGCCGCATCCGCCGCCGTCAGGGCCGCGCTGTCGTTCCCCGCGTCATACTCCGCCTCGGCCAGCATCGCCTGCACCGCTGCCTCGCCCGGATAGCGCGCGGCAAGCTGGCGCGCTTCGGCGGCGGCTGGCGCCACCTCATCCCGGCCCAGCCCGTTGTGCTGCCGCACCCTGAGGCCCATCCCCGCCGCCTCGCCCGGCCCCAGCAGCCGCGCGGTGACCGGGCCGACCGGCAGCGCGCGGCCCTTGATCACGATGGTGGTGAAACGGGGCCGCGCGGCGTATTTCTCCAGCTCCTTGTCCAGCGCGGCCGGATCGCCAAACACCGCGCGGGCGGCGTCGACTGACTTCTGTCCCTTGGTCAGCGCATCGAAATAGGCGGTGAGCTGGCCTTTGCGGGGGCCGCCCATCACCAGGTAGTGGTAGAACAGCCAGCTGCGCGCATAGAATGATGTCTTGCCCAGCGTCGGCGTGGCCGGATCGAACAGGGCGGCGGCGGGCACGGGCGCGCTGTTCTGCAACTGATAGAGCCGCCCCGGGCTGGGCCGCCCGATGGTCATTCCGCCGTCCTTCTCGAACCCGGCCGAGGCAAAGAAGTCCGCCGCGCCCTCGTTGGCCCAGTTCGGCATCGGAAAAGAGCTGCCGCTGATCAGGAAGTGGTGGGCATATTCGTGCAGGAAGGTGTGCAGTTCCTGATCGGCATCGGCGCTCTTGCTGCTCGACAGATCGGGCACCACCGCCATGGTTGCCCCGGCACGGGGGCGGTAGAAACCGGCGACGAATTTGGCCTGCGCCTTGTCCGGGAACAGCTTCTGCACCGCTTTCATGCTGCCCATGGCATAGACGGTGACCCGGTTCGACGGGCTCGGCACCGTGTTCTTTGCCCCCGTCACCAGCGCCAGCGCGGCGTGATAGCGTTCCAGGTTAGTGGCGAAGCGGACCAGTTCGGCCTCGCCCGCATCGGCATAGACCACGAAGTGCTCGCTCGACGCCTCGCGCCACTCGGCCCGGGCCGGAGCGCTGGCGAGCGCCAGGGCCAGAGCCAACCCCGCGGCGCAGCCCCCCTTACGCATTGCGCGCCATCAGCCCGCCGTCGACCGGGATCGTCACCCCGGTGATATAGCTCGCCGCGGGCAGGCACAGGCTCAGCGTCATGTGCGCCACCTCTTCCGGGCGGCCATAACGGCGCAGCGCGGTGCGGCGCTGGGCGAAGGTCGCCTTGTCACTCTCGGGCACATTGGCGGTCATCCCGGTCAGGATCGGGCCGGGGCAGATGCAGTTGACCGTGATCCCCTCCTTCCCAAGCTCCACCGCCAGCGCGCGGGTCAGCCCGGTCACCCCGGCCTTGGCGGCGGAGTAGGGACTGTCGCGGTTGGTCGCCCCCAGCGCCTCGGTGCTGGCGATGTTGACGATGCGGGGGCTGGCGGACTTGCGCAGCCACGGCAGCACCGCCCGCACCAGCCGCTGGTGCGCGGTCAGCAGCACCAGCACGGCGCGGTCCCACACTTCGTCATAGCCCGGGTCGTCGAGCGGGCAGAAGGCGCTGATCCCGGCGTTGTTGACCAAGGCATCGATCCCGCCAAAGGCCTGCCCCACTTCATCGACCACCGAGCGGATCGCCGCCGCGTCGCTCACGTCCAGCGCCCAGCCCCGCGCGCTGAGGCCCTGCCCGCGCAGCCCCGCCGCGATCTCCTCCACCGCTTCGCCCGACAGGTCGGTCAGGGCCACATTCGCCCCCTCGGCGGCAAAGACCTCCGCCGTCGCCCGCCCCATCCCGCTCGCCGCCCCGGTCACCAGCACCGTCAAGCCCCGCACCGACCGGCTGAGTTCCTGTTCCATCCTGCCTCTCCTTGCCTGTTTGGCCTTGGCAATCAGTGTGCGGCGCTTCGCCCGGCAGGTCCAGCTTGGGCGTGACTGGACACTGTGGACAGGGTTCAGGCGCAGGTTTTTTTGAGGGTTCAGGCAGAGCCGCGGAAACGCAGAGAGGGCGTGTCTGCGGCGCAGCCGCTTTGCTCGTCGATCCTTGTAGCCAACCGGACGGCTGCGATCCATCTTGCCTGCGGCGCCCCTCCCCCAATCTCCGCATCTCCGCGCCTCCGCGTGAAACCATCAGCCCCTTCACCTCGATCCCCAACACGGCCCGATCCACCGCCGCCCACAGCGCCGCGTGGTCCGGGCCCGGTGCGGGCTCAGGTTCGTCGGGCAAGTCCCCCTCCCCGTCTTCCAACTCCCCGTCCTCCAGCGCTTCAGCCAATTGTGCCGCGCTCAGCATGGTCCGGTCGCGCGCCCAGGCATCGAGCCAGTCATGCGGCGAGGCGTCCTCGCCCGGCGCGGCAGGCTCCGCCGCCAGCGCTTCGGGCAGCCCGGCAATCTCGCCCAGCGCCGCATCGAAGGCCCCCGCCTCCGCCGCCGCCTCGCGGTCCTCGGCGCACAGCTTGTCGAGCCGCGCGAGGTGCGCCAGCAGCAGCCGCGCATCGAACCGCCGCCGCGTGGCGATCTGCTCTCCGTGATAGAACACCGCCTCTTCCACCCCGTCGAGCGCCCGCTCCGCCAGCACCGCCTCCGCATGCCGCCGCGCCAGCACCAGCGCCCCGCGCCATGCCCGGTCAAACGCCCCATCCCGCCGCCGCGCAAGGTACAGCCCCGACCGCGAAACCCCCACCCCCGCCGCCGCCACCCGGACATTGCCGTGGCGCGACAGCGCATCGAGGAAACGCAGTTTGATCGCGGGGGTCAGGACCGGATCGGCGGTGAGGGGGGGCGTTGGAAAATCCTCCCCTTCCGGGGGGAGCCGAAGGCGTGGCCCTTGGGCCACAGCGGGACCGCCAGCGCAGCTGGTGGTAGAGGGGGCCCGCCCCACAACACCACAAGCGCCGCAAGCCCCCTCC
>CAZKAX010000083.1:0-14700 GCA_964550775.1 uncultured Novosphingobium sp. | reverse complement strand
CCCGCGGCGTCACGGTTGAGCGGACCTATCAGCTCAACACCGGCGGCAACACCGACTTCATGAACATGCTCGACCGTCAGCGGCTGGGCAGCAAGAAGGAATCGAAGACCGAGGCGGTGCAGGCCATGCTCGCCCAGCGGCTTGAGGATGAAAACATCCACGTCGGTCCGTCGGACTATGTTCCCTGGCAGAAGGACAACAAGCTGTGCTTCCTGCGCCTTGAAGGGCTGCAGTGGGGCAATGTCCCGATGGAACTCGAACTGCGTCTCTCGGTCGAAGACAGCCCGAACTCGGCGGCCTGCGTCATGGACGCGATCCGTTGTGCCAAGGTTGCGCTGGAACGCGGCGAAGGCGGGGCGCTGATCGGCCCGTCGGCTTACTTCTGCAAGCACCCGCCGCAGCAGTTCAACGACGATCTGGCTGCCCAGATGGTCGATGAATACATCACCGAAGCGCCGCTGGCGGCCGAATAAGCCCCGCATAGCTTCGCCCAAGCGGCGCCGGTCGGGTAAGCTGACCGGCGCCGTTCGTGTTTCAAGGAGCCGGTCATGGACGCCCTGATCATCGCCGCCGGGTTCGGCAGCCGTTTGCGCGATCTGTCGGATTCAAAGCCGTTGACCCCGATTGCAGGCGTGCCCCTGCTCGAACTCGGCGCGCGCCAGGCCCGCGCGGCGGGGGTGGAGCGGGTGGTGGTGGTCACCGGGCATGAGGCGGAGCGGATCGAGGCTTTCCTGCCCGGCCTGACCGACCGGATCGGCATTCCCGTGGTCGCGCAGCGCGTTGCAGACTGGACCAAGCCGAATGGCTGGTCGGTGATGGCCGGGGCCAGCGTGATCGCGGGCGACTATCTGCTGATGATGTCCGACCACATCTTTTCGCACCCGATCCTGCACGGGCTGGCGCAGCAAGGCGGGCCGGACCGGGGCGTGACCCTGGCGGTGGACCGGCACTGCGACAATCCGCTGGTAGATCCCGAAGATGCCACCTGGGTCAAGCTGGACGAACGCCAGTTCATCCGCGCGATCGGCAAGACAATTCCCGAATATGACGCAGTTGATTGCGGGGCCTTCCTTGCCACGCCCGAGCTGGCGCGGGCGATTCAGGCGGCAATCGATGCAGGGCAGGCGGGCAGCCTGTCCGAAGGGATGCAGCGCCTCGCCGATGTTGGCCGCGCGGCTACGTGGGAAATTGGCGGGGCTTGGTGGCTCGACGTCGATGATCCGCGCGCCCACCAGCTGGCCGAGGACCAGGCCCCGGCCGAACTGGCAGAGATCTATCAGGCGATCAGCGCCTGAAGAGCCCGATCAGGGGTATTTCATGTGCACCCGGGTGGTCAGCCCGGACTTGGGCACATTCAGCCGCACCGAACTGAACGTCGGCAGTCCGGCCAGCGTCGCCGGGTTGTTCGAAAAGCCGAACCCTTCGGCCGGCAGGCCCAGGCTGGTGCGATCGAAACCCTTGTTGGCGTTTTCGTCGTGGTACAGCGCCAGCGCATAGACACCCGGCTTGGGCACAAAGATGCAGGCCCGCGTGGTCCCGGTCTGGGCATCGACCCGGCCGACGTAAAGCGAGCCGTGCCGGACCAGGAACTTGCTGGAATTATCGGCATAAAGCGTCACCGCGACCAGGCCGTTGCCACTGCGCAGGCCGTCAACCACCACGTTGAGCCAGGTCTGGCTGGCCGGGCCGGTGCAGCCCGCAGGCGGGGCCGCCGCAGGGGCCGGCGGAGCGGCATGAACCGCAGCCGCGCCCATCGCGGCAGTCCCCAGCACCAATGAAACAGTCAGCGCGACCAGCGCGCGCGCGGATTTCACCTTCATCATCGTCACTCGATCCTGTCTGGAAAACGGTTCAAAACCTGACGGGGCGGCTCCCCGTTGCTGGCTCCAACACCCATGGCCTTGCGGCCTGCTTGCCCCCCCAATGCGATTCGCGCGCTTAATATCGTCTGAATTGGGCGGAAATGGGATTGCTAGCAAGACGCGCAATTCAGTTGCCCAGGATTCGTCCGGCATCGAGGCGCACCTGCCGGTCAGCCAGCGCGGCCAGCGCGCCATGATGGCCGATGATCAGGATCGTCAGGCGCCCCTTCAGCCGCGCGATGGCCTGCGCGATCAGCGCTTCGTTCGCCGCATCAAGCGCGCTGGTGGCTTCGTCCAGAATCAGCAGGGCCGGATCGCGCAGCAGCGCGCGGGCCAGCATCAGGCGCTGACGCTCTCCGCCCGACAGCCGCCGCCCGCCATCGCCCAGCATGGTGTCGAGGCCCTGTGGCAGCACCAGGACAAAGTCGGCCGCCGCATCGCGCAAGGCGGCCTCCAGCCGGGCATTGTCCGCTGCGGGGGCGGCCCAGAGCAGGTTGTCGCGCACCGTCGCGGTCAGCAGCACCGGGTCTTGCTGAACATAAGCGACCCGGCTGCGCCAGGCGCGGCGCAGCACCGGATCCAGGTCCTGACCGTCAACCGCGATCGTGCCCGTATCGGGTGAAAGCAGACCGCCAAGCAGATCTGCCAGAGTGCTCTTGCCTGCGCCCGACGGGCCGATCAGCGCGGTCATGCTGCCCGCCGGCAGGCTCAGGTTGATCCCGGTCAGCGCGGCCTCGTTCTGCCCGGTGAAATGCAGGCCGACGCCATCCAGACTGATCGCCGATCGCAGTTGCGGCGGGGCAACATGATCCGCATCGGGTTCCCGCGCCGCCTCTGCCTGCCCAATCAGGTCAAGCGCCTGGTTGATCGCCGGGCGGCCATTGGCCCAGACCAGCAGCGATTGCTGCAAGGCTTCCAGCAGCGGCAGACTGCGCGCGAACAGGGCGATCATTGGCAGCAGCGCAGACATCGCCATGTGCCAGCGTTCCACCGCGACCCAGACCAGCGCGGTCAGTGTCATGGCTCCGCCCAGCTGCAAGATCGCCCGGCTGGTGCTCAGCCCGCGCTGAAACTCGATCTGCCCGGCTTCCAGCCCCGCGAAGTCAGCGTTCAGCTCAGCGATGGCGCGGGCCTCGCTCCCCAGGCTCTTGATCACCCGCAGGGATTGCAGCCCTTCGTCCAGCCGGGTGAAGACCCGGCCATAGGTCTGGCTCATGCTTTCACCCAGCCGTGCGGCGCGGCGGCGCAAGCCGCGGTAGGCGAGCAGCACCAGCGCCCCCCCGATCAGGCCGGCCAGGGCCAGCCGCCATGAAATCGCCAGCGCCGCCAGACCAACCCCCAGCAGGGTCATGAAGGTTGCCAGCGCGGTCAGGGCCTGATTGACGATGTATCCGGCCTGATTGACCTGACCCGCCAGAATGTTGGTTGCCCTGCCCCGGCTCAACCCCATCGCAACGCGCCAGTCACACAGCAGCAACGCCTGCCAGGCCCTTGATCGCAAGCGGCCGACCAGCGCCAGTTCCAGCTGCATCGCGGCCATCTGCCGGGCATGATTGATCAGCACCCGCAGCAGGATCAGCGCAAGGAACAGGCCCAGCACCGGCCCCAGCGTCAGCGGAATGCCGATCGTTCCCAGCCATTGGGCCAGCCCCCCCGCGGGCCCCGGCCCCAGGATCGCCAGCAAGGGCACCAGCAGGACCAGGCCCAGGCCCTCGGTCACGGCGCCCAGCACCATCAGTGCGGCGACCCGCGCGGCCTTCCAACCATGCAGGGCAGGCTCGAACAGGCGCACCCGGTTGCTCATGCGGCATTTCGCCCGGAAATGTAGTCGGCATAGCGCCGCACCGCGAAAACCGCCGGAATGGCGAAACGCAGCCGGGTGATCGTGGCAAGGTCGGCCGGCGACGTGTCGGGCCAGTTATCAAGATCGCGCAGCATGCTGTCGGTATCGACCAACGCCCCCAGTTCGGGGTGATCAGCCACCCGCTCGATCTCGCGGCGCAGCTGGGGCAACTGGCGGGTCATCCGGACATGCCAATCGGGCACATGATCGCCGTGCCGCCGTTCGGTGCGTTGCGCTTCTGGCAGTCTGCCCACCGCCATGCGGCGGGCCAGCAGGCGCCGTTCTCCGCCTCGCACGAACTGGTTGTCGGGCATGCCCAGACACAGTTCGATCAGCGGACGATAGGCCAGAACATCACGGCCGCGCAGGCCGAATACCTGCTGCATGCCCAGGGCCGTTTCGCCGCCGATCGCCATCGAATCGAACAGGGTTTCGGCAAACCGTTCGCGCGAATGGAGGAAATCGATGCTGAAGGCGCTGCGGGCCAGATGGCGCTCCGCCAGCTTTTCGCCAATCGCGCTGCCGGGCTTGAGGTAGGGGTTGGCAAAGATCTGCGGCCGCGCGGTCCCCGGGGTCAGGTCGCGGATTCTCTCGCGCCAGGCTGCCGGCAGGTTGGGCATCAGCCCGGTGGCGATGAAGCGCCGCCACATCGGCCGGGTGTCATCCAGCCGGGTGCGAGCCAGCCGCCAGACTTCGCCCCACTGCAGCTGCCTGAACAGGGTTGCCGGGGCCCAGGGGGCTTCGCCGCTGATCGTCTGATTGCCCAGATTGCCCCAGAACAGCCAATCGCACCCGGCATCGCGGGCGGCCTGGTTCAGGCCGAAATGGACGAAGCTGATGCCCAGATTGATAACCTCGCTATCGGACGCCAGCATGCGTTCCGCCGCGAAGCTATCGGGCCCCAGATCGGCATTGTCGACGAAGATCGGGTCGAGCCCTTCCCGCCCTTCGGCGAAACGCCGGACATAGGGGCCATCGTCCCCGAACAGATGGGGCATCACTTCGCCGCCCCATTCCTGGTGCGGAACGAATGTAATGCTGGTCAGCCGCTTCCCTGCGGGCATCTGGCGCAGCATTTCGTCGCAGACCAGGGAGGAATCGAGCCCGCCAGACAGCGTTACGGCAGGTTTGGTGGCCAGCGCGAGGCATTTGCCCACCGCTTCGCCCAGCATTGCCGTCGCAGCCTCGACATAATCTGCGTCGCGGCGAAACCGGACCGGGCTGATCGCGGCGGGGTCATAGAACTGGAAGGTGGAGCATTGCTCCCCGGCAAAGGTCACGACGGTGCCGCCGCGCACCTGTTCGATTCCTTCAAACCGGGACCGGGCATCGTCAACCCGCTCGAAAGCCAGCATGTCCTCGATCAGGCCGGGCCTGAGCCGCTTGGGCAGTCCGGCCGCGAACAACGGACGCGGGATCGGGCAGGCCAGTATCCCGCCGGGGCTGTAGTGGAAAAACAGCGGCAATCCGGACCAGGGACTGCGTGACATCCGCACCCGGCCATCGGGCAAGACTGCCAGCGCGGAATACTCGCCCACGATCCGGCGGTCGGCATTGTCGCCCCAGCGTTCAACCGCAGCACCGAACACCGCCTCAGCTGTGCGTTCGCAGCCAAGTTTCGCGGCCAGTTCGGTCAGATTGTCGATAATGCCGGCCAGCAACACTGCGGTTCCTGCCGGTGTGCGGGCAACCCGCCAGCCCTTTCGCGCCGATGCGCGCGGTGAGGGGAGTTCTGCGAAGTAGTCCTGCCCGATCCGGCAGGAATCGGCTGCGTGCCCTGCAAACAGGCCGAGTGATTGCGCCGCCCGTTCGGGCGCGAATTCACAATCGCTGCCCGCTCTGCGCGCAAAAAAGAACATGATGGCCTTAAATCCCGACCGGGAAATCGCCCGGCCGGGCTACCGGAGCGCTAACCCCGACGCGCAATAATCAGGAGAACCCGACGTCCGGACCAGGGCAGTTACCGCCACCATTGGTGGCCTGGCAGGTGCCGGTCTGCGTCCCGGCGACATTCGCGATCTGGCCCAGGCGGGTCAAAGTCGGCTTGGTCCAGGTCTTGGTCTGCTTGGTCACAACGAAACTCCTTAATCAAAGCTGGAGGGTGCTGCGACCACACCACTGCCATATGCTTAGCGAAATCACTTTAACGATTCGGAAGGGTTATTGCAACTGCGAAGCGCAGCTGTCTGTGCAGCTCGAAATCAGCCGGTTGCCCGGAAAATCACCGCCCATTCGCCCGGCAGGTCGCCGATCACCCGTGCCGGGCCGACATCGACCCAGGCATGCAGGTCATCGGTGCCGGTGCGGTGGGCTGCAGGGCGCGCGGCGATGTGCAGGGCATAGGGAATTCCGCGCCGCCGCAGCATGGTAATCAGGGCCAGCGCGCGGGGCAGGCACAGCCATTCCCCTGCCATCCGCCAGGCCGCCCGGTCAACGTGCCGGGCCAGGTTCCAGGCCGTCCTGACCTGGGTATCGGCAGCGTGACGGGCGGGCGCAGCGGAGGAACTGCCCATCCTGTCACGCCAGGTCGCGAACGGGATGCGCTGCACCATCCGGCGGGCCCGCAGCAGTTCGGCCATGGCTTCCGCCGTGCGCAGCCGTGCGCGCCAGGTTTCAGCCAGCCGTGACAAACCCGGCGGCCATGACCTGGTCAAGGAAAGTATCGACGTCGCCCGCAAGCTCGGCCTGGGAAATCCCGTAGGTCTGTTCCAGCCGCGCCAGCAGGCCCGCGCGGTCCAACCCCTGATCCAGCAGGTTCCAGATTTCCAGCGCGCTGTCCTTGATCGAAAAGAAATCGCCGCAGGACAGATCCATCAGCACGATCTCGTCGTCGATCTCGGTTTCGGCGAAGGCATCGGGGCATTTGCGCAAGGTCTGGGTCATTGTTCCAAGTCCATCGTTTGGCGCTTCACATGGCGTTCCGCCAGCCCGGCGTCCACTGCAAAGCGCGCAGCATCGCGCGGGCGGATGAAGCGTGACAGGTTGAGGCCGCGGGCGAGGCCGGCAAGCTGGGCAAAGCGACCGGCCCGGTCCGGCTGAGACGCGGCCAGGAACAGGTCGGTGGTATAGTGATCGTCCTGCAGCCGCAGCAGCTTTTCCGCGCCGCGGACCGGCTCGATCCGGGCCTCGTCGCCCTCTTCCAGAAAGGTCAGGCTGGCGAGCGGGAGCACTTGCCGGATGCTGCCCCCGGCGGGTTCGGCATAGAATTTATCAAACCGCCGGGCGATCTTGCCGGTGGGGCTGGCGCCGGTCAGGGCAAGGGCATCGGGCCACAGCTTGAGCCGCTTGTGCCCCGGCAGGCACAGCGGCGCTTCGGGCCGGGTCAGGTCGAGCAGCAGCGTATCGTCACAGAACAGCGGCAGACCGCGCCGGGTCAGTTCGGCGGTCAGCGTGGACTTGCCTGCACCGGACCGGCCGGTAAAGGCGTGGACCTGCCCCTGCCAGGCCACGGCCGAGGCATGGATCGGATAGAGCCCGTTGATGCAGGCGACCGCGGCATAGACGCTGCCGTTGCGGATCAGGCTGTCCTCGTCCGGGTCCCAGCCGGTCGGACGCTGTGCGGTGACCCCCTCGCCCCGGACATAGAGATAGTCCAGCCCCGTCGCCGACCGGAACAGAAAGCGTTCCCCGTCCAGTTGCCAGCTGTCGGGCCGGATTTCACCGCCGTCCAGCCCAAGCGGAACCGGGCCTTCGCGCAGGCGGGTTTCGCGTTCCAGCAGGGTCATTGCGGGGTGCGGATCGGTCGGTTCGGCCATGGTCAGCGGCATTGCCGCCAAGCCGCGCCAAGGTCAATCGCGCGGCAGGACGAATCACTGGCGCGGCCAAGCGATTGCCGGGAACGAGATGCAGTGTGGAAAACCGCCGCAGTGCGCCTTGTTGCCCCCAGATACGGTAGGTAAGCGCCGATCAAGGGAGCATATTTTCGCGCCATGGCTGCACCGCTGATCTCGCCCTCGATCCTGTCCGCCGATTTTGCCCGGCTGGGCGAGGAAGTGCGCGCGATCGACGCGGCCGGGGCGGACTGGATCCATGTCGATGTGATGGACGGGCACTTCGTTCCCAACCTCACGATCGGACCGATGGTGGTAAAGGCGCTGCGCCCCCACACGACCAAGCCGTTTGACGTCCACCTGATGATCAGCCCGGTCGATCCCTATCTGCAGGCTTTCGCCGATGCCGGGGCGGATATCATCACCTTCCACCCCGAAGCCGGGCCGCACGCGCACCGCACGGTTCAGGCGATCAAGGCGCTGGGCAAGCAGGCCGGGGTTTCGCTCAACCCCGGCACCCCCGCCAAGCTGCTCGATTACCTCTATGAGGAAGTGGATCTGGTGCTGGTGATGAGCGTCAATCCCGGGTTCGGCGGGCAAAGCTTCATTTCCAGCCAGCTGCGCAAGATCGAGGCGATCCGCAAGTCGATCGACAAGACCGGGCGCGACATCCGGCTGGAAGTGGACGGCGGGGTCGATGCCATGACCGCGCGGCAATGCACCGATGCCGGGGCCGATGTGCTGGTCGCGGGTACGGCGGTGTTCCGCGGCGGACCGGATCGCTACGCCGCCAATATCGCCGCGCTCAAGGGGGTGGGGTGAGCCATGGCCGATGCGCTCATCTCCGCCCGCAGCGACGCGTCGGCGGATGCGGTGCAGGATGGCGCCGGGGCGGACATGGCGGTACCCCTGGGTGCAGGCAATGAGGAGCTGCTGGTGAGCAATGGCGCGGCAGTAGCAGGTGAAGGCGGCGCACCGCCGCCGACCGGCGAACTGGTGGAACCCGGCCGCGCGCTGGCTCTGGCTGACTTTGCCCCGCCCAGCCTGAGCGCGGGCGAGCGCCTGCTGCGCTTTGCCTATCGGCTGGGGATCCCCGGATCGACCCTGTCCGGCCCGTTCCGCAAGCCAGGCAAACCGCGCCTGCTGGCCACGGTGCAGAACCCGCTGCCGGGATCGCGCGTGGCCGGAACTGCGTTGCGGGCCGGGCATTTCCTGGTCCACGGGGTCAAGGCCCCGATCGCCCAGATCGATTTCGGCGGCGTCGCGCGGATGGCCCCGCCGCTGGAGCGCGCGGTCCATTCCTTCGCCTGGCTCGCCGATCTGGAGGCCTGCGCCCCGCGTGAACAGGCCGCCCCGGTGGCGGAACGGGTGCTGGGGGCATGGCTGGCCGCCAATCCCAAGGTGCCCGGCAAGCCCGGCAAGGGCCCGGCCTGGTCGCTGGCCAATGCCGGCACGCGCGAACTCAACTGGCTGGTTCATGCCCCGCTGATCCTGTCCGGGCCGGACAAGGCCCACCGCGCGCGGGTGTTGGGCGCGCTGGAGGAAACCGCGCGCTGGCTCGACAAGAATGTGTCGCGCGCCGAAGACCTGCTGGCCGAAGTGGCCGGCTGGTGCGGGATTGTCGCCGCCGGGCTGTTGCTGCCCGATGGCAAGGCGCGCCGCCTGTTTGGCGAAGCCGGGCTGATCAAGGCGCTGGGCGAACTGGTGGGCGATGATGGCGGCGTGCTGTCGCGCAGCCCGCTCGGCCAGATCGAGGCGATCGGCCTGATCGTCAAATTGCGCGCCTGTTATCACGCGCTGCGGCTCGATCCGCCCGACGCGCTCGATGCGATCCTGACCATGCTGGTCCCGCCGCTGCTGGCCCTGACGCACGGCGATGGCTCACTGGGCAGCTGGCAAGGGGCCTGGGCGATCGACGGGGATGAGATCGCTACCCTGATCGAGGCGAGCGGCGTGCGCACCCGCCCGCTGCGCGATGTCCGCCAATGGGGCTATCAGCGGGTGGTGGCCAAGCAATCGATCCTGCAGTTCGATGCCGCCCCGCCGCCGCTGGCCAAACATGCGCGGACCGGCTGCGCTTCCACCCTGGCGTTCGAATTCAGCCACGGCGGGCACCGCCTGGTGGTCAATTGCGGCGGTTCGGGCTGTGCGGGCGGGCTGATGCCGGTGCGGCTGGAACAGGGCCTGCGCGCCACCGCGGCCCATTCCACGCTGGTGCTGGATGATGCGAATTCCACCGCCGTGCTGTTGGGCGGCGCAATCGGCACGGGTGTTTCGGAAGTAGAGATCGACCGCCGCACCCTGACCAGCGACAAGGGTGCGGGCGCAACCCGGCTTGAGGCCAGCCACAACGGCTACGAAGCGCGCTATGGCCTGACCCATCGCCGGATCCTGATCCTGCGCGATGATGGCACCGAACTGCGCGGCGAAGACCTGCTGGTGCCGGGCGGGCGCAAGGCCAAGAACGGCAAGGTCGGCTTCGCGATCCGGTTCCATCTCGGCTCCGGGATCGATGTCCGTCTGTCCGAAGACGGGCAGGGCGCGGGGCTGGCGCTGCCCGATGGCAGCCTGTGGCAATTCCGTTCGGGTGGCGGGCAGATCACGCTGGAAGAAAGCATCTGGGCCGATGGGCAGGGCCGCCCGCAACCGGTCCAGCAACTGGTGCTGCAGGGGCTGGTTTCGCGCGGGGGCGGCAACTTTGCCTGGCTCCTGAAGAAAATGGGGTAAAGCCAGCTTCACGGCTTCGTCATTGCGAGGAGCGCAGCGACGAAGCAATCCAGAGAGGTGGCATGCAATCGCTCTGGATTGCTTCGCTACGCTCGCAATGACGAGGGAAAATTTGTGACCGACGTTACCATCCGCCGCGCCCTTTTGTCCGTTTCCGACAAGACCGGGCTGGTCGAACTGGGCCAGACCCTGGCCGCGCGCGGGGTGGAACTGGTTTCGACCGGCGGCACCGCCAAGGCGCTGCGCGATGCGGGCCTGACGGTGAAAGACATTTCGGAACTGACCGGCTTTCCCGAAATGATGGATGGCCGCGTCAAGACCCTGCACCCCAAAGTCCACGGCGGACTGCTGGCGGTGCGTGACAATCCCGAACATGCCGCCGCGATGGAAGCCCATGCAATCGGCGCGATCGATCTGGTGGTGGTCAATCTCTATCCGTTCGAAGCGACCGTGGCCAAAGGGGCAGAGCGCGACGAAGTGATCGAGAATATCGACATCGGCGGGCCCAGCATGGTCCGCTCCTCGGCCAAGAACCATGCTTTCGTCACCATCGTCACTGATCCGGCCGACTATGCCGGGCTGATCGATGAACTTGCCGCGCATGATGGCGCCACCAGCTATGATTTCCGCCGCCTGATGGCCGCGCGCGCCTTTGCGGCGACCGCTGCCTATGACGGCATGATCAGCCAGTGGTTCGCCTTTGCCGATCAGCAGCAGCTGTTCCCGGAAATGCTGGCGGTGACCGCCACGCGCAAGGAAGAGCTGCGCTATGGCGAAAACCCGCACCAGCGCGCCGCGCTCTATATCCCCAAGGGGCCGCACGGCGCCGGGATCGCCCAGGCCCGGCAGCTGCAGGGCAAGGAACTGTCCTACAACAATTACAACGATGCCGATGCCGCGCTGGAACTCTGCGCCGAATTTCGCGGGCAGGAACCGGCGGTGGTGATCGTCAAGCACGCCAATCCGTGCGGTGTGGCGCAAGGCGCAACCCTGCTTGAAGCCTGGCACGGGGCGCTGCAATGCGATGACGTGTCGGCCTTTGGCGGGATCGTGGCGGTCAATGTTCCGCTTGATGGCCCCACGGCAGAGGCGATCTGCGAAATCTTCACCGAAGTGGTCGTCGCGCCCGATGCGGATGAGGCGGCGATTGCCGCATTCGCCCGCAAGAAGAACCTGCGCCTGCTGCTGACCGGCAGCCTGCCCGATCCGCGCCGGGGCGGGTTGAACATCAAGCCGATCACCGGCGGAATGCTGGTGCAGAGCCGCGACAACGGGGCGATCACGCTGGATGACCTCAAGGTCGTGACCCGGCGTGAGCCGAGCGAACAGGAGCTGAAGGACTGCCTGTTCGCCTGGACCGTGGCACGCCACGTCAAATCGAACGCGATTGTCTATGCCAAGGACGGGATCACCGCCGGGATCGGCGCAGGCCAGATGAACCGCCGCGATTCCAGCCGGATCGCCGCGATGAAAGCCGCCGAAGCGGCAGAAAAGTTCGGCTGGGCGCACAGCCGCACCGTGGGCAGCGCGGTGGCATCGGACGCCTTCTTCCCCTTTGCCGACGGCCTGCTCGCCGCCGCCGAGGCCGGAGCCACCGCCGTGATCCAGCCGGGCGGCTCGATCCGCGACGACGATGTGATCAAGGCTGCTGATGATGCGGGTCTGGCGATGGTCTTCACCGGTATGCGCCACTTCCGGCATTGATGCAGATGGCGGTCCGCGGCCTCAGTATCTTTGACTAGGTGCGGTTCGTCGCAGGCATCGTTCGATTCATCGCTTAGCTTGGGTTGGACCTGCCGCGTTCACTCGACGGTAAGAAGAAAATCGGCACGAGGCCTGCAGCACGAATCAACCTCTAAAGCATGTGGTCACCGATGGGCCTGTTCAAACCCGATATTTATCGCTCCTTCGCACTGGGCTTTGTGCTGGGTGCTCTGGCGCTGACCGGGACCATGGTGGCCGAAGGGCGGGCCAATTTTGCGAACCCGGTGATTCCTGCTGCGCAGGCCGCTCCGGCCCTGCCCGACCAGACGCGTTGAGGCGCGGCGCTTTCACATTGATCCTTACGGGGCTGCTGGCCCTCTCTGCTTGCCAGGATCCGGCCCGCGCCGGGGAAGGCTCCGTGCTCGCCCCGGCGGCTGCGCGGCAGGCCGATGAGGGCAAGGGGCTGAAGCAGGCGGTGTTTGCCGGGGGCTGCTATTGGGGCGTCGAAGGGGTGTTCAGCCACGTGCTGGGGGTGACCGGGGTGACCTCCGGGTTCCACGGCGGCGCGGCGCGGACGGCTGACTATGACCGGATTTCACGCGGCGATACCGGCCATGCCGAAGTGGTGCGGATCACTTACGATCCCCGGGTGGTGCGCTATGACCAGCTGCTGCGAATCTTCTTTTCCGTGGTCGCCGATCCGACCACGCTCAACCGGCAGGGGCCGGACGAAGGGACGCAGTACCGTTCGGCCATCGTCCCCCTTGGGGCAGAGCAGCAACAGGTCGCGGCGGCCTATCTGGCGCAGCTGAAGGCCTCGGGCATCTGGAAAGCGCCGATCGTCACCCGGATCGAACCCTACAAGGGATTCTATCCCGGCCCGGAATATCATCAGGACTTCATGGCCAAGAATCCGCGCCATCCCTATATCCTGGCCTGGGACGCGGCCAAGGTGGAGGCGCTGCGGCGGCGCTTTCCGGGGTTCTGGAAAGCGGGCTTTACGCGCGGCTGATTGCCGAACCGGGATCGCGGCCCTATATCGCGGCCATGGGAAGTCACGCACACCACCATCATCATGAACCTTCGGGCACCAGCCTGGTCGATGCCGCGCGCGCCGCGCTGATCGAGGCGGGCGAACAGTGGACCGAAATGCGCGGCGAAGTCTACGATGCGCTTGCCGCCCAGCCGCGCCCGGCCTCGGCCTATGACATTGCCGAACATGTCTCGAAAGAGCGCGGCAAGCGGGTCGCGGCCAATTCGGTTTACCGCATCCTTGACCTGTTCGTGGCCAGCAACCTCGCCCGCCGGGTGGAAAGCGCCAATGCCTATGTCGCCAACCCGCATCCGGGCTGCCGCCATGATTGCATATTCCTGATCTGCGACAGCTGCGGCCAGGCCACCCACATCGACGATGACCGGCTGACCGGCGCGCTGGTCGAAGCCGCGCGCGGCGCAGGCTTTGCCGATATCCGCCCGGTGGTCGAACTGCGCGGTCAGTGCGCCAGCTGTTCCGACAGCTGATCGACAGCGCCAGTTCAAGGGTGTAAGGCCCCCCAGATGACTGCCACTCCGGCAACTCCGCTGCTCGACACGGTCGATACCCCCGAGGACCTGCGCAAACTTGCGCCGGGCCAGTTGCGCGCGCTGGCGGATGAGCTGCGGGCCGAGATGATCAGCGCCGTCGGCACCACCGGCGGGCACCTTGGCTCCGGGCTCGGCGTGGTCGAACTGACCGTCGCGATCCACTATGTCTTCAACACCCCGCAGGACCGGCTGGTGTGGGACGTGGGCCACCAGGCCTATCCGCACAAGATCCTGACCGGGCGTCGGGATCGCATCCGCACCTTGCGCCAGGGCGGTGGCCTGTCGGGCTTCACCAAGCGCAGCGAGAGCGATTACGACGCGTTCGGCACGGCGCACAGCTCTACCTCGATTTCCGCCGCGCTGGGCTTTGCCCTCGCCAACCAGATGCGCGGGCTGCCGGGCAAGGGCATCGCCGTGATCGGCGACGGCGCGATGAGCGCGGGGATGGCCTATGAGGCGATGAACAACGCCAAACCGGCCGGAAACCGGCTGGTGGTGATCCTCAACGATAACGACATGTCGATCGCGCCGCCGGTGGGCGGGCTCTCGGCCTATCTCGCGCGCCTCGTCTCCTCGCGGCCCTTTTTGGGCCTGCGCGACATTGCCCGCCGCCTCTCGCGCAAGCTCCCCGAACCGCTCCACCGCGCCGCCAAGAAGACCGACGAGTTCGCCCGCGGCATGGCGATGGGCGGGACCCTGTTTGAGGAACTGGGCTTCTACTACGTCGGCCCGATCGACGGGCACAATATCGACCAGCTGGTCCCGATCCTGGAAAACGTCCGCGATGCGGCGGAAGGTCCTTGCCTGATCCATGTCGTCACCCAAAAGGGCAAAGGCTATGCCCCGGCCGAAGCGGCGGCGGACAAGTATCACGGGGTCCAGAAGTTCGACGTGATCACCGGCCAGCAGGTCAAGCCAGTGGCCACCGCGCCGGCCTATCAGAACGTCTTCGGCGAAACCCTGGCCCGGCTCGCCAACGACGATCCCCGGATCTGCGCGATCACCGCCGCGATGCCGAGCGGGACCGGGGTCGACAAATTTGCCACAGCGCACCCCGATCGCAGTTTCGACGTGGGCATTGCCGAACAGCACGCCGTCACCTTCGCTGCGGGCCTTGCCGCCGAAGGAATGCGGCCGTTCTGCGCAATCTACTCCACCTTCCTCCAGCGCGCCTATGACCAGGTGGTCCACGACGTCGCGATCCAGAACC
>CAZKAX010000082.1:0-14869 GCA_964550775.1 uncultured Novosphingobium sp. | reverse complement strand
GTCTTCCGGGGCGACGAATTCGGCTTCGTCGATGATCCGGTAGATTTCCTTGTGGCTCCGCGCAAAATCGAGGAACGCGGCGAGCGCCACCCCCTCGCCTTCCACCGCGCCGCCGCTGTGCGCGCCCAGCACCGGGGCAACATAGTCCCGCACCCGGCCAGACATGTCCTGCACCAAGGCCTTGAACAGCGCCTCTTTCGATTCGAAATAGGTGTAGAAGCTGCCCAGCGCCACACCCGCGCGGATCGTGATCGAAACGATCGAGCTTTCGTGAAAGCCCTTTTCGCCAAATTCCGCCGCCGCCGCATCGAGGATCGCGCGCTGGGTGCGGCGGCCGCGTTCGGTGCGGGGTTCGCGCATCACCTTTGCCGTTGCCACAGCGTCCATCGTCCGGTCCCCAGCGCCGGCCCCCACTGTTGCCGACTTGTCACGTTTTGCCACCAATCACCCTTTCGGCATCCGCATGCAAGCATAGAGAAGTTGAAAGTTGGTTCAACTTTTATATAAGCGCGGTCAGTGCCCGATCGGGATTCGCGTGCAAGCGGGTCCGGGGCCCCGGTTTTTGATGGGAGAGTTACCCTTATGCGTATCGCAACCTTGCTTGCCCGCACTTCGCTCGCCGCCAGTGCGCTGGCTTCCTGCTATGCCCTGCCCGCCTATGCCCAGGATGCGGCCGATGCCGTGTCCGAAGATGACGGCGCGATCGTGGTTACCGCGCGGCGGCGCGAGGAAAGCCTGGTCGACGTGCCGATCGCGATCACCGCGCTGTCGGGCGATCAGCTGGCCGCCAAGGGCGCGGGCGACATCACCGCGCTGGCCGAAACCGTCCCCAACGTCACGCTGGAAGCCAGCCGCGCGACCAACAGCACCCTGTCCGCCTTCATCCGCGGCGTGGGCCAGCAGGATCCGGTTTCCGGGTTTGAACAAGGCGTCGGGATCTATCTGGACGACGTGTACCTCAACCGCCCGCAGGCCGCCGTGCTCGACATCTATGACGTCCAGCGGATCGAAGTGCTGCGCGGCCCGCAGGGCACGCTCTATGGCCGCAACACCGTGGGCGGCGCGATCAAGTATGTGACCAAGAAGATCGACGATGTGGCGCATCTCAGCGCCCGCGCCACTTATGGCAGCTATGACCAGGCCGATGGCGTGCTGACCGCCAGCACCCCGGTGGGCGATGGCACGCTGCGCTTCGGCGGATCGATTGCCCGCCTGTCGCGCGGCGGGTTCGGCAAGAACCTGACCACCGGGCTGGAAAACTACAACAAGGACGTCTGGGCCGGGCGCGGCACGATCGAAGTTCATGCCGATGATTTCTTTGGCCGGATTTCCGCCGATTACACCCGCGACAAGTCGCTGCCGCGCGGCGGCCACCGCCTGATCCCGGCGCAGTTCAGCGTCGCCCCGGTGCTGAGCAATGTCTATGACACGCGCGGTGCGGCCAATTATCCGCTGCAGGACGTCAAGGCCTGGGGCACCAGCCTGTTCCTGGAAGGCAAGCCGAGTGACTGGCTGACGGTGCGTTCGATCTCGTCCTATCGCAAGGACGATTCGGCCACTCCGATCGATTTCGATGCCCTGCCCACGGTCGATCTCGACGTGCCGGGTTACTACAAGAACCGCCAGTTCAGCCAGGAAGTGCAGTTCCTGATCAATGCCGGCAAGCTCAACGGGCTGATCGGGGCCTATTACCTCAACGCGACCGCGCTGACTCAGTTCGAAAGCCGCCTCTACACCACCGTGGCGGGCTTTGCGGCCTTCACCAATGCCGATATCGGCACCGATACGCTGGCCGGGTTCGCGGACTTTTCCTATGATCTGACCGATCAGCTCAGCCTGTCGCTGGGCGGCCGTTACACCTGGGACAAGCGCGACGGGTACATCCTGCGCCAGAACTATGTGCTGGGCGGTTCGCCGGTATTCGCCAGCCCGGGCGTGGCGTTCGGCGCGGCGCAGACCAATTTCCGCGGATCGAGCACGTTCAAGAAGTTCACTCCCAAGGCCAGCATCAGCTTCAAGCCCGCCCCGGGCCAGCAGGTCTATGCCTCATACTCGCAAGGGTTCAAGGGCGGCGGGTTTGACCCGCGCGGCGTGGGGATCAACGCGGTCGATCTCAACAACGATGGCACGAAGAGCCAGGACGAGATCGCCAAGTTCCTCAGCTTCCGCCCCGAAAAGGTCAACAGCTACGAACTGGGTTACAAGGCCGACCTGTTTGACCGGCGCGTCTATCTGGCGCTGGCGGGCTTCTACATGGACTATACCGACGTCCAGATCCCCGGCTCGGTCGCCTGCAATGCGGGCGGCGTGGCTACCTTCTGCGGCGTGGTGTCCAATGCCGGCAAGGCGCGGATGAAGGGCTTCGAAGCGGAAATGCGTGCCAAGCTGGTCCAGTCGGATGCGGGCACGCTGACGCTGACCGGTTCGGTGGGTTACATCGACGCCAAGTACACCAAGTACATCGCCAACATCGCTTCGGTTCCGACCGACGTGGCGGCCTTCCGCAAGGTCCAGAACACCCCGGCCTGGTCGGGCGCGGCCAGCCTGGATTACACCATGGACCTGATGGGCGGATCGCTGACCGCATCGGGCGGCATGTCGTTCAAGGGCAAGACCTATCAGTTCGAAGTGCCCAACCCCTACCTCGATCAGCCGTCGTACCAGCTGTTCGACGCCAGCCTGGTTTACAAGGCCGAAGGCGGGCGCTGGTCGCTGGGCGTGTTCGGTAAGAACCTTGCCAACACGAAGTACAAGACCTCGGGCTATACCTTCATGGCCGCCAATGCGACCACCGGGGCCCTGACCACGCTGCCCAGCGGCGCGCTGGTCCCCGCGCTGGGCAAGGAAGGCGTGCTGACCGCCTTCTACGGCAACCCGCGCCAGGTGTTTGTGACGGCCTCCGTCAACTTCTGATCCGACCCCTCTCCTCCCCGGATCGGAAACGGACAGGGTCTCCCGCAAGGGGGGCCCTGTTTGCTTTGAGCGCAGCCTCGATCCTCCCCCACCGGGGGAGGTGGCAGCCCGCAGGGCTGACGGAGGGGGGCTGGCAAGATTGTGCGCGGGAGCGCACAGCCGCTAACGCGGCTTTCCTTGCGCGCCCCCCTCCGCCTGCGCTGCGCTCCGGCACCTCCCCGGGTGGGGGAGGATCATTGAAGCAGGTTCTTTCTACCGCCCCCGCCGCAACACCACGTACAGCGCGCCCGCGCCGCCGTGCTTGCGGTGCGCCGGGCGGACAGCGGCGATCTTGCTGGCGTGGGGGCCGGCGGCAAGCCAATCCAGCACTTTGGCGCGGATCGCGCCGCGTTGCCCGCCGCGGTCGGCAGCTTCAACCGGGCGCGGGCGGCCGGTGATCAGCAGCACCACGCGCGCGCCCAGCATCACCGCCTGGGTCAGCCCGTGATCGAGCCGGGCATGCGCCGCATCAAGGCTGTGGCCGTGCAGATCGAGCGTGAAGTCGGGCGATACGGCAGCCTTGGCCAGCCGCTTTTCCCAGCTCCCGTCAAGCCCGTGGCGATCGAGCGGGCGGACTGGAGGACGGCGCTGATCCTCCCCCTTTGGGGAAGGGGGGCCGCCCGCGAAGCGGGTGGTGGAGGGGGGCTGGGGCGTTTGCTTCTTACACCCTCCGTCAGCGCTGCGCGCTGCCACCTCCCCCACGGGGGGAGGATCTTGAGGACGATCATGCAGCGCCTTCACAGTCCCCGCCACGCGCGCCCACAGCTGTGCCTCCTGCGGCGAAAGGCGGCGGGGGCGGCGCATTACTTGTTGTTGAGGCGGGCCAGCGTGCCCTTGGGCAGCAGCAAAACGGCGCTGCCACGACCGGTCATTCCGCCCGCCACGCTGCGCGCTTCATCGCCCGCGCCCCAGAAGCTGTCGAACCGGTTCGCGCCCTTGATCGCGCCGCCGGTATCCTGGGCGACCCACAGCCCGCTGGCCTCTGCCCGGTCAAGCTGCAGCCAGACCGGCGCGCCCAGCGGCACGAACATCGGGTCCACCGCCACGCTGCTCTTGCCGCGCACCGGCACGCCCAGCGCGCCCAGCGGTCCGTCCCCGGTCAGCTCGCGAAAGAACACGAAGCTCTTGTTCTCGCGCATCAGCGCCTTGCCGTCCTCCGGGTGTTCGCGGACATATTGCATGATCCCCTGCATCGATCCGGAATATTGCCCCGGCCCGGTGCCGAGCAGGCCGCGCGTGCGCATCACGCCGCCGATCCCGGTATAGGGATGGCCGTTCTGCCCGGCATAGCCGATCCGCAGCACAGTCCCGTCCGGTGCGCGCAAGCGGCCTGAGCCCTGGATCTGGAGGAAGAACATCTCGACCGGATCAGCCGCCCAGCCAATTTCCAGCCCCTTGCCCGCCAGGGCCCCGTCGTCGATCTCGCCGCGGGTGAAATAGGGCACGAACTTGCCATCCGCGCCATAGCGACCCAGCGGCTGGGTGCCATTGGGATTGGCAGGGGCATCGCCCGCCCGGGCGCGGACCAGATCGGCGGGGAGGCGATAGACCGGCACGTCAAACCCCGGCTGGCGGGTACGGGTGCCGGGGATTTCCGGTTCGTAATAGCCGGTCACAAAAGCCGCGCCGGTGCCGACCTGGACGCTTTCGAGATAGGTCGGGAAAAAGCTGCCCGCGTCCTCGTCCGGCCATTTGGCGGCGGCGGCGCAGGCCGGCGCCCAATCCGCCGCGCGGGTCAGCCCGCTGGGGTCGGTGCGGGTGGTCAGCTTGGGGCAGCTTTCGCGGAACGAAGCGAGCGCGCCGGCCGCATCGGCCTGATCATAGCCCAGCCCGGTGATCGCCGGTCCCGCCGCAACTCCGGCCAGCAAAGCACTGGCGGGCGCGGCGGCTACCGGCGGCGTAATCGGGGGTTTTGGCGTGGGGATCAGCTTGACCCCGCAAGCCGAAAGCGCCCCCGCCAGCAACAGCACCGCGCACGAGCGAAGGCACGCACGCAGCGTCATGGCTCAGGCCTCGTCGGTCTCGTCGAGCAGCCAGTCCGGAGCGGTGCTGTTGGTATCGCGGCTGAACGTCCACAGATCGCGCGCTTCAACCGCGTCGGTCAGCGAACCGGCCACCACCACGCCATCCGCGTTGCGGGTGATCGCGGCCACATCGGCGGTAAAGCGCACCGCGATCCGCGCCATCGGCGCCTGATAGCTGGCGGCCACCACGGTCGCATCGTCGATCCGCACCAGCCGGTTTTCCAGCCGTTCGCCGCGCGCGCCGCGATCATCGATCGCCTGGACGAAGGCGTCATAAACCTCACGCTCGCACAGGTTCTTCAGCGCGTCCTTGTCCCCGGCCCAGAAGGCTTCGAGCACCATGCGGTACGCGCCCTTGGATCCTTCGACAAAGGCCAGCAGATCGAACTGCCGGTCCGCCGCGGAAATTTCCTTGAGCCCGCGTTCGATCGCGGGAGTCACGCCGGGCACCATCTGGCGCGGCGCATTGGCGGCTTCGGGAACCGGGCGGGCGGGCTTCAGCGGCAGGGCATCCGGTTCGATCCGGCCCTGGATCGGCTTCTCCTCATGCTCGGCACGGCGGCCCAGCACGGAATAGAGTCGCAGGCCCAGAAAGGCTGCGATCATGGCCATGATGACGATCTCGACGGTCTTGTCCACTTGGCTTCAGTCCCTGTGCGCCGCGCAAGGCGTGTGCGGCACCTTATCGCCATTTAGGTACCAAACACAAATGAACAACGCGTGGACGGGGGCGCACGTGCGTTTTTTGGGGCGAATGTGGTTTTTGTGAACCGAACTCCGAGCGCGGTCCGCTCTGCGGGATGGTTCACGCAGAGACGCGGAGGAAGTAGAGAGGCGCAAAGATGCAGCGTCTGCGGCGAAGCCGCTCTCAATTCATAGGGTTGCCAAAAACGCGGCATCAGGATGAATCAGGAGCCTTCGGCTCAGCGCAACCTCTCTGCGCCTCTCTTCTTCCTCTGCGGCCTCTGCGTGAACTATCCCGGTTCCACCACCAGCCCCCCCAATCAAACATTGCCGCCCTGCCCCGCCAGTGCTAGGCGCGCCGCCGATCCAACTTACTGCGTGAAAGCCACAGATACTATGTCCGACGAAGGCAACATCATCACCGACCTGGGCCTGGGCGCCCCCGTTCCCAACGGCGAAGACACGCTGCCTTCGGCCGGGATCATCTCGCAATACGTCAAGGACCTGTCGGTCGAAAACCCCAACGCCCCGCACAGCTTCCAGTGGCAGGACGTTCCCCAGATCGACGTGCAGTTCAACATCGGCGCGACGCCGCTGGGCGACGACGTGCACGAAATCGAGCTGAAGGTCATGATCAAGTCGCAGGGCGAACAGGGCACCGCGTTCCTGGTCGATCTGTCCTATGCCGGGCTGATCGGCATGCGCAATCTGGACGAAGCGCAACAGCACGCCTTCATCTATGCCGAAGCGCCGCGCATCCTGTTCCCCTTTGCCCGCCGCGTGATTGCGGACGCCGTGCGCGATGCCGGTTTCCCGCCGCTGCTGCTGGAACCGATCGATTTCAACGGGCTCTACCTGCAACAGCTGGCCGCGCAGCAGGCCGAAATGGCGAACCAGGCTCCGGCCGGAGAAGCCTGATCCGCCGGGGCCGGGCAGCCGCCACAACCACAGGGGTGCGCGCATGAGCCTGGTCAGAAATGTCGGAACGATCGGCGGCCTGACCGCGATCAGCCGCGTGTTCGGCTTTGCCCGCGACATGCTGCTGGCGCGCGTGCTCGGCGCGGGGCTGGCGGCGGACGCATTCCAGCTGGCCTTCACCCTGCCCAACACCTTTCGCCGCCTGTTTGCCGAAGGCGCGTTCAGCGTGGCTTTCGTGCCGATGTACAGCCGCGAGCTGCACCGCCCCGTTGCCGAGGGCGGCGGCGAGGAAGCGGCGGACCGGTTTGCGGGCGATGTCCTGTCAGTGTTCGTCTGGGTGCTCGCCGCATTCAGCGCGCTGGCGATGCTGGGCATGTCCGGGATCGTCTGGGCGCTGGCAAGCGAATATGCCAAAGTTCCCGGCAAGTTCGAACTGGCCGTCCTGCTCAGCCGCGTCACGTTTCCCTATCTGACTTTCATCAGCCTGATGGCGATGCTGGCAGGCGTGCTCAACGCGCGGTCGCGGTTCGGCCCGGCGGCGCTGGCCCCGGTGCTGCTCAACGTGTTCCTGATCAGCGGGATCCTGATCGGCGATCATTTGCGCGGGCCGCAGGGCGATGACCGGATCGTGGCCATGGCGCTGGCGGTTGCGGTGGCGCTGTCCGGGATTGGCCAGTTCCTGTACCTGTGGTGGGAAACCCGCCGCGCGGGTGTGAAACTGAAAGTCACCGCGCCGCGCTTTACCCCGGAGGTCAAGCGGCTGGGCGCGCTGATCCTGCCCGCGACGTTCGGGGCGGGGATTTACCAGATCAGCCAGTTCGTCGACACGTTCTTTGCCACCAGCCTGCCGCAGGGTTCGCTGACCCTGCTCAAGCTGGCGGACCGGCTGAACCAGATGCCGCTGGGGATTGTCGGGATCGCGCTGGGCACGGCGATCCTGCCGATGCTGTCGCGCCACATCCACACCGGCGATGGGGCCGAGGCGCAGCGGCTGCAGGCCAGCGCCTTTGAAATCGGCACCCTGCTGACCCTGCCCGCCGCCGTGGCGCTGGCGGTCTGCGCGCCAGCATTCTGCACGGCCTTTTTCGTGGGCGGCAAGTTCTCGATGGCGGACGGTGCGGTGATGGCGCAGATCGTGGTCGCGCTGGTTTGCGGGCTGCCGGCCTATGTCATCGTCAAGATCCTCAACCCCGGCTTCTTCGCGCGCGAGGATACCCGCACCCCGGTGTGGACCGCGCTGATCTCGCTGGTGTTCAACATCGCGCTCAACGTCTGGGTGGTGCGGCAATGGGGGATCGTCGGGCTGGCGGCGGCCACCGCCTGTTCGGCCACGCTCAACTGCGTGCTGCTCTATGCGATCCTGCACAAGCGCGGCTGGTTCCACTTTACCGCTCCCCTCGCGGGGCGGATCGCACGCCAGCTGATCGCCACGGCGGCGATGGGCGCGCTGCTGTACTGGCTGACCCCGCAGCTTGCCGCGCACTATTCCGGATCGTGGCTGGAACGCGGCTGGTCGCTGGGCCTGCTGGTTGCGGCGGGGCTTGGTTCGTTCTTTGCCGTCGCCTTTGCGGTTGGCGCGATCGACAAATCGGTGCTGGCGCAGCTGCGCCGCCGCCGCCCGGCCCGGACCAAGGCCGACGATGAAATCCTTGAAGTAGAGTAAGCACCCATGCGTATCGTTTCCGGCATTCAGCCCACCGGCAATCTCCACCTTGGCAACTACCTGGGCGCGATCCGCAACTGGGTGAAAATGCAGGACGAGGTGACCGGCGGCGGCGGGCAGAGCCTGTACTTCCTGGCCGACCTTCACGCGATCTCGATGCCGCATTTGCCCGCCGAACTGGCGCAGAACACGTTCGAGATGACCGCCGCGCTGGTCGCTTGCGGGATCGATCCGGACCGTTCGGTGCTGTTCAACCAGACCCAGGTGCCCCAGCACGCCGAACTGCAATGGCTGCTGGCCGGAACCGCGCGGATGGGCTGGCTGAACCGCATGACCCAGTGGAAGGACAAGGCCGGCAAGAACCGCGAGGGCCAGTCGGTCGCGCTGTTCACGTACCCCGTGCTGCAGGCCGCCGACGTGCTGCTGTATCAGGCCACCCACGTGCCGGTGGGCGAAGACCAGAAGCAGCATCTGGAACTGGCGCGCGACATCGCGCAGAAGTTCAACAACGATTTCTGCGCCGAAGACGCGCCGCTGTTCACGCTGCCCGATCCGATCATCCCGCCCGAAGCCGCCCGGATCATGAGCCTGCGCGATGGCAGCGCGAAAATGAGCAAGAGCGATCCCAGCGACATGAGCCGGATCAACCTGACCGACGATGCCGACACGATCATGGCCAAGATCCGCAAGGCCAAGACCGATCCCGAAGTGCTGCCGGGCGACAAGGCGGGCCTGGAAGGCCGTCCCGAAGCCGCCAACCTGATCGGGATCTATGCCGCCATGGCCGGAACCAGCGTAGAGGCCGTGCTGGGTGAATTCGAAGGCAAGGGCTTTGGCGCGTTCAAGCCCGCGCTGGGCGAACTGCTGGTCGAAAGCCTGGCCCCGATCAACGCGCGCTTCATCCAGCTACGCGCCGATCGGGCGGCCTTGCAGGCAGTGCTGGCCAAGGGGTCTGAAAAGGCCCGCGAACTCGCCGCTCCGACCCTTGCCGCGGTCTATGATGCGCTGGGGCTGGTGCGGGGCTGACCCGGCGCGGGACAAGGCGGCCATTCAAGCCCGATTAAGCCTGCGTGGCGCAAGTCGGCGGCAATGCTAAGCTGTCTGTCCGCCTGCCCGATTCGGGCGGCGGCAAATGGGGATACCGGGTCGATGACGTTCAACCGCTCTGTACTGGGCAAAGTGAAGCTGGCGCTTGCGCCGCTGGCCATGCTGGGCCTGGCGGCCTGCGCCACGCCGTTCAATGCCAATGTCTCGCGTTTTGCCAGCCAGCTGCCCGCGCCGCAGGGCCAGACCTTTGCCGTGGTGGCCGATGATCCGGCGATGGCCGGGGGTCTGGAATTTTCGCAATATGCGCGGCTGGTCGAAGCGCAGATGACCAGGCTGGGCTATGCGCCCGCCAGCCCTGAGCAGGCCAATCTGCTGGTGCGGTTCGATTACGGGGTCGATTCCGGCCGTGAAAAGGTGCGTTCGACCGCCATGGCCGATCCCTATTGGGGGTCGTGGTACGGCTATCCGCGCTTTGCCGGGTACGGCGGCTTTGGCTATGGCGGCTGGGGCCGCCGTGGCTATTACTCGCCCCATCGCGGGGGCATGTGGGGCTATGGCTGGTACGATCCGTGGTTTGACGGCGGGTACGAACAGTACACCGTCTATACCAGCGGCATCAAACTGAAGATCGACCGCAAGGCCGATGGCCAGCGCCTGTTCGAAGGCAAGGCTGAAGCCGCCTCCACCTCTAACCGTCTGCCCTACCTGGTGCCCAACCTGGTTGAGGCGATGTTCACCGATTTCCCGGGTAACTCCGGGGAAACCGTGCGCATCTCGGTCGCGCCGGAAAAGAACCGCCGCAACTGAGGTGACACCACCGAGAGAGAAGGGCGGGTCCGGCAACGGGCTCGCCCTTTTTTTGTTCGCGATGGCTGGCTTGGTGCTGAGAGGATTCAGGGGTTCACGCAGAGGCGCGGAGAAGAAAAAGGGACGCAGAGGAGGAGTGCTTGCGGCGAAGCCGCCCCCCAACCTTCAACGGTTTGGCAAACGCGAGGATGGAAGAATTGATTGAGCCTTCGGCTCGGCACACCATCTCTGCGCCTCCGCTTTCTTCTCTGCGGCCTCTGCGCGAACCCCCTTTTCTTAAAGCGCCACCACACCTCCCGTCGAACCAAACCCGCCCTCGCCCCGCGCGGTTTCATCCAGTTCCGCAACCTCCAGCCACGCGCCCTGCACCACCGGGGCCAGCACCAGCTGCGCCACGCGGTCACCCCTGCGGATTGCGAACGGGTCGCTGCCGTGGTTGATCAGGATCACTTTCAGCTCGCCGCGATAGTCGCTGTCGATCGTGCCGGGGGTGTTGGGCACCGAAATGCCGTGCTTGAGCGCGAGGCCCGAGCGCGGGCGGACCTGGATCTCGTACCCGTGCGGGATCGCCATCGACAGGCCCGTGGCAACCGCATGGCGCGCGCCGGGGGGCAGCGTGACGTCTTCGGCGGAAACCACATCCATGCCTGCTGCGCCGCTGGTGGCATAGGCGGGCAGATCCAGCCCCTGCCCATGCGGCAGGCGTTTAAGCGGGATCGGGACCGGCGGCGGGGGTGAGTGCATCGGCAATCCTTTCCATCAATGCCATGGCGACTTGCTCCTTTGGCATTTCCGGCAGATGTTCGACACCCTGCCCGGTAATGATATGCACTTTGTTGGCATTGCCGCCCATCACATCGCCCGACACGTCATTGGCAACGATCCAGTCCGCGCCCTTGCGCTTGCGCTTTTCCTTGGCGTGCTCAACCACCTTTTCGGTTTCGGCCGCGAACCCGACCACCAGTTTGGGGCGGCGTTCATGGACCGAGACCATCGCGAGGATGTCCGGATTTTCGGTGAGGCGCAAAGCGGGCGGGGCGGATCCGCGCTTTTTCATCTTTTCGCCTGACACTTCCAGCGATCGCCAATCAGCCACGGCAGCGACCATGATCGCAACATCGACCGGCAGCTGGCGCTTGACCGCTTCGGCCATGTCACGCGCGGTTTCCACATCGAAGCGGGTGACACCGCGCGGGGTGGGCAGATGGACCGGGCCGCTGACCAGCAACACTTCCGCCCCCAGCCGCGCGGCGGCAGCGGCGATGGCATAGCCCTGTTTGCCCGAACTGCGGTTGGCGATGTAGCGCACCGGATCGATCGGTTCGTGCGTGGGCCCGGCAGTGATCAGCACGCGCCGCCCCTTGAGCGGGCCATCGACGGGCAGATCGGGTTCATCAGCCGCGAAATCGGGCTGGCCGAACAGCGGGTCCGCCGCCAGCGCCTCGGTCAACGGTTCGGGCGGAGCCTGGTCCATCACCAGATGGTTGATCGCCTCGGCATCGGTCGGCGGCGCGGCCTTGGCCTTGCCTTTTTTCGACAGGATCGGCGTATCGAGGTTGAGCGGAATGTCCGGTACCGGATCGGGCAGCGGGGGCAGTTCCCCGTCGCCGAAATCGACCGGCAGATCGATCGGATCGCGCGGCGCGGCCGAACGCTGGATCAGGCCGGCGGAAAGCCCGCCGATGTCGGCACCGCCGGGGACCAATTCGTCTTCCGGCTGGTCCAGCAGGACTCCGGGGGCGGGGAGCAGGGCAAATTCGTCATGATCCAGCGCCAGCGCCTGACAGATCGCCTGCCATACCGCCGTGGGTTCGGGCAGGCGGCCCGGGCCATATTCGCCGCAGGCCATCGCCCCGTCATCGGGATCGACCACCATGACCCCGGCTTCACGCAGCACCGCGACATTGCGCCGGGTTGCGGCGTGCTGCCACATCCGCACGTTCATGGCAGGCACAGCCATCACCGGCTTGTCGGTTGCCAGCAGCAGCGTTGTGGCCAGATCGTCCGCGATGCCCGATGCCATCTTGGCCAGCAGATCGGCGGTGGCGGGGCAGACCACGACCAGATCCGCCTCGCGGCTCAACTGGATATGCCCCATTTCCACTTCGTTGCGCAGGTCCCACAGCGTGGTGTGGACCGGGCGTTCGGACAGCGCCGCCAAAGTCATCGCGGTGATGAATTTCGCGCCGCCCTCGGTCAGCACGCAAGTCACCTCGCCGCCCGCCTTGCGGATCAGGCGGACGAGCTCGCACGACTTGTAGGCGGCAATGCCGCCGCCGACGATCAGCAGGATGCGTGGGCCATTCATGGTGACCAGCTTGTGCAACGCCCCATCCTTCCGTGCAACAGGCTTTGCTTTCGGATTGCCATGGGGCACAGTGGCTAACACCGAGTAAACGGGGGGAGTTACCGAACATGCGCTGGATCATTACTGCACTGATATTCCTGTTCGGCCTGTTCGATCTGTTCATGGGCCTGAACTTCCTGTTCAACCCCGTGGCCACCGCCGCCGGGTTCGGAATCGCCCCGACCGGCACCCAGGGCCTTTCCAGCCTGCGGGCGGATTTCATGTCGTTCTTTGGCGTGGTTGCGCTGTGCATGATGCTGGGGGCCTGGCGCCGCAATGGCGACCTGCTGCTGGTCCCCGCCGCGCTGATGGGCACGGCCGTGCTGGTGCGCTGTTTCAGCCTGTTCGTCGATGGCAGCTATCCCGGCTGGCAAGTGCCGATGCTGGTTGAAGCGCTCCACGTCGCTCTGCTGGTCGCCGCCTGGCGCGTGTTGCCGCACCACCGGATCGAGGAACTGACAACTTAGGCGGGAACGGGCCCGAACGCGCGGTCCCACAGCGAACCCAGCGCGCGCGGGGTGAAGATCAGGCCTGCGAACAGCGCCGGAGCGATCATCGCGCCCCAGTAAAAGTTGTCGGGCCGCCCCACGATCATGAATACCAGCCCATAACCGAGATACAGCAAGGTCGCGAAAGCGCCCAGTTCGCGCTTCCACCCGGCCCAGCCCAGGATTGCCAGCATCACCAGCGGGCCCGCCAGCCAGTGCGGCAGGAACCGCATGTTGCTGGACAGCACCACATTGGACAGCCAGCCCGACAGCCCGCGCAGCACCAGCCAGGGCGGGCCCAGCCCGTCGCTGGGCAGCACTTGCTGCGCCACCATGTGCAGGTGCCAGGCCAGCGCGCCGCCAAACGCCGCCACCAATGCAGCCCAGGCCAGGGCTTCCTTGCGGTCCCCGCGCCACAGCGCAAAGGCCCCCATCAGCAGCACATAGGGCAGCGCATGTTCGCGAATGGCCAGCGCCAGCCCGGCCGCGATGAAAGCGCCCAGCCAGCGCTGCCCCGGACGGTGCAGCGCCAGTGACAAGGCCAGCAATTGTCCGGCCCACAGCTCATGCAGGGCGAAGTAATAACGGTTGAGCCCCAGAGCCGCGCCAAAGAAGATCAGTGTGGTGCCCAGCCGCCGCAGCCGTGGGCTGCATCCTTCATCCCCCAGCCGCCGCCACCAGGCCCACAGCACTCCCAGCATCAGCCCGATCGCCGCCGCCATCTGGCCCACTTCGCCCAGCAGCATCTGCAGATAGGCCAGGGTCGGCAGCCGCACGGCAAAGCCCGGGCGCAGGGGAAACAGGAAATGTCGGTGGCCTTCCGCCGCGGCCTTGTAATAGTTTTCGCCCTGCCCGATCCGTTCGACCACGAAATCATACAGCTGCAGATCATAATCGCGCGGGCGTTCGGCCCCTTCCACTTTGGCTCCGGTGATCTGTTCGACCAGCCCGGCCTTGGCATAGTTCTGCACCGCCGCCTCGATCGGGACGAGCGCGGCGGCCAGCAGCAGCGCCGCCAGCGCCGCCAGCAACAGCCGCGCGGGCCATTTGCCCCAGCTGGCAAAGCGGTCGTCGGTCTGGATCGTCGTGCCGGTCATGCGTCCCCCATGTGCCCTGCGGCTTGTGCCTTCACCCGCCCTTCGGCGCAAGTCGCGGCACCGACATGCCTGTTAGCTTGCGATTCAGCCCTGCCGTCCTACATAGGCTGGACGTGAAAGGACCTGCCGAATGAACGAGGAACAGCCGAACCCCAATCCGTGGATGCGCAATGCGATGATCTGGATCGGCGGGCTGATGGCTTTGCTGCTGGTCGTATCCGTGATGAATTCGCGCAATGACCCGGCGGGAACGCAGATTTCCTATTCCGATTTCCGCACCCGCGTCGAAGCCGGTCAGGTCGCCTCGGTGCAGGTCAGCGAGACGCGGATCACCGGCAAGTACAAGGACGGTAATGGCTTTACCACGGTGCCGATCCCCAACGATCCCACCCTGGCCGAAACCCTGCAGAAAAGCGGCGTACAGTATCAGGGCAAAGCGCAGGAAGAAAGCAGCCTGCTGGTCTATGTGCTGGTCAATTCGCTGCCCTTCATCCTGATCCTGGCGGTGGCCTTCTTTGCGCTGCGGCAGATGCAGAAAGGCGGCGGCAGCGGCGCGATGGGCTTTGGCAAGAGCAAGGCCAAGATGCTGACCGAACGGCAAGGCCGCGTGACCTTTGCCGACGTGGCCGGCATCGATGAAGCGCGTGAGGAGCTGGAAGAAATCGTCGATTTCCTGAAGGATCCGACCCGCTTTTCCAAGCTGGGCGGACAGATCCCCAAGGGCGCGCTGCTGGTCGGTTCGCCCGGCACCGGCAAGACCCTGCTGGCTCGCGCGATCGCGGGTGAGGCGGGCGTGCCGTTCTTCACCATTTCGGGTTCGGACTTTGTCGAAATGTTCGTCG
>CAZKAX010000081.1:0-15267 GCA_964550775.1 uncultured Novosphingobium sp. | reverse complement strand
ACTGAAAATCATGGTGTCGGCGGTTCGATTCCGTCCCCGGGCACCACTGCGCTTGCTCCTGCGGCGCAGTGCACCTAGCATCAGTGGATGAACGCTAACCGCAAGATCGCCATTGCTCTGGCCGCACTGGCCATGGCCCAGGCCAGCCCTTCGTTTGCCGATCCGGCCAAGCCCCCGGTGCCCGGCGTCAACCGGTGGTTTACGCTGGGCACCGGGGGCGGCCCGGTGCTGAAGCCGCGCCGGGCCCAGCCGGCCAATTCGCTGGAAGTGAATGGCAACCTGTACCTGTTTGATGCCGGTGAAGCGGTGGTGCGGCAGATGCAGGCCGCCGGGCAGCAACCCCGCGCTTTCAAGGCGGTGTTCATTTCGCACCATCATCTGGATCACAACGCCGGTCTGGCCGAACTGCTGATGTATCGCTGGAATCAGGAAGCCGATCCGGTCACGGTCTATGGCCCGCCGGGCACTGCCGACATGGTCAAAGGCATTCTGGACGGAAACCGGATCACCGAACTCAGCCCCGTGCTGGGCGAAGGGCCGCCCAAGCCGGTGCTGGCCAGTTCCGCCACCGGATCCGATCTTCCGCTCGATACGCCCGCGCCGGTTGAAGTTTACAAGGATGGGACGATCCGCGTGCTGGCGGTGATCAACACCCATTTCCATTTCACCCCCGGCAGTCCCGAGGCGAAGATCGCGCGGACCTATGCTTACCGGATCGAAACGCCGGGGCGGGTCTATGTCTATACCGGTGATTCCGGGGTCTCGCCCGCGCTGACCGCGCTGGCCAAGGGGGCAGACCTGCTGATCAGCGAAGTGGTGGATCCGGTCGCGGTGCAGGCGATCGCGACCAAGAAGCCGCCGGCCGATCGGCAAGCCTATCTGTTCCACCAGTTGCAGGAACATCTGCCGCCCGATGCGATCGGGACGATGGCGGCGGCGGCGGGGGTCAAGGAAGTGGTGTTGACCCATCTGGTGCCGGGGCAGGATCCGGCGGCTGATCCCTCACCCTATACCGCCGGGGTTGTGGCCAGGTTCAAGGGTCCGGTGACCCTGGCCAAGGATCTGGAGGCGCATTGATCCATGCAGGCGAGCAGCAAGAGCGGCACCGGCAAGATCGATTGGGAATCGCTGCCTTATGGCGGTGACCTGTTTGGCGAGATCCATCTGGCCGAAACTGCCCCCGCGCCGGAGCCGGAAAAGGACAGCTATTTCCCCGGCCTCGCGATTTGCGGGGTGGCGGCGGCGGCGGCGGCGTGGCTTTCGGACCATTATGGCTTTCCGATCATCCTGCTGGGGCTGCTGATCGGGCTGTCACTCAATTTCATCGCGCGCGAACCCCGGACCCACAAGGGCCTCGATTTCGCCAGCCGCACGTGCCTGCGCATCGGGATCGTCGTGCTGGGCCTGCAGGTGACGGTCGGGCAGATTACCGCGCTGGGTGCGGCGCCGTTCGGGGCGCTGCTGGTGGTGATGGGGGCAACCTATTTCGCGGGCGTGCTGGGCGCGCGGATCGCCGGGCAATCGAGCTTTGCCGGGATTCTGGCAGGCGGCGCGGTGGCGATTTGCGGGGCGAGCGCGGCGCTGGCGCTGTACGGCGTGATCGGTAAGGACCGGCTGAGCCAGGCGCAGTTCGCTTTGACTCTGGTCGGCGTTTCATTGGCCAGCGCGATGGCCATGTCGGTCTATCCGGTGCTGGCGGCGGAATTTGCGCTGAACCATCAGCAGGCCGGGTTCCTGATCGGCGCGTCGATCCATGACGTGGCGCAGGCGATTGGCGGGGGCTATGCCTTTTCCGACGCGGCCGGTTCCTATGCGACGATCGTCAAGCTGGCGCGGGTGGCGCTGCTTGCGCCGGTGGTGGCGCTGGTGACTTTGGCGATCGGTCCGGCGGGCGAAGCGGCGGGGCAGCCGGTGTGGAAGCGCCTCGCCCTGCCCTGGTTCATCACCGCGTTCCTCGCCACTGTGGCGCTCAACAGCATGGTCAGCGTGCCGCAGCCGGTCTCGCACGCGGCGCTGGTGGGGTCCAAGGCCCTGCTGCTGCTCGCGGTTACAGCCACGGCGATGCGCAGCCGGATGGACCTGCTGATGGAAATGGGCTGGCGCGCGACTGTGCCGGTGCTGGGGGCCACCGTGGTCAGCTTTGCAACCGCGCTCGGCTTCGTGGTTCTATTGCTTTAGCGCCGCATGTGCCGCCAGCGCCCGGGCCCGCCCTTCGGCATGGCCGATCCGCTTGGCCGGATAGCCACGCACCGGCAGCGGCGGATCGTGAATCGCGGCATCGGGCAAGTGCGCCAGCTCGGGCACCCATTGCCGGATATAGGCCGCCGAATCGAACTTAACACTTTGATTTAATGGGGACATTATCCGGACAAACATGTTGCTGTCGACCCCGGTCCCGGCACTCCACTGCCAGTTCACCGCGTTCTGCGCATAGTCCGCATCCACCAACGTGTCCCAGAACCAGGCCTCCCCCCGACGCCAATCGATCAGCATGTGTTTGATCAAGAAACTCGCCACAATCATCCGCACCCGATTGTGCATCCACCCCGTCCGCCACAGCTGCCGCATCCCGGCATCGACGATCGGATAGCCCGTCCGCCCCTCCTGCCAGGCCCGAAGATCCGCCTCTGCCTCCACCCCCTCGCGCCACGGCAAGGCGTCGTAGGCAGGGCGGCCATTACGGCTGCCATAGTCGGGAAACTGCGCGATCACGTTCTGGGCATAGTCCCGCCAGCCGAGTTCCCCCAGGAACGTGCCAACCGATCCTCCAGCTCCGGCAGCCGCGTGCCAGATCGTGGCGGGGGACACTTCACCGAAATGCAGGTGTGCGGAGAGACGCGATGTTCCTGCCAGCGCGGGGAAATTGCGGTGCTGTTCATAGCGGGCGGCGCGAGCCCGGAACGCCTCGATCCGCTGCAGCGCGCCAGCCTCGCCTGGGGACCATTCGGCGCGGAGTTCCGCTGCCCAGTCAGGACCGGAGGGGAGCAAGCCCCAGCTATCCAGTAGGTCGGTCGCGGGCCAGTGCGCTGGCGCGGGGATCCGGTCCGGAGCGGGCTGCGGGGCGGCGGGGGGCATCGTCTGGCTGAGCGCGCGCCAGAACGGGGTGTAGATCTTGAACGGGGTGCCGCCGCCGGTCAGCACCGATCCGGGCGGGGCGAGGTAGTTGCCGTGATGAAGATGCAGATCGAGCTGCTGCACCACCGCGCGTTGGGCATTGCGCCACCAGGGTTCATAGTGATGCAAGGCGTGGACGGACACCGCCCCACATTCCTGTGCCAGTTCGGCCAGCACCTGCTCGCACTTGCCCCGACGCAACACCAACCTTGAGCCGCGGGCCTGCAATGCCGCGTCCAGGCTGACCAGCGAATGATGTAGCCACCACCGCGAAGCCCCGCCCATTCGGCGGTGCCGGGGCGTTTCATCATCGAGCACATAGAGCGGGATGACCGGCCCCGCCGCGCAAGCCGCCAGCAAGGCAGCCTGATCGGTCAGCCGCAAGTCACGCCGCAGCCAGAGGAGCACAGGCGCTGTCACGCGGGCAGCCTGTCGTTGATGTGCCTAACCTTCAACCGTCCAGGTCTGACCCTTGGCGAGCAGGCGCGCGAGGTCCGTGTTCTTGCCTTCGCGTGCCTTGTCGTCCTGGCTGAGCAGTTCGCCTTCATAGGTGGGACGCGGATCGTCGTAGATCACGCCCAGGGCCATCGGGAACGGCCCGAACGGCATTTCCACCAGCATGTGCGCCAACGAACGGTTGGTGACATCGTGGACGATCACGCCCGCCGCCTGCCAATCACCATCGACCACATCGACGACCTTGAGCGTCAGCTTGTCATGGTCCAGCGCGATGCCCAGCGTGCCCTTGGCGAACAGCATCGGTTCGCCATTGGTCAGCCACAGTTGCCGGTCCTCGGCACCCTTGGGGGCGGCGAAGTCTTCGAACACGTCCTTGTTATAGACGATGCAGTTCTGGAAGATTTCGATAAAGGCCGCGCCCTTGTGAGCATGGGCGGCCTTGAGCACATCGGGCAGGTTCTTCGACACGTCGAACCCGCGGCCGATGAACCGCCCGCCCGCACCCAGCGCAAAGGCGCAAGGGCTGGCCGGCCGGTCGACCGAGCCCATCGGCGAGGTCGGGCTGTTGGTCCCGACCCGGCTGGTGGGCGAATATTGGCCCTTGGTCAGCCCGTAAATCTCGTTGTTGAACAGCATGATCTGCAAGTTCACATTGCGGCGGATCAGGTGGAAGGTGTGGTTCCCGCCGATCGACATGCCGTCACCGTCACCCGTCACCAGCCAGACGTCGAGTTCCGGGTTCGACAGCTTGATCCCCGTCGCAAACGCAGGGGCGCGGCCATGGATGGTGTGGAAGCCATAGGTCGCCATGTAATAGGGGAAGCGGCTGGAACAGCCGATCCCGCTGACGAACACGGTCTTCGCCGGATCGAGCCCGAGATCGGGCAAGGTGCGCTGCACCGCTTTCAGGATGGCATAGTCCCCGCAGCCCGGGCACCAGCGGACTTCCTGATCCGATTCCCAGTCCTTCAGCGTAGTGGTGATTGTGGAAATGGCGTTCATGCCAGCGCTCCTTCGATCGCGGCTTCAATTTCGGCAATGGTGAACGGCTGACCGCTTACCTTGTTGAGCGGGCGGGCATCGACCAGATATTGGTCGCGCAGCACGGTCTTGAACTGGCCGGTGTTCATTTCGGGTACGATGATCTTCTCATATCCGCGCAGCAGATCGCCGAGGTTTTCCGGCAACGGCCAAATGTGGCGCACATGGATGTGGCTGACGTCGAGCCCCTTGGCGCGGGCGCGGCGCACGGCCTGGTGAATCGGGCCGAAAGTGCTGCCCCAGCCGACCACGGCGAGCTTGCCCTTGGTTTCACCCAAACAGACGTCCTGCGCCGGAATGCTCTTGGCCACGCCGTTGACCTTGTCGTGGCGGGCGTCAGTCATCGCCTGGTGCGCGGCGGGGCTGTAATCGAGGTTGCCGGTGCCGGGGTTCTTTTCGATCCCGCCGATGCGGTGCATCAGGCCGGGGGTGCCGGGCTTGATCCACGGGCGGGCGCCCTTTGCGTCGCGGGCATAGGGCAGCAGCGTGCCGTCCGGGCCGTTGGGTTCCTGCAGGAACTGTACCGGGAACGGCTGGTAGCCGGTCACATCCGGCACCTGCCACGGTTCGGCGGCATTGGCGATGTAGCCATCGGTCAGCAGCATCACCGGGGTCATGTATTGCGTTGCGATCCGGCAAGCCTCGATCGCGCATTCGAACGCATCACTGGGGCTGCGCGCGGCAATCACCGGCAGCGGGGTATCGCCATTGCGGCCATAGACCGCCTGATAGAGGTCGCTCTGCTCGGTCTTGGTCGGCAGGCCGGTCGAAGGCCCGCCGCGCTGCGAGTTGACGATCACCAGCGGCAGCTCGGTCATCACCGCAAGGCCCATCGCTTCACCCTTGAGCGCGATCCCGGGGCCAGAGCTGGAGGTAACCCCCAGATGCCCTGCATAGGACGCGCCGATCGCGCTGGCGATAGCGGCAATCTCGTCTTCCGCCTGAAAGGTGGTGACGCCGTATTCCTTCATCCCCGCCAGATAGTGCAGGATCGAGCTGGCAGGCGTAATCGGATAACCGCCAAAGAACATCTTGAGGCCAGTCAGCTGCGTGCCAACCACCAGCCCCAGCGCCACGGCTTCCGCGCCGGTTACGGTGCGATAGAGGCCTGCAGGCGATGCAACCGGATCGAGGTGGGTCTTGTGCAGCTGCCCGCCGATTTCCGCGGTTTCGCCATAGGCATGCCCGGCGTTGAGCGCGGCAATGTTGGCATCGGCCAGCACCGGGTTCTTCTTGAACTTGTTCTGCAGCCATTCGATCAGCGGCGCGCGGTCACGATCGAACATCCACAACGCCAGTCCCAGCGTCCACATGTTCTTGCAGCGCAGGGCCTCCTTGTTGCCAAGCCCGAACGGCTTGACCGATTCGAGCGTCAGTGCGCTGATGTCGAACGCCAGCACGTTCCACTTGGCCAGGCTCCCATCGTCGATCGGGCTGACTTCGTACTTGGCCTTTTCCAGGTTGCGCTTGGTGAATTCGCCGGTGTCGGCGATGATCAAGCCGCCCGGCTTGAGAGCCTGGACGTTGGTTTTCAGCGCCGCCGGGTTCATCGCCACCAGCACATCGGGAGCGTCCCCGGCGGTATCGATTTCGGTCGAGCCAAAGTTGATCTGGAACGCGGAGACGCCAAACAGCGTGCCCTGCGGTGCGCGGATTTCCGCCGGAAAGTCCGGGAAAGTAGCAAAATCGTTGCCGGATAGTGCGCTGGACAGGGTAAACTGCCCGCCCGTCAGCTGCATGCCATCGCCGGAATCTCCGGCAAAACGGACTACTACGGCTTCTGGGGCATTGCTGGTGCGGACTTCAGGTTCGGCGAATTGCGTGGCCATGCTTCTTCCTTGTCAGGCGGACTGGAGCCTTGGGCTGGCGCCTAGTCCCCTCCCTGCGCGGCAGGCAATCAAGAAAATGTGTCCTGCCGTCAAATTCACCAAAGGAGCGGCAAGGCGGCTAGTCAAGAGCCATTTGGCAATTTAACCTGTCGATTAAGCGCAAGGGGAATCCATCGGGTTTCGTCTTAGCGAGCGAAGCGAAGCAATCCAGAGCGGTTGCGCGCTTCGGCACCGGAATGCCTCGTCGCTGCGCTTCTCGCAGTGACGAACCTTTGGAGAGGTGACGAAAGATATGACCGATTCCCCCCTGATCCGTGAAGACGTGGCCGGATTCCTGGCGCTGGTGAACAGCCTGCCTGCCCCCGAAGCGCTGATCGCGGGTGAACAGCGCGAGGGCTATCTCGGGCTCAAGGCCATGACCGAGGCCGATCCCCGTGAAATGGCGGTGATCAAGGATCTGACCTGCCCCGGCCCTGCCGGAGATATTCCGGTGCGGTTCTATGATGTGCGCGAAACTCGCGATCCTTCGCCAGTGGTGCTGTTCTTCCATGGCGGCGGGTTTGTGATCGGTGATCTCGATACCCACAATTCGCTCTGCACCGAATTGTCCGCAGAACTCGATCTGCCGGTTCTGGCGGTGCATTACCGGCTCGCCCCCGAACACCCCTTTCCCGCCGCGCCCGATGATTGCGAAGCGGCGGCGCGGTGGCTGGCGGGGAGCCCGGCTGAGCTGGGCCGCAAGGTAACCGGCCTTGTCACTATCGGCGGCAGCGCCGGCGGTAACCTTGCCACCGTCACCGCCCGTGCGCTGTGCGACAAGCCGGCCGCCGCGCCGATGCTGTTGCAGGTGCTGCTCTATCCGGCGACCGACGAATCGCAGGACGGTTCGATGGAACGGCTGGCCGAAGGGCATTTCCTGACCAAGTCGGTGATGGACTGGTTCTATTCGCTCTATCTGCCCGAAAGCGGCAACCCGCGCGCCTTCCCGTTGCATGCCAGCGCCGCGGGCATGTGCCCGTCAATCGTGGCGACCGCCGGGCTCGATCCGTTGCAGGACCAGGGGCGCCGGATCGCGGCCAAACTGGTCGATGCCGGGGTTGATACGCTGTACCTCCACATCGCGGGGATGACCCACGATTTCTCCTCTACCCGCAAGGCCCTGCCGAGCGCGGCGGCGGCAACGGCAAAAGTCATCGCGGCAATGAAGTTGATGTTGCAGAAGGTTTGAGAGTAAGGGGCGGCGATGTCCGATCCCTTTGCTCACCTGCCCTATCGCCCCTGCGTGGGGATCATGCTGGTCAACCAGCACGGCCACGCCTTTGTCGGCAAACGCATCGATACGCGCGGCCAACCTGATGAAGGCGGGATCTATTGGCAGATGCCGCAAGGCGGGATCGATGACGGTGAAGACCTGCACCAGGCCGCGCTGCGCGAGCTGTGGGAGGAAACGGGGGTGGAAGAACGCCACCTGACCGTGATCGCCCAGACCCGCGAGGAACTGCTCTATGACCTGCCGGACGAATTGATCGGCAAGCTGTGGAAAGGCCAATACCGCGGCCAGCGTCAGCACTGGGTGCTGGCCCGGTTTTCAGGTGCGGATGAAGACATCCACCTTGAACGTCATGACCATCCCGAATTCAGCGAATGGAAGTGGATCGATCCGGCAGAGCTGCCCGATGCGATCGTGCCGTTCAAGAAGCGCGTCTATCGCGCGGTGCTGGATGAATTCCGGGATCTGATCTGATCAGTTCTGCGATACCACCGGTTGCGGTTTGACCTGATCGGCTGTCACCACCCGCGGAGCAGGTCCTTTCTGGATCGCAGCAGCCAGCGCCAGTGAGGCCGGACAATCGCCCCCGCACAGCTGTTGCAAACGGGCCAGGTTGCGGCGCGCTTTTTCCACCGCGCCTTTCTCCACAAGCGCCTCACCCTCGCCAGCGATGGCATACTGGTTGCCGGGGTCGATTGTCAGCGCCTGGCGGTAATAGTGCAGCGCCTTGCCCTGCATGCCCTGCTTGCGGGTTGCCTCGGCCAGGTTGAGGTAGATCGCGACATGACCGGGCTGGACCGCCAGCGCGCTTTCATAGGCATCGATTGCGCCGTCAATGTTGCCCGATGCCAGCGCAGCGCGGCCCTGTTGCACCAGCGCGGCGGCGCGCGGATCGAGCGGAGCCGGGGTCGCGCCTTGGCCGATCGAAGAGGTAACCCCCGCCAGCAAGGCAAGCGCGAGGGCGGCCGGGGTATAACGCATGATCTGCTCCTTGAGCGTGGCCATTTGCGGCTTTGCTATCACAAGGGTTCGAGCCGCGCGACGAAAAAGCCGTCGGTCTGATCGTGATGCGGATCGAGCCGGGTCCCCTGCCCGCGCGGGCGCCCAGCCCCCAATGCAAGCGGCACGGCGCGCCAACCGGGCTGGCGGGTAAGGAAGGCCTCGATCTGGTTCGCCCCTTCCGCGTCGAGCAGTGAGCAGGTTATGTAGATCAGTCTGCCGCCCGGACGGACCAGCGCCGCGCCGATGTCGAGCAGACGGCTTTGGACTGTAGCAAGCCGCTCCAGTTCGGTCGGGGTCAGCCGCCAGCGTGCCTCTGGGTTACGGCGCCAGGTGCCGGTGCCGGAACAGGGCGCGTCGATCAGCACGGCATCGGCCTGACCGCTGATGTCCGCAAGTGTCTGCGCCTCCTGCCCCGGATTGAGCAGGCGTTCCTCGATATTGCTCGCCCCGGCTCGGGCCGCGCGCGGGGCGAGCCGCGACAGTCTGTTGCGGTCCACATCGCAAGCGATCAACCGCCCGCGCCCGGCCATGGTCGCTGCGAGCGCAAGGGTTTTTCCGCCTGCTCCGGCGCACAGATCCACCACTGTCTCGCCCGGCTGCGCTGCCAGCGCAAGGCAGGTCAGCTGCGATCCGTGATCCTGCACTTCGATCTGGCCGTGCTGGTAAAGCTCCCATTGCTCGACCGGAGTGTCAGCGGGCAAGCGCAGTGCTTGCGGGGCGAGCAGCCGTTCGGCCTCTACCGGCAGTTCCAGGTTGTCACGATCCGCCTTGAGGGCGTTGACCCGGATATCCAGCGTCGCCCGCTCCAGCAGAGCCTTGCCCGTTTCGTCAGCGATCCCGCTCTGCTCCAGCGCCTGTTCCAGCCAGGGCGGGGCAAGGCCCGGGGCGGTAACCGGCTCGCCCGGCATGATCGGTGCGGGGGCATGGCCTTCGCCGGTGAACAAGGCCGCGATCGCCGCGTCCCGCCGGGCCAGCAGCAACATCGCCGCGCGCCCGCTGACCGGCACATCGCCGCAGCTGCGGATCGCCTGATAGACCAGCTCGCGCACCGCGCGGCGGTCCTTGCTGCCGGCAAAGCGGCGGGTGCGGAACCAGTCGGACAGGATGCGGTCTGCGGGTGCCCCTTTGGCCCGTGCGGCCGCAACGATCAGATCCAGCACCTCGATCGCCGCCTGGACGCGGGCCTGGGGGGTCATGGGCGGTTTGCCTTGGGCAGCATGGGGGCCGCCTTAGAGCGCCCTGCCCGCGAGGTCGAGGGGCACGGCGGGCTTGTTGACAGCCACGCGGGCGCATGCGACCCAAGCCAGATCGGGGCCAAACAGGGAGGCACGCCTTGGCGGATTGCTATCTGGGAGAGATCAGACCTTTTGCCAGTTCGGTCCTGCCAAAGGGCTGGGCACCGTGTGACGGGCGAAAGCTCGATATTGAGCAGAACAAGGCCCTGTATTCGCTGCTCGGAACCAATTTTGGCGGTGACGGCAAGACCACTTTTGCCCTGCCAGACCTGCGCGGGCGGACCCCGGTTGGAGCCGGTCCTTCCGGGACGATACATCAGGTGGGGATTGCCGATGGCTCGGAAAATGTCACTCTGACCGAGGCGGAGACTCCGGCCCACAACCACAGCCTGAACGCCACCAGCGGGCCAGGATCGAGCGGCGGGGTGGCCAATTCCATTTTTGCAAGCGTTTTCACCGCCGCCAGCATTCCCTTGCCCCAGGTATTCGGATCTGCGGATGCCCCGGTCCGGATTGACCCAGGTTCGCTAAACCAAACCGGCGGAGCTCCGCATAGCAACATGCAGCCGTATCTGGTGCTGAACTACGCCATCGCGCTGCAGGGGATTTACCCTTCGCGGCAGTAAGCAAGATTGTTTCGAGCGGGAGAAGCAGAAGTGTCAAACGCCTATATCGGCGAGATCCGGATGTGGTCAGGTCCGCGCATTCCGCGGGGCTGGATGGCTTGCGAAGGTCAGCCGTTGTCCATCGACGAGCATTCTGTGCTGCATGGCCTGATCGGGACGACCTATGGCGGGGATAATTCCGGCGTGTTCAACCTGCCGGATCTGCGCGGACGGATCCCGGTCAGCCTGGGTCAGGCACCCGGGCAAGACATGTACACACTAGGCGTTCCTGGCGGGTCAGAAATGGTTTCGCTCTCGCCCGGCCAGCTCGGCCTGCACACGCACGGGGTATTTGCCTCGGCTTCTGCTGCCGACAGCACTCAACCCGATCCCACCCGGATGGTGGCCACTGCAGCGGCGAATGTCCGGCCCTATGTCGATACGGCCAAGCCGACCGGGGCGGTTGCCACTTTCTCACCGGAGATCATCGGCGACGGTCCCGGGCAAGGCGTGCCGCATGACAACATGATGCCCACCGCAGTGGTCCGCTACATGATCTGCGTCGACGGGATCTACCCCAACAGCTGAGCCCGCCGGGCCCAAGGAGAATTTGACCGTGGCAGACACCGACATCATTGGTGAAATCCGCCTGTTTCCCTATACTTTCGTGCCGAAGGAGTGGATCAGCTGCGATGGGCAGGTGCTGCAGGTTTCGCAGAACACGGCCTTGGCGGCGGTGCTGGGCAAGACCTGGGGCGGCGATGGCAGCACCACCTTTGCCCTGCCCAATCTCAACGGCCGGGCGGCGATGCATCCCAGCACCTCTTACCCGGATCCGGGCGCAATTGTGGGCAGCGAGACGGTGCAGTTGCAGCCCCAGCATATGCCCGCACATGGCCATACCCTGCAGCGCAAGCAGGTGGTGACCCCCAGCGACAAGACCGCGGGGCCTCTGCCTACTTCACAGTTCGCCCAGATCCATGTGTTCAAGCCCGATGGTTCGGTGGCGATCGCATCGCACCTCAAATCCAACGGCACGCCCGATACCACCCTGCACTACAGCGCGATCGGCATCGCCGGGGGCAATCAGCCGCATTCCAATGTGCAGCCGCGCCTTTCGCTAATCTTTGCGATCTGCGCTTACGGGATGTTCCCGGAGTTCGATTGAACCCGAACTACCGCGTCGGGTAGTTCGGCGCTTCGCGGGTGATCATCACGTCGTGGACGTGGCTTTCCTTGAGCCCGGCATTGGTGATCTGGACGAACTGCGCCTTGGTCCGCAGATCCTCGATCGTGGCGCTGCCGGTATAGCCCATCGCGGCCTTGATCCCGCCAACCAGCTGGTGGATCACGTCCTTGGCTGGACCCTTGAACGGCACCTGACCTTCAATTCCCTCGGGCACCAGCTTCATCTGATCTTTGATGTCACCCTGGAAATAGCGATCAGCACTGCCACTGCCCATCGCCCCGACCGAGCCCATGCCGCGGTAGCTCTTGTAGGCACGGCCCTGGTACAGGAAGGTTTCGCCCGGCGCTTCCTCGGTTCCCGCCAGCAGCGAGCCGACCATGATCGAACTGGCGCCCGCCGCCAGCGCCTTGGCTGCATCGCCGCTGGTGCGCAGGCCGCCGTCGGCGATGATTGGTACGCCTGAATCCTTCGCTGCGCGGGCCGCGTCCATGATCGCGGTCAGCTGGGGGACGCCCACGCCTGCGACCACGCGGGTAGTGCAGATCGATCCCGGCCCGATCCCGACCTTGACCGCATCGGCCCCGGCATCGATCAGCGCGCGGGTCGCTTCATAGGTAGCGACATTGCCTGCGATCACCTGGGCGCTGTTGGACAGCTTCTTGACCCGTTCGACCGAGCGGGCGACGTCCTTGTTGTGGCCGTGGGCCGTATCGATGATCACCACGTCGCATTCGGCGGCGAGCAGCGCTTCGGTGCGTTCAAAGCCGCCGTCGCCCACAGTCGTCGCCGCAGCCACACGCAGGCGCCCGGCCCCGTCCTTGGTGGCGGAGGGATAGTTCACGGCCTTTTCGATGTCCTTGACCGTAATCAGGCCCACGCAATGGAACGCATCATCCACCACCAGCAGTTTCTCGATCCGGCGTTGATGCAACAGCCGCCGCGCTTCTTCCTGGCTGACCCCGGTCCGCACCGTGGCGAGGTTCTCATGCGTCATCAGCTCACGTACGGGCTGGGCCGGATTGGCGGCAAAGCGCACGTCGCGATTGGTGAGAATGCCGACCAGGCGGCCGCCAACTTCGACCACCGGAATGCCGGAAATGCGGTTGGCTTCCATCAGACTGCGCGCTTCACCCAGCGTGGCATCGGGAGTGATGGTGATCGGGTTGACCACCATGCCGCTTTCAAACCGCTTGACCGCGCGCACCGCGGCAACCTGCTGTGCAATCGTCAAGTTGCGGTGGAGCACACCGATCCCGCCCAGCTGCGCCATGACAATCGCCATGTCCGCTTCGGTCACCGTGTCCATCGCCGATGAAACCACCGGGATATTGAGCGCGATTTCCCGCGAGAGGCGGGTCCGCGTATCCGCCATCGACGGAACGATATCCGATTCCGCCGGACGCAGCAGAACATCGTCGAAGGTCAAGCCGAGGGGAATTTGCATGGGTGCCACTATGCCTTTGCGCGGATCGATTCGTGGCGGCCCATGTAAACGCAGTGACCGGATTGGGCTAGAGGGCTATTTGGGAGCTGCCGGTACCTTTTTCGCATCGGCGAAATGCCGGGTCAGCGCGACAAGAAAGTTCACATCGTCTGCCGCCCCGCCCAGCTCGATCCCGGGTTTCACCACATCGGTCGGGCGGTGATAATCCTTGTCCATGAACCGTTCCATCCGGGCCAGGTCGGACCAGGCGGTGGAAACCAGCACGGTTGGCACATCATGCTTGAGCAGCGCCCAGCCATCCTGCCGCCGGACAAAGGCGTTGGCCGCATCGCCATCGACCAGTTTCTTCTTCTGGGCCTTGGCCACCGCCGAGATCCCGGCATCCAGCGGAGTCATCCCTTTGCCGATAACCGCAAACGGTGAACCGGCGGGCGAAATCGCGACCGTATCGATGTTGAACGCGGCGACGATCTGCTTGAGCGGGATCGGTGGGTCTTCGGCAAAGGCATGGGCCCCCAGCAGCCCCAGTTCCTCGCCCGTCGTGGCCAGGAAATAGACATCGCGGTCAAGCTGCTGCACGCCGCGCAGCCGCCGGGCCACTTCGGTCAGCACGCCGATGCCACTGGCATTGTCGATTGCCCCGTTGCAGATCAGATGTTCGGCAGGTGGTTCGGCGCATTGGCCGAAATGATCCCAGTGCGACAGCAGCAGCACCGCACCCAGATCAGGCCGCTTGCCCGCCAGCTTGCCAATCAGGTTGTGGGTGTTGATCCGCGTTTCGCGCGTGCTCGCCTCCAGCGAGACGGCAAGATCAACCGGCTTCGGAGCAAAGTCCGTTGCCTGCGCCAAAGCCTGCAGACCGGCCACGTTTTGCCCGGTTCCCGCCAGCACGCCGTCCAGCCCTTCGCGGGTGATGAACGCTTCCAGATCGCCGCCCAGATCGTCGCTGGCGAGCGCATACCCGGACCGGCCGCGCCGGGCGATCACATTTTCCAGGCTGCGTTCGCCATCCAATACGGTCAGCACCGCCGATGCACCCGCACGCAGCAGGGCGCTTTGCCGATCCGATCCATCCAGACCGCCATCCAGCAACAGCGCGACCCGCCCGGCCAGATCGGCCCGGCTTGGCACGACCTTGCCCGAACCGACAAACAGCACCGGTGCGTTCTCGATCAAGCTGCGCTTGCCAGAGGTGAAGGCCTGCACAGCACCGGATGACACATAGACCCGGCGGCCCTTGCGGCTGAAGGCAACCCGGCTGCCATCGGGCTCCCGCGCGACCAGAGTGACCGGCGCGAACCAGCTGTGCCCGGGATCATTGGTTCCGGATTCGAGCCCCAGGTCAAACCACTGCTTGCCGATATAGCGCAGGGTCTTGGCCTCACCCTCGGTCCCCGGCTCACGCCCTTCATAGGCGTCGCTGGCCAGTTCCTTGATATGGGCGAGCAGCTGCGCCTGCAGCGCAAGATCGGCCTTGCTGGGCTTGGCCATGGCGGCTGCGGGAGCGAACAAAGCGATTGCGGCTGCAAAAAGCAGCGCGTTTCGGCTCATCGCTCGTCCCGCACGTTTCATCCCGCGATGACTACAGCAAGCGGGACTCGCGACAAGCGCCTTTGCGGTGAACTGCGCGAGTTAAATTGCAGTGGTGGCAGGAAAGTTACAGTCCCTGGCCGGCCTGTCACTCTGCCGTCCAGCCACCGTCCATGCTGATATTGGACCCGGTGATGTTGGCGGCAGCATCGCGGCACAGGAAAACGGCCATTTCACCAACATCGCTGGGCTGGACAAATTTCCTGGTCGGCTGGCGGGTCAGCATCACTTCGTTGATCACCTGCTCGCGCGTCATCCCGCGCGCTTCCATGGTGTCGGGGATCTGGTTTTCGACCAGCGGGGTCCAGACATAGCCCGGGCTGATGCAGTTGGCGGTGATGTTGTGGGTTGCCAGTTCCAGCCCCAGGGTCTTGGTCAGTCCGGCCAGGCCGTGCTTGGCCGCAACATAGGCGCTCTTGAACGGCGACGCGGTCAGCGAATGGGCGCTGGCGGTGTTGATGATCCGCCCCCATCCGGCAGCCTTCATGT
>CAZKAX010000080.1:0-15546 GCA_964550775.1 uncultured Novosphingobium sp. | reverse complement strand
CAGGCCACCAAGATGCAGGCCGTGGGCCAGCTTGCGGGCGGGGTGGCGCACGATTTCAACAATGTGCTGACCGCAATTCTCGGCACCTGTGACCTGATGCTGCTGCGCCATACTCCCGGTGACAGCGATTACGACGACATCCAGCAGATCCGCGCCAATTCCAACCGCGCCGCCAGCCTGACCCGGCAACTGCTCGCCTTCAGCCGCCAGCAGACCCTGCGCCCCGAAGTGCTGCAACTGCCCGATGTGGTCAGCGACGTATCACACCTGCTCAAGCGGCTGATAGGAGAGAAGATCCAGCTGACGGTCACGCACGATCGCGATCTCGGCCCGGTCCGCGCCGATCCGACCCAGCTGGAACAAGTGATCGTCAACCTGGCGGTCAACGCCCGCGATGCTGTGCTGGCCCGGGGCGAGGGCGGGGGCAAGGTCACGCTCGCCACCCGCAAGATCGGCCCGGCCGAAGTGCGCGCGATGCAGGGCGGGATCATGCCGATGGGCGATTACACCGCGCTCGTAGTGCAGGATACGGGCACCGGGATCGCCCCCGATCACCTCGGCAAGATATTCGAACCGTTCTTCACCACCAAGGATCAGGGCAAGGGCACGGGCCTCGGCCTTTCCACCGTTTACGGCATCGTCAAGCAATCGGGCGGATTCATCTTTGCCGATAGCGAAGTGAACAAGGGCACGACGTTCACTGTTTACCTGCCGGTCCACCACGCCTCGTCCACGGCCGAAGTGGCGGAACCGCGCGCCAAGGCCGCGCCGCAGATCGAATGGTCCGGCGGCGGGCGGGTGCTGCTGGTGGAGGACGAAGACATGGTCCGCGCCGTCGCCGAACGCGCCCTGACCCGCGCGGGCTATACGGTCACCACTGCCAGCGATGGCGACATCGGACTGGAAATCGTCGAGAACGGGGGCGAGTTCGACATGGTCGTGTCCGACGTGGTCATGCCCGCCATGGACGGCCCCACCATGATCCGCGCGATCCGCAAACTCCGCCCGGACCTGCCGGTGCTGTTCATGTCGGGCTATGCCGAAGAACAACTCCGCAAGGAAATCGACATCGCCGACGTCCACTTCCTGCCCAAGCCGTTTTCGGTGCAGCAGATCGGGGACAAGGTTGGGGCTGTGCTGGCGCAATCCACGTGATATGCTGGTCTGGTCGATGTGGGGAAAGGGACCGGACATGAAGCATCTTGTGACAATCGCCGCAGCACTTGGAATGGCGGCCATGCCCGGCACCGGCGCAGCACAGACCGTCAAGCCGATCAGCGGCGCTGCGGTGGTCAAGGTCACGCCGGACCGGATTGCCGCAGCCGCGCGGCGGGCGCAGCGACCCACCCCGCTGGCCAAGGTTGCGCTGGCGGTGACCGCGCAAAAGGTGCTGGGCCTGTCGGCGCAGCCCGCGATTGGCGAAGCGGTGGTGCTCGATGCGTCGCAGATGCTGGTAGGCACCACCATGATGTGGTTTGAACAGGTCACCTACGGTTCCTATGGCGCGTCGCCCGTGGTCGCGCTGGGTCAGGATGGTGCCAAGTCGCGGATCAACATCAGCTATTCGGCGGGCGCCAAGCCGAGCCTGGTCGATTGCGATTTTCAGCTGGCCGTAACCCCCAATTCCTCCATGAACAGCAGCTTCATGGTCTATCGCAATGATGGTTCCGCCACGCCGATCTATTCCGGTACGTCGCAGATCGGGACGGACGGGCATCTCGTCCTGGCGGTTCCCGCTGTCGCCGGAGCTGCGGGGGCGAAGCTGCTGCTGCAGATCAACATGCCGACCTTTGCCGGATCGACCGACTTTGCGGTGATCAACGCCTGCCGGTTGTATCAACTGGGTTGATCCCCGCCACCGCCTGGTAATCCACCCGCTCCAGCCCCAGCCGCTTCAGCGGCGCGCCCAGCAGTCCGCTCATCAATTGCGCCTGCACCTGCTTGCCCGGCCACAGGCGTGAAAGCGGGGCGAGCACGCGGTCGCGGACGAGGGCGGGAAGCGCGGCGTCGGATTGGTACATCGGGGTAAATAGCCAGGTCGCCCACTGGTACAGCGTCACGTGCCAGCCGCGCAGTTGCACCGCCAGCGCCGGGGTCAGCGCCGGATCGCCACCCAGCCGCAGCGCTTCGGCCAGACCCCAGGCATCGAGCAGCGCCATGTTTGCGCCCTGGCCCAGCTGCGGGCTGGCGGTGTGCCAGCTGTCGCCGATATGGATCAGCCGGTCTTGCGCCGGGGCAGGCAGGGTGCGGTGCGCGTAACGCGCCATTGTCAGTTGGGCGGGTTCGGTGATCTGCGTGGCCAGCGGAACGCATTCGGGCCAGAGCGCCGCCACTTCATCGCGCCAGCGGTCCAGCCCGCGGTCGAGCCAGGCCGGATAGTCCTCGCAGCGCAATGACCAGAACAGCGCGAGCTCTTCGCCGTGGCCCGGGCGGTGGCCAGTCGGCAAGACCCCCACCATCTCACGCGCCGCGCGGTAGCGCTGTTCCAGCCGCCGCCGGTCGAACGGTCCATGCTCCGGCCAGGGCAGGGTCACCCACAGCGCCCCGAACGGCAGCGCCCGGCCGCAGGGCGGGGCGAGGGGGGTGTGCAGCCCCAGAGCATCGACTACCAGATCGAACGGCCCGGCATCGCCCTGATCGGCAAAGCGCAGCATCCGTCCGCCGCTCGCCATATGGCTGCCCGTCACCTCATGCCCGGTATGGAGTTCAATACCTTCGGCCCGGACCGCAGCGTGGAGCAGGTCGAACAAGCTGGCGCGATGGATTCCCAGCCCCAGGCTGGGCGGGCCAGCCAGCTCGTCATATCGCGCGTCAAGCACGGTGCGGCCATTGATGCAGAGCCCGAGCAACCGCTCCACCAGCGCACCGCGCGCCATGGCTGCCCCGGCCAGCCCCAGCCCGGCCAACACCGCCATGCCGCTGGGTTGCAGCATCAGCCCCGATCCCAGCGGTTGTGGCGCAGGAAACTTGTCATACAGCGAAACCCGGTGCCCGGCCCGCGCCAGCAACAGGGCCGCTGCCAGCCCGGCCGGTCCGCACCCGGCGATCGCGATTTCGTGCCCCCGCATCGCCGCCAGCCCTAACCCGGAAACAGCATGGGCAAATGCCGCCGCGCCGCCGCCTCGGTCAGGGCGGCGTAGTCGGGCAGTGCGGGGCCGACCAGCGGCAGGCCCCATTCGGCCACGGTCGCGGCGATCCCTCCTGCGTCGATGGCCCGCCCGGTGCGGTGCGCGGCGCGAGCCAGTTCCAGTTCCTGCCCCCAGAAATGGATTTCCGCCGCGCCGATGTTGGCCTGCATCTGGCGCACGTGATCCAGCCGCACTTCGTCGACCAGCGGCAGCCAGATATCGGGCATCAGGAAATCGACCGGATCGCCATCCGGCCGCCAGGCCAGCGCATCGCCCGTGATGATCCGCAGTTTGGCACGCTGGGCCGGGGGGAGCTGGGCGAACAGGTCAAGCTCGCGGTGCAAGGCGATGACATCGGGATCGAATTCGATCACAGTCACCGCCCGTACCGCATCGCGCATCGCGGTGGCTGCCGCTGCCCAGCCCAGACCTAGTCCGCAAATCACCACATGGCCGCGCGTCAGCCGCACGCCGATTCCCTGGCTTTCGATCTCCAGCGGAGACATCGACATCCAGGTCTGGTCATCGCGCACCAGCGTCGCCACACTGCCCACCAGACTGGGCCCGCTCCAGTATCCCGGCATTATCCCCATGCCGATCAGATCGAGCCGCCAGGCCCCGCGGGCGAGCGGGCGATAGCTGGGGAAGAACAGATCTGGGGCAAACTGCGCGGGGGTGAGGATTTCCATTGGCGCAAAGCCTAAGGTGATTGTCGGGAAAGGCAATGGGCGGATGATTCGGGGCCTGAATTGAGATTTAATGACGTAAAACCAACGAATTAAAAATGTTCCAAAAATGTTCCAGTTCCCCTCTTGTTCTCACAGAACAAACGCGGTACATGAGTCGCAGTTGACCTCCTCGGTCAGCGAGTTAGGCAAGGGGACGAACGATGGCTGCACAGCTCAAGCTGATTCAGGAAGGCAAGGAAACCATGGACCGTCAAAAGGCGCTGGAAGCAGCGCTGGCGCAAATTGACCGCGCATTTGGCAAGGGCTCGGCGATGAAACTGGGCTCGAAGGAAACGATGCAGGTCGAAGCGATTTCAACCGGCAGCCTCGGGCTGGACATTGCGCTGGGCGTGGGCGGCCTGCCGCGTGGCCGCGTGATCGAAGTTTACGGGCCGGAAAGCTCGGGCAAGACCACGCTGGCGCTGCACGTGATTGCCGAAGCGCAAAAGGGCGGCGGCACGGCGGCCTTCATCGATGCCGAACACGCGCTCGATCCGGTCTATGCCAAGAAGCTCGGCGTCAACATCGATGAACTGATCGTCTCGCAGCCCGATACCGGCGAACAGGCGCTGGAGATCGTCGATACGCTGGTGCGCTCCAATGCGATTGACGTGCTGGTGGTCGATTCGGTTGCCGCGCTGGTGCCCCGCGCCGAAATAGAAGGTGAAATGGGGGACAGCCACGTTGGCCTGCAGGCCCGTTTGATGAGCCAGTCGCTGCGCAAGCTGACCGGTTCGATCAGCCGCTCGCGCTGCATGGTGATCTTCATCAACCAGCTGCGCATGAAGATCGGTGTGATGTACGGCAACCCGGAAACCACCACCGGCGGCAATGCGCTCAAGTTCTACGCCTCGGTCCGGCTCGACATCCGCCGCACCGGACAGATCAAGGACCGTGACGAGATCGTCGGCAACGCCACCCGCGTGAAAGTGGTCAAGAACAAGGTTGCCCCGCCGTTCAAGCAAGTCGAATTCGACATCATGTATGGCGAAGGCATTTCCAAGATCGGCGAAATCCTCGACCTTGGGGTCAAGGCTGGCATCGTTGAAAAGAGCGGCGCCTGGTTCTCCTACGATTCGATCCGGATCGGGCAGGGCCGTGAAAACTCCAAGCAGTATCTCAAGGAAAACCCTGAAGTTTGCGACCGGCTGGAGGCTGCGATCCGCAGCCAGACCGATGGTCTTGCCGAAGAGATGATGACCGGCCCGGACGCGGAAGAGGACATCTGAACTTCGAAGAATTCCGGTCCGCGGCCGCCCGCCGCAGGTGCCGGGGTTGAGAAGGAGGCATGGCCCGTCCCCGTACCCCAGGGTCATGTCTCCCTACCACAGGACCGGCGCGGTGCTCCATTCGGACGCCGCGCCGGTTTCTTGTTGCGGTAAGCCGGGCAAGGCTTCAGGCTGGTTCCACAAGCGGCTGCACAAGCAGCCATATTGGGGAGTTTCCGCATGAGCCTGATCGTCCACCACCTCAACAACAGCCGCTCGCAGCGCATCCTCTGGCTGCTTGAAGAGCTGGGCCTGCCTTACGAAATTCGCCATTATCAACGCGACAGTGTGACCAATCTCGCTCCGCCGGAACTCAAGGCGATCCACCCGCTCGGCAAATCGCCGCTGCTCGAGGATGACGGGGTGCTGATCGAGGAATCGGGCGCGATCGTGCAGCATCTGATCGATACGCACAGCACCGGCGCGTTTCGCCCCGAACCGGCTGACGCGCTGCGGCACCTGCAATGGATGCATTTCGCTGAAGGCTCGGCGATGACACCGATCCTGCTCCGGCTCTACACCTCGCGCCTGGGCGATGCCGCCGCTCCGCTTGAGCCGCGCATCACCGAACAGCTTGAAAGCCATTTCGCCTATCTCGAAGATCAGCTGCGCCCCTCCGGCCATTTCATCGGTGATGACTGGAGCGGGGCCGACGTCATGCTCAGCTTCCCGGCCGAGATTGCAGTGATGCAGGGTATGGGGGACCGCTTCCCCAAGCTTGCCGCTTTCGTCGCCGCGATCCACGCCCGCCCGGCGTGGCAGCGCGCGCGCGAAAAGGGCGGGGCCTATTACGGCTACTGATCCATGCCCAAGCCCCTCATCGAACTGATCGGCCTGCCCAGCGATTGCAACTCCTCATTCGAACGCGGCCCCGCGCTCGCCCCGCCGTTGATCCGCGCGGCGCTGTGGTCTGACCGGGGCAACCTGTCGTGCGAGAACGGGATGGAGCTGGGCGAGCATTTCGAACTGCGTGACCGAGGCGATCTGCAACTCTTCGAACGGCCCGAAGATGACGCGCTGATCGCGGCGGCAGTCAGCGAAAGCGCCGCGTCGGGCGCGGTGCCGCTGGTGCTGGGCGGGGATCATGCCATGACCCACCCGGTCGTCCGCGCGCTTCACGCAGCGCATGGCCCGCTGACCGTGCTGCATTTCGATGCCCATCCCGATCTCTACGCCGATTTTGAAGGCAACCCGCGCAGCCACGCTTCGCCCTTTGCGCGGATCATGGAGGCGGGGCTGGCCAGCCGCCTGGTCCAGGTCGGGATCCGTACACTCAACCGCCACTGCCGCGAACAGGCCGCGCGCTTTGGCGTAGAGGTGTTGCCAATGGCCGATTTCGCGCCGGGCAAAGTGCCGGTCCTGGCCGGCCCGCTCTACATCAGCATCGATCTCGACGGGATCGATCCGTCCGAAGCCCCCGGCGTATCGCATCCCGAACCCGGCGGGCTGACTGTCCGCGAAGTCCTGTCCGTCCTACGCCGCCAGACCGCGCGGATCGTCGGTGCGGACATCGTCGAATACAACCCGCGGTTCGATCACCACGAACTCACCGCGATTGTCGCCGCCAAATTGGTGCGGGAGGTTTCGTCGCTGATTGCGCGCAATTGTGGGGCGGGGTGAGAACTCGGGTTCTTTTGGTTCACGCAGAGACGCGGAGACGCAGAGGGGGGGCGACGAGCCGCAGGTCAACCCGATCCAGCACAGACCGCGCCTCTCGCAACGCCGCCGCAAGGGAAATCTTCACCGTTATTGTTGCTTGTCCCGCAACCGCTTCGCGCATAGCCTGCCCTGCATGACAAGAGGCATGGATTGGCAGGCGCAGGTCGGGAAGAGCTGGGCCGAGAACTATCACCTGACCGACCGCAGCTTTTCCGGCCTGACCCAGCGGCTGCTGGAACGGATCGAAACCAGCGATGCCCGCGCCGTGCTGGATATTGGCTGCGGAGCGGGGGAACTGAGCCTGGCGATTGCCCGCGCCCGGCCGGCCGCGCGGGTGGTGGGGGTGGATATTTCCGCCGATCTGGTCGCCGCCGCGCGCGCGCGCGGTGATGCGCTGGCCAACGCCAGCTTTGTCGAAGCCAATGCCGCCACCTGGCGCGAGGGTGGGTTCGCGCCGGACCTGCTGGTGTCGCGTCACGGGGTGATGTTCTTTGACGATCCCCAGGCCGCTTTCGCCAACCTGCTGGATCAGGCCGCGCCGGGTGCGCAGTTGATGTTTTCATGCTTTCGCAGCCCGCTGGAAAACCCCTGGGCGAGCGACATGGCCCAGCTGCTGCGGGTGCCGCCCGCCCCTGACCCGCGCGCGCCGGGGCCGTTTGCCTTTGCCGATCCGGCCCATGTCGAAGCGGTGCTGGAAGGCGCGGGCTGGCAGGCCATCTCGCTCGATCCGGTCGATTTCGCTTATGTCGCGGGCATGGGTGAGGATCCGGTGGAAGAGGCGCTGGGCTTTTTCAATCGCATCGGCCCCGCCGCCGCGGTGCTGCGCACGCTGGAAGGAGAGGAGCGGGCCGAGGCTGTGGCGCGGATCAAGGGCTGGATCGAGGAATACCGCAGCGGCAACCTCGTCGCCTTCGGTGCGGCGGCCTGGCTGGTTTCAGCGCGGAAAAGCTGATGGGTTCGCACTTGCCGCGATGCACGGCCTGCCGTATCGGCGGCACGTTATGACCTCGACCAACGAAATCCGCCGCTCCTTCCTGGAATACTTCGGCAGCCATGGGCACGATGTGGTGCAGTCTGCGCCGCTGGTGCCCTATAACGATCCGACGCTGATGTTCGTCAACGCCGGGATGGTGCCGTTCAAGAACGTGTTCACCGGCCTGGAAACGCGCGCCACCCCGCGCGCCACCAGCAGCCAGAAATGCGTGCGCGCCGGGGGCAAGCACAACGATCTGGACAATGTCGGCTACACCGCGCGCCACCACACGTTTTTCGAGATGCTGGGGAATTTCTCGTTCGGGGACTATTTCAAGGAGCAGGCGATCACCCATGCGTGGACGCTGCTGACCAAGGAATGGGGCCTGCCCAAGGACAAGCTGCTCGCCACGGTGTACCACACCGATGATGAGGCTTTTACCCTGTGGCAGAAGATCGCCGGCCTGCCCGAGCACCGCATCATCCGCATTCCCACCAAGGACAACTTCTGGGCGATGGGCGATGATGGCCCGTGCGGTCCGTGCAGCGAAATCTTCTTCGATCACGGCGACCATATCTGGGGCGGCCCCCCAGGATCGCCGGAGGAAGACGGTGACCGCTTCATCGAGATCTGGAACCTGGTGTTCATGCAGTTCGAGCAGACCGCCGGGGAAATCACCGGCAATCTGCCCAAGCCCAGCATCGACACCGGCATGGGCCTGGAACGCATCGCTGCCGTGCTGCAGGGGCAGCACGACAATTACGATACCGATACCTTCAAGGCGCTGATCGCCGCTTCGGTGAACCTGACCGGTGTGAAGGCCGAAGGTGAGACCCAGGCCAGCCACCGCGTGATCGCGGACCACTTGCGCTCCACCAGCTTCCTGCTGGCCGATGGCGTGCTGCCCAGCAACGAAGGGCGCGGTTATGTGCTGCGCCGGATCATGCGTCGCGCGATGCGCCATGCGCATTTGCTGGGGGCGAAGGACCCCTTGATGCACCGCCTGGTCCCCGCGCTGGTCACCGAAATGGGCGCCGCCTATCCGGAACTCGGCCGCGCGCAGCCGCTGATCGAGGAAACCCTGCTGCGCGAGGAAGTGCAGTTCCGCCGCACCCTCGCCAACGGGCTCAAGCTGCTGGACGAAGCGACCAGCGGGCTGGGTGAAGGCTCTGCGCTCCCCGGTGAAACCGCCTTCAAGCTCTACGATACCTACGGCTTCCCCTATGACCTGACCGAGGACGCCCTGCGTGCGCGCGGGATCGCGGTGGACAAGGATGGCTTCGATGCCGCCATGGCCCAGCAGAAGGCCGCCGCCCGTGCCGCCTGGAAGGGCAGCGGGCAGGCTGCGGACAGCGAAGTGTGGTTCGACATTGCCGAACGAGTCGGCGCGACCGAATTCACCGGCTACACCGCCGTCACGGGCGAAGCGCAGGTCGTTGCGCTGATCAGGGACGGCAAGGAAGTGGACAGCGCCGCGGCTGGTGACAGCGTCAGCGTGATCACCAACCAGACCCCGTTCTATGGCGAAAGCGGCGGGCAGACCGGCGATTCCGGCATCATCACCGGCGCGAACGGACTGAAGCTGGCGGTGAATGATACCGCCAAGCCGCTGGGGCGCCTGCACGCGCATAACGCCGTGGTCGCATCGGGCACGATCAAGACCGGCGACGTGGTCAAGCTCGACATCGATGTCGCGCGCCGCGATGCCACCCGGGCAAACCATTCCGCCACCCACCTGCTGCACGAAGCGCTGCGGCGGCGACTGGGCGATCACGTGACGCAGAAGGGCTCGATGGTTTCGGCCGAGCGCCTGCGGTTCGACTATTCGCACCCTACCGCCTTGTCGGCGGAGGACCTTGCCGTGGTCGAAGCCGAAGTGAACGCCGAAGTGCGCGCCAACGATCCGGTGGTCACCCGCCTGATGAGCCCCGACGAAGCGATCGAGGCCGGGGCTATGGCCCTGTTCGGCGAAAAGTACGGCGATGAAGTGCGCGTGCTGTCAATGGGTCGCACCACGGCGGGCAAGGCCTATTCCACCGAACTGTGCGGCGGCACCCACGTGCATGCCATGGGTGATATCGGCGTGTTCCGGATCGTTAGCGAAAGCGCGGTTTCCAGCGGCGTGCGCCGGATCGAGGCGCTGACCGGCGAAGGCGCGCGCAACTGGCTGGTCGGGCGCGAGGAACAGCTCAAGCAGGTCGCGGGCCTGCTCAAGACCACGCCCGACGAGGTTGAAGCCCGCGTCGCCGCGCTGGTGGACGAACGCCGCAAGCTGGAACGCGAACTGTCCGAGGCCAAAAAGGCGCTGGCGCTGGGCGGCGGCGGCGGGGCAGGGGCTCCGGCAGCGGACGAAGAAGTGGGCGGGGTGAAATTCTCCGGCCAGGTGCTCGACGGGCTCGATCCCAAGGAACTGCGCGGGCTGCTCGATACGGCCAAGCAGCGCATGGGCAGCGGCGTGGCCGTGGTGGTCGCCGTCAACGACGGCAAGGCCAGCATCGCGGCGGCGGTCACCGATGACCTGACCGGCACAGTCAGCGCGGTCGATCTGGTCCGCGCCGGCGTTGAAGCGCTGGGCGGCAAGGGCGGCGGCGGCCGGCCTGACATGGCGCAAGGCGGCGGTCCGGATGGCACCAAGGCCGCCGATGCGATCGCGGCGGCAAAGGCAGTCCTCGCGGGCTAACCCCAAGAGATCCTCTCCCATTTTCGCCGCATGGCGCAAATGGGGAGGGTCTGGTATGGTCGTTCAATCCGTTCCCGACACCAACAGGCGTCCATTGCGCGGCTGGATCGGGCGGGCATTGTCGCCGACGATGGCATGGATGGCGGCGATCTGGGCCGCGCTGGCGGTGACCGGATGGCTGGCGACGTGCCAGCGGACCCCTTCGCTGCATGGCGGGGTGGTCAACGATCCATCATAGCGCCAGACAGACAGATCCCTGGGCAGCAGCAGCGCGGGATCAAGTTTGGTGCCCAGCGTCTGCGCGGCGGTCTGCTGCGCAGGGGCGGCCTTGACGATCTTGTCCAGTTCGGGGTTGTGCGCGCCTTCCTCGAACAGCACGCCCAGCACCGCCAGGTTGCCGACATGGTCGGCGTGGACGAAATGCGCCACCATCGGATAGGGCACGCCATAGACCGTCTCTTCCGACGGGGTGTGGAAATGAACCTGAATCAACTTGTAGCGCGAGATCCCGCTCGACAGAATCGAGCCTTCGGGGAAGTTGACCTGTATCGTGTGACCGTTGTTGAGGATAGTCAGCGGGCCGGGCTTGTAGCTGGCGCGAACCGCGATGTTGCCGGCAACATCCGCCCCGCCAAGATCGATCGGCGATTGCATCCGGCCGACCTTACAGGTCTTGAACTCATCGGCCAGTTCACCCCAGTGCTCGGGCCCGGCTTCGCCGCCATAGCCCCAATGGGCCGGGCCGTGCGCGGGCTTCAGCTCCGGGGTGGCAGGTGTGTGGACCGAACCGGCAGGGGCATTGGCCACCAGCGCCAGCCCGGCAACGGACATCAGCAAGCTTCGCATCGATCTCTATCTCCTCCAGCGTGATGGCTGCGGAGATAGTCCGGCGCGGCTAAGCCTGCGCGAACGGACGATCAGGAATACTACCGATCCGGTCGTACCGATTTGGTTTGGCTGTCGGGACCGTTCGCGACGTGTTACGCTGCCACGATGCGCACGCCCTGCAAGATCGCCGCCGGCTTCCTCGCCGTGCTGGCCAGCGCCGCTCCCGCCGCGGGGCCCAGCTTCAACTGCGCGCGCGCCACCAGTTCGGACGAGCGCGCGGTCTGCCGCAGCCAGGCCCTGTCCGCGCAGGATCGCCAATTGGCGCGGCTTTACCGCGACGTGCAGCACTGCACCGCGATGGGCGGGAAGGGTGCGAATATCGATGACCAGCTGGACTGGCTGAAGGCCCGCGAACGGTGCGGGGCGGACCGGGCCTGTCTGTCGAACCTGTACCGCGCGCGGATCAGTTATTTCGCACCGATGGCGGCGAAAGCGCGGCGGTATCTGCAGGCGGGGAACTGCCCCGCGCCTTTATAGCCACCGGTCAGATCCGATTTTCCTACATCGTTCGAATCTGTCATAAGGTCAGCCGCTCTTTCTCATTGTCGGCCCCTTTTTTGCAGCCCGATCGGGTCTGGCTGCATTTAAACATCCGAAATCGGCACAAGTGTCACCTTGTTTGGCCTATCTATTCGAAATTACATGCTTTTCAGGGTGACAGGGTGTAACCTTGTTGTCCGCCCCGGTTTCAGGCAACCATCTGAAATATCAGAATAAACGCTGTTTTCGCCGGACAACCTGTCACCCGGTGTGTCCGCGCAATGTCGCGCTTTTCAGGCGCGGTTTTTCGTCGAGCTGGCCTTCTTCCATGATCTGCGCGCGCAGTTCGTCGCGCTTTTCGTGGATGCTCGCGATGACGAAGCCCATCGGCACGCCCAGATCGACCAGCACCGCCTCGGTCAACTGCAGGCTGCTTTCCAACGTCTGCGGCACCGCCGTGGTGGCTCCGGCGCGATAGAGTGCGGCGGCGTGGCTGGCGTCGCGGGCGCGGGCCAGGATCGGCAGATCGGGATAGCGTGCGCGCAGGCGGCGGGTCAGGCGCTGGGCCAGGACCGGCTCGTCCATGGTCAGCACCACCGCCTTGGCTCCGGCCAGCCCGAGCCGGTCGAGCGTGGCATCGCGCGTGGCATCGCCAAAGGTCACCGGCAGGCCCTCGGCCCGGCCGCGCTGGACCCGTTCCGAATCGAGATCGATCGCGACGTAAGGCTGATCATGCCGCCCCAGCATATCGGCCACCAGCCGCCCGACCCGGTCAAACCCGACGATGATGGTGTGGCCTTGCTCAGCGACCGGCGCGGCGGGTGGCAGCCCGGCGCGGTCCACCCGGCCGGCCAGCCAGCGCCCGAACACCGCCAGCAGCGGCGTGATCGTCAGCCCCAGCGCGGTAACAATCTGCCAGAACTGCGCCGCATCGGGCCGGATCAGCTTCACCGCCACGGCGCTGCTCAGCACGATCAGCGTGGTTTCGCTGGGGCTGGCCAGCAGGATCCCGGCCTCGGTCGCGGTGGCGGTGCGCGTGCCGTGGAGGCGCAGCACCAGCGCCGTGACCAGCGCCTTGGCAGAAATCACCAGCGCGGCGGCCAGCAGCACTTCGCCCAGCCGGTCCCAGACCACCGCCAGGTCCAGGCTCATCCCCACGGTTAGCAGGAATACCCCCAGCGCCAGGCCCTTGAACGGCTCGATCATCGCTTCGACTTCGCCGTGATACTCGGTCTCGGCGATAAGCAACCCGGCCACCAGTGCCCCGACAATCGGCGAAAGGCCGACCGCGCCGGTGACCAGCGAGGCCAGGATCACCACCAGCAGGCTGGCGGCCATGAACAGTTCCGGGCTTTTCGTTCGCGCCGCCTGGGCGAACAGCGCGGGCAGCAGGAAGCGGCCAAAGCCCAGCAAGGCCACGATCACCAAAGCACCAAGCCCCAGCGTTGACAGGAATTCGCCCAGCCCCTGGCCCTCATCCCCGCGGCCCATCGCGCCAAGCAGGAAAATGATTGGCACGAGTGCGATATCCTCGAACAGCAAGGTCCCCAGCGCCGCCCGGCCAACCGGCGTGCCGGTATCCGCGATCTTCAGCACCAGCGCGGTGGAAGACAGCGCCAGTGCCAGCCCCAGTGCGAGCGCCGTCGCCAGCGAATTGCCCAGCGCCATCAGCACCACGGCGATCAGCAGCCCGCTGCCGAACAGCTCGATCGGCCCGATCCGGAAAATCGCCCGTCGCATCTGCCACAGCCGCTGGAACGACAGCTCCAGCCCGATCGAAAACAGCAGCAGGACGATCCCGAAATCGGCAAACGGGGCCAGCCGCCCCGGATCGCTGATCGTGACATAGCGCAGCCAGGCATGATCGGCAGCAATCCCGCCCAGCGCAAATGGCCCGACCAGCACCCCGACCAGAATAAACCCGATCACCGGCGTAATCCGCAGCCGCGCAAACAAGGGAATGACGATCCCCGCCGCCCCCAGAATCACCAGGGCGTCACCAAGGGCGGAAGCCGGATTGAATGCGGTTGGTGTGGCCATGGCACCAGACTTAGGGGAGGTAGCCCCCGCTTGTCACCCTGTCTGACGCTTGTGATGAAAGCACACTTGCCATGCCAGGAGGGTGGCTACATCATTCCCCGGAACGAACGGGCTTTGAAACAGGGGAGATAGGTTATGACAGCGAGATATCTGGTCGCCAGCATCTTGGCGATTTCCGCCAGCGCAGCCATGGCTGCTCCTGCAGATCCGGCGGCGGTGCCGGTTGTAGCACCGCAAGTTGTGCTGGAACCCGTGGAATCCCAGAAGGTATCGGTATTTGATATTGCAACCGGGGAAATGAAAGAGGTCTATTGGGCGTCCCTTCCCGAAGCGCAGAAGAAGTCGCTGCTGAATTCGGCGGAGGCAGTTGTTCAGCTGGCTCAGGTTGATTCATCCGGCAAGATTTCGCTTTTGCCGCTTTCGGCCAGTTCGAACAAAGGGCGCTATCAGTTGATGTTTCGGTGGCAGCAATATCGCACCGAAGCGTGCAAGGTTACACAGCCAGGCGCGGGAAGGATGCGGATCGGGGTGGGGCTGGAAATCATTGCCGACATCACCAACAAGAAGAATGGGGTGAATCTGGTCAACCTGGGCCCGCTGTCCATCTCTGCCGACAAGGGCGATGTGCAAGGTTCAATCACGATCCGGCAGATTGGTCTGGGAAGTTCGTCGCCGACACTGGGCACGTACCTGACCAAATTTGAACTGACGCGTGACGGTGTAATCAAGGCGCTGGAAGCCGTGGCGGTGACCAAGGCCGTGCTGGAAAATGACAAGACCCAGCTGACCCCGCACTATCTGTCGATCACGGAAAGCGCGCCGGGTTCCTGCACCAGCAACCTGCCCATGAACGTCAAGGTCAAGTTTTAGGGCTGAACCAAATGGAAAGGGCGGCCCCGCTGCCGGGGCCGCCCTTTCCTTGTCCGGCTGAAGCGGATCAGCCCGCCTTGGCCATTTCCGCTTCGAGGTTCTGCACGATCGCCTCGAAGAAGCCTTCGGTGGTCAGCCACGGCTGTTCCGGGCCGATCAGGATCGCAAGGTCTTTGGTCATCTTGCCGCTTTCGACGGTGTCGATGCAGACCTTTTCGAGCGTTTCGGCGAACTTCACCACTTCGGGTGTGTTGTCGAACTTACCGCGATAGATCAGCCCGCGGGTCCAGGCGAAGATGCTGGCGATCGGGTTGGTGCTGGTCGCCTTGCCCTGCTGGTGCTGGCGATAGTGGCGGGTGACGGTGCCGTGGGCGGCTTCGGCCTCAACGGTCTTGCCGTCCGGGGTCATCAGCACCGAGGTCATCAGGCCGAGCGAGCCGAAGCCTTGTGCGACCTGATCCGACTGAACGTCGCCGTCATAGTTCTTGCAGGCCCAGACGAACTTGCCCGACCACTTGAGCGCCGAGGCGACCATGTCATCGATCAGGCGGTGTTCGTAGACGATCCCGGTGGCCTTGAACTTTTCGGCAAAGCCTTCGCTGTCGAACACTTCCTGGAACAGGTCCTTGAAGCGCCCGTCATAGGCCTTGAGGATGGTGTTCTTGGTCGAAAGGTAGACCGGCCAACCCAGGCCGAGGCCATAGTTGAAGCTGGCGCGAGCGAAATCGCGGATCGAATCGTCAAGGTTGTACATGGCCAGCGCCACGCCGCCCGAGGGATACTGGAACACTTCCTCGTCAATCACGGTGCCGTCGTCACCTTCGAACACCAG
>CAZKAX010000079.1:0-15907 GCA_964550775.1 uncultured Novosphingobium sp. | reverse complement strand
GAAACCAGATCGACGATCCGGCTGGCCAGACCCAGCCCCGGGGCCAGTTCCATCGCCCCGTTCAGCTTGACCACTTCGGCCTGAATGCCCTTTTGCTCAAAGTGCTTGCGGGTCAGGTTCGGGTACTTGCTGGCGACGCGCAAGTGGCTGACGCGGGCCGGATCTTCGCTCTGGCCAACGGGTTCTGCCACCGACAGGCGGCAGTGCCCGATGTTGAGATCGACCGGGGCATAGAGGTCGGGATAGGCGAATTCCTCGACCACGTCCGAACCGACAATCCCGGCCTGCGCCGCGCCATGGGCGACAAAGGTCGCGACATCGAATGCGCGCACGCGGATCAGCCGCATGTCGCTGTCTTCGCAGGCGAAGGACAGGGCGCGGCTCTTCTTGTCATGGAACTCGGCTTCGGGCACGACACCGGCGCGCGCCATCAGCGGCAGCGCCTCGTCGAGAATACGGCCCTTGGGCACGGCGAAGGTCAGCGGTCGGGACATAGTGGGGCGCGTTTAGGCGCGCAAAGGCGAAAGGGCAACCGGATGAGCGGCACGGGCGATGCGATCATGGAAACGGGCAATGTCCTGCACGCGCTGGAATGGCAGGCCGACCATGCGGGCAAGAACGGCGCGCCCGCGACCGGACGGCTGATCCGGGGCGCAATCCCGCTGCTGCAGGGGCCCAGCGAATGCGGGCGACGGATGCGCGAGTGGCCGGGGCTGAGCCTAGAAGACGCCATGCCGCTGCGCTTTACCGGCGGGCTGCACAGCCTGTACCTCAGCGGAAAGGCCCCCGATCTGGGCACGGTTTATCGGCAGGAGCTGACCGATCAGGCCGCGATCGATGCGCTGGTCGCGCGGTTGGTCGCGGCGCACGATGCCGAACTGGCCGGATGGTTCAATGGCCCGCCGCAGACCAATGAGGCGGGACGGTCGGCGAGCGTCATGGTGCAATTGCTGTGGCTCAGCCAGCGGCTCGGCCCGCGCTTCGAGCTGCTGGAACTGGGGGCCAGCGCCGGGATCAACACGATGATGGACCGGTTTCACTTCGATCTGGGCGGGGTGGAGCTGGGCGATCCGGCCAGTCCGATGCGGATCAGGCCGGAATGGCGCGGGGCCGCTCCGCCCGCCGCCCCGGTCGAGATTACGGCCATTCGCGGCTGCGACCTTGCGCCGATCGAGCTCATCGATCCGGCCGCGGCCTTGCGGCTCAAGAGCTATGTCTGGGGCGAAGTGACTCACCGGCTGGAACGGATCGACGCGGCTGTGGCGCTCGCCAGCCAGGGCGCGCCCTTGGTGGAGGCCGCCGATGCCGGGGAGTGGGTACTGCGCCAGCTGGCCCGGCCGCAGGACGCGGGGGTAACGCGGGTGCTGTTCCACACCATCGTCTGGCAGTATTTCCCGCCTGCCACCCGCGAACGCATCCGCACGGCGATGGAGCAGGTCGGGGCAGAGGCCACGCCTGAGCGACCACTTGCCTGGATCATGGTCGAAACCAACCGCCAGACCTTCCGCCACGAATTGCGCACCCGCTATTGGCCGGGCGGGGCGGAGCCGGTCTTGCTGGGCGAGGCCCATGCCCACGGCGCCTGGGTGGACTGGCGCGGCTAACCTCGCTTCTGTTCGATCTCGATCCGCCGCTTTTCAAAGCTTTGCCGCATCCGTTCGGGGTAGGGGACGCCCAGCTTTTCCAGCCGCTCCATCCAGCCGCCGTGATAGCTCACCCATTCCCACACCGCCGTCAGCAGCAGGATCGCCACGCAGCGCATGGCGAAATGCAGCGTCAGCATCGGCCAGCGCAGCGCGACCAGTCCGATTCCGGCCAGCGCCAGCATCGCCACCAGATGCGACAGCGGAAAGTTGCCGATCGGGTTGGAAAAGCGCTTGAACAGCCCCAGCCCGCCCATGAACAGCAGCAGCCCGCCGGTGTTGACCAGCACCATCTCCGCGCTGGCCGCCTCGTTCCAGTGTTCCAGCAACAGGGCATCGCCGACGGCGGAGATCACTACTCCCAGCACGATCGGCATGTGCAGATAGGTAAAGGCATTGCGCGCCACCCGTCCGGCCTGCGAATGACCGGAAATGAACTGCGCGCCGCGCTGCGCGCCCATATCGAAATAGAGCCACCACATCAGCGCCGATCCGACGAAGGCGGTGACGAAGGCGGTGGTCAGCCCCGGACCCAGCGGAGCCTGGGCAATCGCGGTGCCGGTCACTACGATGCCTTCGCCCAGCGCGATGATGATGAACAGCGCGCAGCGTTCGGCCATATGGCTGCCGGAAATGTCCCAGTCCGTCCCGCGTGACCGGCCCATGCCCGGCACCCAGAACATCACCGATGGCCCGGCATATTCGATCGCCAGCGCCGCGCCCCACAGCACCAGCCGCAGGTTCGGATCGCCGCTCTGCGCCCCGATCAGCCACAGCGGAGCCGTTGCGCAGAACCACAAACTGATCCGCAGCATGTTGCGCACCCGGTCGTGCCCTTCGTGGCGGAAGATCCAGGTGGTGCACAGCGAACGGCCCAGCTGCATCACCACATAGGCCCCGGCAAAGACCAGCCCGTCGCGGCCGAACGCGTCCGGAATCGCCACTGCCATCAGCAGACTGGCCAGCATCACCGCCAGCAGCAGCAACCGCACCGGCAAGCGGTCAGGATTGGCCCAGTTGGCGACCCAGGTGGTATAGATCCAGCCCCACCACACCGCCAGGAACATCACCACACCTTCGGCCAGACCGTGCCAGGTCAGGTGATCGTGCAGGGTGTGCGAGAGCTGGGTGATCGCAAAGACGAACACCAGATCGAAGAACAGTTCCAGATAGCTGACCGGCGCATGCCCGCCGCCATGATTGCGCAGCAGCGAGTTGCGCGCGCGCCGCTCGGCGGCGGCAACCGCCGCGCCGATTCCGCCGCGGCGCTGGCCCTCAGGCATCGGCAGTCCGGGTCAGGAACGCATCCAGCGCGGCGTTGACCGCCGCCGGGGCCTCCCACGGCACGAAGTGGCCGCAATCCGGCACCTTGACCAGTTCCATGTTCGGCACCAGCGCGTCCAGTCCGTCGAGGTTTTCCGGCGGCAGGGCAATATCGTCCAGCGCCCAGATCACCAGGGTGGGGATGGTCAGCGGGGGCAGCTGTGGCGGGCCGCCCTCGGCCGGGATTTCATAGGGTTCATCCATCGTCGGCACATACATCGGGCTGGCGCGATACCAGTTGAGCATGCCGAACGCGGCATCGACATTGGCCCATTCAGCGGTCAGGGCCGCGCGTTCCTCGGGCTCCATCCGGTCACCGGTTGCCAGCCGGTCTCCGAATGCCTTCAGCAGGATCCCGCCCAGGCCGTGTTCGCGCACCAGCGCGTCATTGGCCGTGTCCCGGAACGTGCGCATGTACTGGCTCGATTCGCGCTGATGGCGGTTAGTCCAGACCAGCCGCGCGAAGCCGACCGGGTGCGGAGCATTGGCGATCACCGCGCGTTTCACCCGCCCGTTCATCTGCCCCATCAGCGCCACGCCCCAGGCAATCGCGCCGCCCCAGTCGTGCCCGACGATGGTGAAAGTGCCGACGCCCAGCGCATCGGCGAGCTGGAACACGTCGCCGATCAGCTTGTCCGGTGTATAGCTGGCCACGTCCTGCGGCTTCGACGATCCGCGATAGCCGCGCTGGTCGGGCGCGATGCAACGGAACCGGCCTGACAGGTGCGCGATCTGGTGCCGCCATGTACGGTGGCTTTCGGGAAAGCCGTGCAGGAACACCAGCACCGGCGCCTCGCGCGGACCAGTATCGACCACGTCGAGTTCGATCCCGCTGGCGAGGGTAACGCGGATCTGTTCCATGCTCACTGCTCGCTGACCCCCATCTTCGCGGCATAGCCCGAATTGAACGCGCCGATCATCCTGTCGAACAGCGCTTCGGGCGTGCGGCGTTCCTGTGCGATCCATTGCTCCATGCCGTGTTCGGCAATGGCGACTTCGCGCTGGCCTTCGTCGATCGCGGCCAGCATCCGCTGGGCAAAGAGATCCGGATCGATCCCGGTATCGATCGCCTCGTCGCTCACCCCGCGGCGGCCGCCATCGGCGGTGATCGCGTTGCGCGATACGTCGGTGCGGATCGAACCGGGGGTGACCCCGATCACCGAGATATTGTGCGGGCTGAGTTCGATCCGCAGCGAATCCGCGTAGCCGATCAGGCCATGCTTGGCCGCGCAATAGGCCGAGCGCAGCGGCGAGCCGACCTTGCCGGCGAGGCTGGAGATCATCACGATCTGCCCGGTCCTGCGTGCCATCATCCGCTTCAGCAGCGCCTGGGTCAGCGCGATCGGGCCAAGCAGGTCGATGTCGATCATCTTCTGATAGACCGAAAAATCGGTATCGGCCGCCAGGCTGCGCTGGCTGATCCCGGCGTTGTTGACCAGCACGTCAACCCCGCCGCTCCAATCCCACGCCGTGTCGGCAGCAGCCTGCGCGGCGGCAAAATCGCTGGTGTCGAACGGCAGGATCAGGTGCTCTACCCCGCACTGCGCCGCAACTTCGGCCAACGCCGCCTCGTTGCGGCCCGACAGGATCACGCGATACCCGCGCCCCGCATAGGCCCGCGCCAGCGCCGCGCCGATGCCCGATGATGCGCCCGTGATCCACGCGGTCTTGGCTGCTTCGCTCATTGTTCTGGCTCTCCCTGAATTTGTCTCAATCAGTGCGGGTCAGCGGCACTTCGGGCAAGGGGATAAATTCATCCGCATCGCCCGGCACCTTCGGAAAGCGCCCCTGGGTCCAGTCATCCATCGCCTGCCGGATGCGCTCGCGCGAGGAGTGGACGAAGTTCCAGTACGCATGCCGGGGCGATGTGGCTGCTGCGCCGCCGAGCAGCATCACGCGCCCGCCCAGGCTCGATCCCAGCCGCATGGCGCGGCCCGGTGCCAGCACCGCCAATTCGTAGAGCCCCAGTTCCACGCCGTCGATCGAGGCCTCGCCGCCGACCAGCATCACGGCCCGTTCCTCGGCCTCGGCATCGATCGGGATCGCGCCGCCGGGGGCCAGCACGATCTCGGCATAGATCGTCGGGCTGTGCTGGGTGGTCGGGGCGGTCTGGCCCCACAGGCTACCCATGATCACGCGGGCGCTGGTGCCATTGTCCGCGATCAGTGGCAGGTCACTTTGCGCTTCAAACGCCGGATCGATCTCCTCCATGCCGTCGGTCAGGGCCAGCCAGGTCTGCATGCCGTAGATCCGCTTGGGCAGATCGCGCTCGGCCGGCAGCCCGCGTTCGGAATGGACGATGCCCTTGCCAGCGGTCATCAGGTTGACCTGACCGGGGCGGATCGTGGCGAAAGTGCCCAGGCTGTCGCGGTGATCGATCGCGCCTTCGAACAGCCAGGTGACCGTGGAAATGCCGATATGCGGATGCGGACGCACGTCTATGCCGGGGCCGGGGGGCAGGTCGGCCGGGCCGAACTGGTCGACGAAGATGAACGGCCCCACCATCACCCGGCGCGGGCTGGGCAGCACCCGCCGGACCTGAAACGCGCCCAGATCGTGGGTGACGGGCAGGATGGTCTGCAAAATGGGATCGGTCATGCCAGCGACTCCGCCTTGGCGAGCAGTTCGAGCAGCTCTTCAGGATAGATGATCTCGTGCCAGTCGGCGAGTTCGGCGCGGGTGAACCAGCGGTGCGAGGTCATCACGGTCTGCTCGTGCGCGGTATGCCCGCCGGTGTCGATCGATTGCCCGTTGGTGCGGATCAGGAAATAGGCTTCGTCGGCGGTGACCGGCTCGCCATCGAAGGTGCGGAAATTGTTGGTGCGCGTGGCAAAGATCGGGCCGGGATCGAGGTCCAGCCCGGTTTCTTCCAGCAGCTCGCGCCGGGCCGCAGCGGCAAAGTCCTCGCCCGGATCGCATTCGCCGCCGGGGGTGGCCCACAGCGGCGGACGGTCGCTGGGGGTGAAGCGGAACAGCAGCAAGCTGTCATCATCGGCCAGCAGCAGGATGCGCGCCGCGCGGCGGATGCGGCGGGGCTGGGTCATTCGCCCGGCGCCCGCGTCTTGATCGCCAGCGCGTGGACCCGCTGCCCCGGAATGTCGCCCAGCGCGGCGTTGACCATGCGCTGCCTTTGGAGCCGCGATACCCCGTCGAAAGCGACGCTTTCGATCTCCACGGTAAAGTGCGATTCGCCCGAACCGTCATCGCCGGAATGGCCATGGTGGCGGGCGCTGTCGTTGATCACGGCAAGGCGGGTGGGGGCAAACTCGGCGCGCAGCAGCGTTTCGATTTCAGTGGCAAGGGGTCCGGTCATGCCGGGCAAGCTAGGCGGCGACTGCCCCTTCGACAAGCGCCGCAAAGCCATTATATGCACCGCTATGCGCGTTACGATCGATCATACCCCGCGCGAATGCCGGATCGCGATTGAGCGGTCCGATGGCAGCCGCGCCGACACCACCTTCCCGCACAAGGGGCCGTTTCCGCACGATGCGATGCATTTTGCGGTCGAACGGGTGATGGGCATGCGCCATGCGTTCTGGGGCATGGTCGCGGGCGGGCTGCATCCGGAAGCGATTGCCGATCTGGCCAAGGCCGCCGGCCACGCCAGCGCCAGCCGGGCCGAAGTGCCGCAGGATCACATCGTTGAGCTGCTCCAGGCCGAACGGCTGGTCGAATGCTTTGAAGCGGACCTGTGGGGCGGGGCGGGCGATCCGGAAACGCTGCGCGATGTCTTCGCCGCCGCCTGCGAGACATCGAAAGTGCCATGTCCGGCGCTGAGCGACGACGCGATTGCCGCAATCCGCGCTGACGTGGCCGTGCTGCAGGAACAATGGCGGAGCGGGCAACTGGTACTGGACTGGGCCTGACGCCGTGGCCAATGACCGCTTCCATGGCCGGGTGAACAACCCCGGGCGGCTGTGCGACCGCCCCGGCTGCCCCGAAGCAGGCGAATTCCGCGCCCCGGGCCCGCGCGGGTCAAGCTTTGACGGACCGGGAGACTACCACTGGTTCTGCCTCGACCATGTCCGCGAGTTCAACGCAGGCTATGACTGGTTCGAGGGGATGAGCGCCGAAGAAATCATGCGCGCGCAAAGCCCGATCCACGGTTGGGAACGGGAAACGCGCGCCTTTTCTCCCACTGCCGGGATCGACCAGGCCCCGCGCTGGGCCGATTTCAGCGACCCGCTGGAGGCTATCAGCCGCCGCGCCCGCGCGCGCCGCCCGGCGGAACGCGCGGATGGCCGGCTGGTTACGCCCGAAGAGCGCCGCGCGCTGGAGCTCCTTGGACTGCCGCTGGAGGCAGACCGCAAAAGCTTGCGCGAACGTTATTCGCAACTGGTGCGGCGTTATCACCCCGATCGCAATGGCGGGGACCGCAGCCATGAACAGCGCCTGCAGGACGTGGTCGAGGCTTACCAGTTGCTCAGGAAGGCCGCAGCTTTCGCCTGATCACATAGAAGATCGGCAAGCCGACAAGGGCAATGTGCGGGAAGAGGCCCAGCGCCAGCTTGATCCGGTCCGGATTGGGGAAGTGCGGCAGCCCGAACCGCAGATTGAGGACGAGCCCGTACATCACCGCGTATAGAACGATCCCGTAAAGCGTCCCCGCTTTCCACGGCGCGACTTCGCCCAGCGGGGTGTTTCGCGCCAGCCACAAGCCAAGCGCGACCATCGCCGCCATGATCGCGAAATGCACACCCAGCCCCAACAGCGCACCGGGTGCGCCCCACTGGCTGGCCGTGTCACCAAACGGTCCCGCCGCCACGCCGCGCCACAACTTGCCGATGTCACCGTCGCCACGGACCAGCGTGAGCATGGTAGCATAGGCGGCGTCGAGTGCGCCGCACAGCAGCCACAATTTCAGGAACAGGGTGCGCATCACGGCGCTTCGCACAGCGCCTTGAACTGGTCGGCCATCATGCCCCAGCCATGATCGAACCCCATTTCGCGGTGGTGGGCCATGCTTTCCGGGGTCCAGTGCCGGGCCCGGCCGGTATAGCGGGTGCCGGTGCCTTCGGGCGCGATTTCCCAGATCCCCAGCATGAACGGGCCGGCCGGTTGCAGACCCTGTTCGATCGCATCGGTCACGGCAATCCGGCGGCCTTCTTCCCAGGCGACGATAAAGCCAGGATGCTCGTTGCGCTCGCCTTCGGGGCCGAACATCACGGTGTGGGTAAAACCGCCGGGCTGGCGGCTGCCCCAGTTCACTTCGGCACGCCACGGTTTGGGGCACCACCATTCGTTCGTGCGTTCGGTCAGCACGTGCCAGACCTTGTCCGGGGCAGCATCGATCAGGCGGGTAACACTCAGTTCGTACATCGAAACACCTCTCTCAATCCCGGTCCGGCGCGCCGAGCGGGAAATATGCGCGATAGGGCCGGGCTTCCTCAACGCAGCGCGCCACCGCGGGCAAGGCCAGCAGATGTGCGCGCCACTGGCGCAGGCGGTCAAGCTCCATCGGCACCGGATAGCACCAGTCGGCATAAAACAGGCTGGGTGCGGCGGCGCATTCGATCAGGCTGATCGCATCGCCGGCCGGATAGTCCACCAGCCACTGGTCGATCCAGCGAAAGGCGCGGTCCAGCATGTCGCGCGCGCGGCCTTCGGTGGCGGGATCGGGCATGCCGGGGCTGCGGATATGCGCCGAGACGATCTCCTGCATCGGGTGCATCACGTAATTGTCGAACACCCGGTCGATCATCCGCACCGAGACTGCCGCGCCCGGATCGGCCGGCAGCAGCGGGGCGGGGCCGGGGTGGTGGGCCTGCAGGTATTCGATGATCGTGCTGCCTTCGAACACCACCGCATCGCCATCCCGCAACACCGGAAACTTGCCGAGCGGGCTGGCTGCGGCAACGAACTGGTCATAGTCCGGTTCGCCGCCGCCCAGCATCCGGAATTCGAACTGCGTGGCATTGGCGTAAAGCGCGATCAACGCTTTCCACGTGTAGGACGAAAACGGGTGGCCATAGAGCGCAAGCATGGGGTCAGCCCGCCCGCGCGGCTTCGATGGCAGCAATGTCGATCTTCTTCATCGTCATCATCGCTTCGAACACGCGCTTGCGCGCGGCGGGATCGGGATCGGCCATCCACCGGGTCAGCGCGCGCGGGGTGATCTGCCATGAGACGCCCCACTTGTCCTTGCACCAGCTGCACATGCTCTCGCTGCCACCATTGTCTACGATGGCGTGCCACAGCCGGTCGGTTTCGGCCTGATCATCGGTGTGGATCTGGATCGAAAAGGCCGCGCTGTGCCGGTAGGTCGAACCGCCGTTGAGCAGGATCGCAGGCATGCCCAGCAGGGTCATCTCGACCACCAGTACCGCGCCCGCGCTGGTCGAAGGGTTGTCGGCCGGGGCACGCTGGATGGCGCCGATCCGGGTATCGGGGAATGTCGCCGCATAGAATGTGGCTGCCTCTTCGGCGGTGTGATCGTACCACAGGCACAGGGTAGCTTTGGACATTGGCGTATCTCCTCGCTCGAACCCTAACGCCCCAGCTTCATGGCGAACCACTGCCGGCCAACACGCCACAATCCTGACAGCGGGAACCCGGCATGGCGTGGTGCCTGATCCGGCCATGGCAGCACGCTGTTGCGGTAGCGGGTGCAAAGCCGCATCGTGACAACCGGCTTCGGATCCGCAATCCGGTCGATCATGGCCGATTTCCAGAACCGGCCATCCGAAAACGACAAAAACATCGCCGTATTGCAGCAGGACGCCACCATCCGGCTGGTGCTTGATTCTGGATCAAGGCGATGGGGGCGCAGTCGGTCTTCACCGCGCACAACGGTAAAATTGTCATCGCGGATCAGGCACAATGCCGTGCCGCCATCCGGGGCAGCCACTGGCGGACCATTGCCGGCAGCTTCGATCTGCCGCGCCGCCTCCTGGCAATCATCGCAATAACAGACCGCGGCAAGAAACGGCGCTCCGCGTCCTGCACATTCGACTGCGCCGCATTCGCATTTCAGGATCGTATCGCCGCTCACTGCGGACCAACCAGGCTGAACTGCGCGCCTTGCGGATCGACGCCCTGGATGATCCAGAGCGGTCCGGGCACTTCGTGCGGACCATTGACCACCTGTCCGCCAGCCGCTTCGACCCGCTGCTTCGCTGCCGTGATGCTGTCTACCCAGAAGTAATGGCACCAGACCGGGACCGGCACGGCTTCGGGCAGGGTCATCATTGCGCCCACGGTCACGCCGTTGTGTGCGAAGAACTGGTATTTGCCCATCGGCCCCATGTCCATCGCATCGGGCAGGGTCCAGCCGAACTGGCCGGTATAGAAGGCCAGCGCATTGCCCAGATTGCCGGCGTAGAGCTCGTTCCAGCCGCAACGGCCGGGCTCGGGCATGGCGGAAAAGCTGGTGCTTTCGCCGCCGCCGGGGGGCGGGGCAGGGGTCATGATATAGAACGGCGCGCCGCAGCAATCGGCGACCATCGCTACCCGCCCGGCCATGGCGATATCGGTGGCGGGCATCAGCACCTTGCCGCCTGCCGCTTCGATTGCGATCAGGCTGGCATCCACATCGTCCACGCCGACATAACCCAGCCAGCACGGCCGCGCGCCGTGCTCGATCATGTCTCCGCTCAGGGTCAGAATGCCGCCGGTCATTCCGCCATCGGCATTGGCGATGAAGCCATAGCCGTTGGTTTGCGGGCTGCCCGGCGTAATCGTCCAACCAACCACTGCCGCATAGAACGCCTGCGCACCGGCCGCGTCAGGGGTCATCAGTTCATACCAGATCCAGCTGCCTTGCAGGGTTCCCATTGTCACTCTCCTATTTCTGCAGTTCGACCAGCGGGGCAAAGCCGCTGAACACCATGCGTTTGCCATCGAACAAGTCGCCGCAATCCGCTTCGGCAAAGCGCGGATCTTCCATTGCGGCCTTGTTGCCGATGTCGCGCGTGGCCTTGTCGGGCCACTTGATCCAGCTGAACACCACGCCTTCGTCCGGCTCGGCCTTTACCGCCATGAAGAAGTCGGTGCTTTGCCCGCGCATCATGTCGTCGCCCCAGGTTTCGACCACTTCCAGTGCGCCGTGATCGATAAAGATCGGCGCGGCGAACCGGGCGAGCCGTTGGTAATCGTCGCGCTTGGCCAAAAGGACCGGGATCAGGTAACCGTCGATGTAGCTCATGCTGCTGTCTCCGTCAGATCAAGCCGCTCCAGCACGCCTTTGCGCTTGACGATGTTCTTGTAATCCCACTGGATATGCCGTGCATGGTTGAGCCAGCGGCGCAGCGGGGCGAGATCGATTTCCGTCGCCGCCGCATAGCGCGCCTCGGCTGCCTTGAACTTGCCCTCTGGCATCAGCCCCGCTTCGCCAAAGCTCTGGCCGCTCCAGAACAGCAGCGTGACCCCGGCCTTGCGGCGGGCATAGCCGACAATCGGATTGCCGGATAGGAACCAGACCGGATGGGCGTGCCAGACCTTGCTGTCCGCGTCCGGCAGGGCTGCGTCGATCTCGCGCCGCAGGCAGTCGCAGATCGCCCGTTCGCCTGGCTCCAGCGCGGCGTGATAGGCTGCGATCGGATCAGGCATCAGCCTGACCTTGCCCGGCTGCGCTCTGGTCCATCCAGAACGGTTCCCAAACGTGGTCATCAGGATCGCAGATCGTGCGCTGGAACATGAAGCCATGGTCTTCCGGCGGATTGACATCGGCCGTGCCGCCCTGCGCGGCCCCGGCCTCAACCAGGCGGTTCACCTCATCCCGGCTGTCGCAAGTGAAGGCCAGCGACGCTTCGCTGCTGCCACGCGGGCAGATCGGGCGAGTGGTGAAGCCTTGCCACTTGGGATGGGTAAGCAGCATCACATGGATGGCCTCTGACAGCACCATGCAAGCCCCGGCGTCGTCCGAAAACTGCGGGTTGTGCCTAAATCCCAGCGCCTCGTAAAACGCGATCGAGCGGGCGAGGTCAGTCACCGGCAGGTTGACGAAGATCATATGGGCCATGCCCGTTCTCCCAATTTGGCCCGGCTCAGGCCGGATCCGGTTCGAAATCGTTGAGCTGCGCGGCCATGGCCGCGGTGAAGGCCGGCCGGATTGTGGCCCGTTCGACATAGTCGGATAGGTTGGCATGGGCGGCCAGCAATGCCGGATCGGGCACCGCGCGCAGGACGTCGGCCATGGCAAGATCACCGATGCTGAACTGCCCTTCCAGCCATTCGCGCGCGCCAAGGGTCTGCGCCAGCCGGTCGATCCGTTGCTGGGCGTAGGGGCGCATCGCGGCGACGGCCTGCCCCTGCCAGTCCTGACCATCGGACGTATGGCGCGCCAGCATCAGCGCCTGAGTCATCGGTTCGACGCTGTTGAGCGCAGCGAAGACCCAGCCGATCGCACGGGCCCGCGCGGCGGGGTCACGCGGCAGCAAGCGTTCGTCCTTGCCGCCCAGATGGACCAGGATCGCACCGGATTCGAACAAGGACAGCGCCCCTTCACGCAGCACCGGTACTTGCCCGAACGGTTGATCTGCCAAATGCTCGACCGACTTTTCACCGCCCGCGCCGCCGACCAGCCGCACGCGATAGGGCAGGCCGATCTCCTCCAGCGCCCAGCGCACCCGCATGTCCTTGACGAAGCCTCGCGCCATCGGCGGGACCCAGCGATAGGCGGTCACTTCGATCGCGGCGGTGGGATCAACCGGCATCTGTCAGCTCCTGATGGAACAGCATGGTGAAATAGCGCCGCAAATGCTGCAGTTCTTCGCGCGCCAGTTCGGCCGCGCTCGCACCGCCGCGGGCCTTGGCCAATACGAAAGCGCCCTGGATCACTGCCTGGATATGGCGCGCAAGGCCCGGCGCTGTCACGCCCGATGCGCCGCTCTGGGCGATAGCTGCGGCGATGTCTGCTTCGAGTGCCTGGGCGTTGCCCATGATACTGGCTTCGCACGCCTCGCGAATTGCATCGCTGGTCAGGAAGACTTCCTGAACCATGGTTCCCGCCACGCAGGAAAAGCTCTCTACCGGACCGGCCAGCAACGCGATCCGGAGATCGATGTAGCCCAGCACCCGATCGACCGGGTCAGCCGCATGGTGGAATGGCGCACCGGCAAAGAAGGCCCCGGTGCTGCTGGACCAATAGTGCGCCAGGGCCACCCCCAGCGCTTCCTTTGACGCAAAGTGGTGAAAGAACGCGCCCTTGGTAACCCTGGCGGCCTGGCACAGCTGGTCGACGGAAGTGCCTGTGAAACCCTGTTCGCGAACAAGTTTTACCCCTGCTTCCAGCAACTTGTCGCGGGTAGTGACCGGGGCGGGGCGAAAGGCTTGATTCGGAATCATCCCGAGCAACATACCGACCGGTCGGTATGTTGCAATGGTAAATCCTCGCACGCCATGCGTTAACCACTTTTTGGCCAGTATTGTTTAGAGGTTGCGCGATGGGGAAGGCGATCCACCTTGCGCTGCGGTTGCTGGCCGCACTGTTGCTTGCGCTTGGCGCAGGCACTGCGGCGCATGCCGGGGTGCCGGTCAGCACCTGCGTTTTCCCGCTTGATCAAGCCCGACCTGCCGCTGCCAGCCTGATCGCCCAGGCGACACCGGTGGCCTGCGCCGAGGATCCGCGCGCGCTGGGGCCCGGCAATTACGGCGTCCGACTGAACTTTGCCCCGCAACAAGCCGATCCCGCCGATCCGCTGGTGTTGCGGCATACCAGCGTGTGGCAGGAAGCCGAACGGATCGTGTTTCGTTACGGCGATGGTTCCACGGCCGAACTGCGCTGGGATTCGGCGAGTGCCGCCAAGTACATGACGATCGGTGCACTGTTCGAATTCCCGGTTCCCGTGCGCGCCGCGCCGCTGACCGGGGCCTATATCGAGATCACGGGCAGCGCCAACTGGCGCGGGGTGCTGATTGGCGCAGGGTTGGGCAAACGCAGCGAGGCTGCCCGCGAACAGACCTGGCTGACCGCACTCTATGCCGCATTCGGCGGGCTGGCGATTGCGCTGATCATTTACAACATGGCGCTGTGGTCTGCGCTGCGGCAACCGTTTCAGCTTTGGTACTGCGCCATGGTTGCGGGGCTGGCCGCCTATACCTTCACTTCGTCCGGAACGGTGCTGCTCGCATTTCCCTGGCTCGACAACAACGACCGGCTCAGGATCAACTATCTGCTGCTGGTGCTGGCGGGGATCGCAGCGTTTCGCTTCATCGTTGCCTTCTTCGGTCGCGAAACACTTTCGCAGCGGCTGCGCAGCCTGATTGCGGGGCTGGGTTATGCTACCCTGGCAGTGGCCGCGGCCTTTGCCGCGCTGGCGCCGTGGCAGGGGCACTTGCTGGATACCGCTTACTTCGCGCTCGGCGGCCTGTGGGTGTCGATGCTGGCACCGATCCTGTTCGAAGCCTGGCGCGCCAGGGCGCGGCATTTCTGGTTGTTCGCCTTGTGCTGGAGCGCACCAGTCGGCGCTACGCTGGTGCGCGCTGCTCACGGGCTTGGGCTGGTTGAGTACAGCTTCTGGCTCGACAACGGGAACATGATCGCACTGTCGATTGAATCGCTGCTTTCCACCCTGCTGATCGTCGCCCGGCTGCGCGACATCAGCGCGGAACGCGATCTGGCCCGCGCGGGTGAGCGGACCGCGATGCGGCTGGCCAATTCCGACCCGTTGACCGGCCTGCTCAACCGCCGCTCGTTCCTCGATCTCGCAATCGGACGCGAACATCCGCAGCGGCTGCTGCTGGTGGATATCGATCACTTCAAGGCGATCAATGACCGCGTCGGTCATCACAATGGTGATGAAGTGCTGTGCGAGGTGGCCAAGGCGCTGCAGGCGATCCGCCCAGCGGAAAGCCTGGCCGTGCGGCTCGGCGGTGAGGAATTTGCCTTGCTGATACCCTGCGCTCGCGCGCACGAATGCCGCCCGGAACAGGTGCTCGACGCCGTGCGCAACCATCCGATGCCGCTGGGAACCAAAGTCACGGTCAGCCTGGGCTTTGCCGAAGGTACCGTGGCCACTCATGAAGACTGGAAGCGGCTGTACCGTCTGGCCGACGCCGCGCTCTATCGCGCCAAGGCTGACGGGCGGGACCGCGCCTGCCGGGCGACCGGCTTCGCCTCTGCGCCGCCAGCCCGGATCGCCTGAACCTATCCCCAGCCGGGTCGCATTTTGCAACGCAAACCTTATTGCGCCGCCGCGCGCGCGCGTATAGGCGATGCGGGCGATGACCCAGACTTCTGATAGCCAGCTCGACACCCGCAACAACACCGTGCTGTCCGCCCCGGACCGCGAAGTGGATGTGCGTGAAACCTTCGGTATCGATATCGACATGAAGGTTCCGGCCTTTTCGGTGGCGGACGAACGCGTGCCCGATGTGGATCCCACCTATGTGTTCGATCCGGACACCACGCTGGCGATCCTGGCGGGCTTTGCGTTTAACCGCCGCGTGATGGTGCAGGGCTATCACGGCACCGGCAAATCGACCCACATCGAGCAGGTCGCAGCGCGGCTCAACTGGCCGTGCATCCGCATCAACCTGGATGCGCACATCAGCCGTATCGACCTGATCGGACGCGATGCGATCGTGCTGCGCGACGGGCTGCAGGTCACCGAATTCCGCGAAGGCCTGCTGCCCTGGGCGCTGCAGCACCCGGTCGCGCTGGTGTTCGACGAATATGACGCGGGCCGCCCGGACGTGATGTTCGTGATCCAGCGCGTGCTGGAAACCGAAGGCAAGCTGACCCTGCTCGACCAGAACCGGGTGATCCGCCCGAACCCCAACTTCCGCCTGTTCGCCACTGCGAACACGGTCGGTCTCGGCGATACCAGCGGGCTCTATCACGGCACCCAGGCGATCAACCAGGGGCAGATGGACCGCTGGAATATCGTCGTCGGGCTCAACTATCTGCCCGCCGATGTCGAAACCGACATCGTGTCGAAGAAGACCACCGGCGTGGCCGACGAGGTGATCGACAAGATGGTCAAGGTTGCCGACCTGACCCG